>NZ_JASGFM010000022.1:0-111485 GCF_047605565.1 Labrys sp. (in: a-proteobacteria)
CGCCCGCCAGGCGAGAGACAGCATCAGCACCCAGGAGGCGCAGGCCAAGCGCCGTGCGGACCTGGCAAACCGGCTTGCGAGCGCTGGCCAGGACGTGGCGGCGCTGAAGAGTTTCCTCGACCAGTGCGGCGCGGACTGCCCCGATGATCTCGCCCGCCAGGCGAGGGGCAGCATCAGCACCCAGGAGGCGCAGGCCAAGCGCCGTGCGGACCTGGCAAACCAGCTTGCGAGCGCTGGTCAGGACGTGGCGGCGCTGAAGAGCTTCCTCGAGCAGTGCGGCGCGGACTGCCCCGGCGATCTCGCCCAGCAAGCCCGGACCCGTATCGATGCCGCAAAAGAACTGACCGTGCAGCATGATCGCCTCGCGGCCCAGCTCACGGCTGCCGGCAAGAATGCCACAGCACTCAGGCGGTTCCTTGATCAATGCGGTGCCGATTGTCCCGATGATCTGGCTGCAAAGGCGAAAGCCGCGCTGGAAGGCACCAAATTGGCGGCGGTTACATCACCGACGCCGGCCGCGCTCAGGGATTTCGTCGCCGGTTTTGGAGCGGATAGCTGCTTTTCTGCGACGGCGGACGATGTAACGGCGAGTTCCGCAAGCGTCACCGCGCTCGGCACGGCGGCGACGGACCAGAGCTTCGCCGATGCCTTCAAGCTGAAGGCGGGTTTTGCGCCGACGGTGAAACTCGATGCGGTCTCCGACCAGCAGTGCGGCTTCGTCGGGGCGTTGCGCCGGATGTCGGTTGTTGGCGCGCCGCCGTTGAAGATGGTGTTGAGCAAAGCGGAAATTCGAGGCGGCGACGCGGACAAGGGGACGCCGGGCGACCCGCTTACTGTTTCCGTGACCGGGGCGGGCGAACGTAACATCTATCTGTTCGTGATGGACCATAAGGGCGGAATCCAGAACATCAATCGGCTCTGTGCCTCCTGCATCACCATGAAGACGGGAGAAATCGAGGCCGGACTCAGCCTGTCGGCGCCGGCCAAGATCGAGGGCGAAGCTCGGCCAGCCTTTTTCCCCATGCTGGTGTTCGCGGTGGCCTCGTCGCGGCCGCTGATCAGCATCAATGCGCAGGATGCCTTCGAGGCGGATGATTTCATCGCGCCTTTCCTCAAGGAGATCGCCAATGCCCGCGACGTTACCACGGCGGCGGGCTATCTCAAGCTGCGCGACCAGTGACGGCGCACAGAAAGACAGACTGAGGGGCATGTCCTGGGGGAGGGACGCAACCCTTCTTCCTCCAAGAGGTTACAGGCGCTGAGAATCTCTACAGCATCTCCTGAGAATGCCGTGCTGTTTCTTCATGTAAAAGACCGGCATGATTTGCTTTGCTAAAGAGAATACTGATCTTTTTTCAGCATCGTGTTTGCTCACTGTATCGAGCGTGACATTGTAAAATATTGTTGCTGCGTCGCTTTTTCAGAAATCCGACGTCCGATTTTCAGCACTGTTTTCTAGAGTGTGCTTTTGAGCACTTACCAATTCTCCTTGAATCGATAAAGATCGACAAGAGAATTACCGATAGCATTTGTTCATAATGTTTTTCTCAGTAAATATTTAAGCCAACTACGTTATGGTACTGAAGTATTAATAATATAGAAAAACGCAAAAACTTCCGGTTAAAATCAATTGGAGTCCCTATGGCTGACCCCATCATGCTGGATAAGAACGTAATTACATCGATCGCGAGAAATAATCAGCCGGCTGCTGAGAGTTTGAAGAAATACTTAAACGCCGGTACGCCAGTTTATATTTCACGCGCTGCTTACGACGAGTTGGTGACGCGGGCGCAAACGCAAAAACAAGGCGGCGAGTATGATTGGCTGCTCAAGGATGCGCGGATCACGATCGCCCCGGCAGGCAGCATCAAGGACCGGGGCGACGTCTATGCCGACAACATCCAATATGCTCCTGCTCCCAATCGGCCGCAGTTGAAGGATTTCTCGCGCAAGGACGATACCACGAAGCCCGGTGACGTGTTTGTCGTGGCACAGGCCAAGGCCATCAACGCGCGTTTGTGGACCTTCGACAGGAAGGTGCAGAATGCGGCACCCGCGCTCGGTGTCAGACTGGCGCCGGAATGCAGCATTGGCGACCGCAGCGGCGTCGAGGACGTGGCGGTAGGCCGGAAATTACTCGGACTGAATCCACGCACCATCGGCGCCGACGGCAAGCCGGTGCCGCCATCGGGAGGATCGGGGGGCGGCTCCGGCGGCAGCTATTCGATCGGGATAGCGGACAACAGCGTGCCGGAATTCGTGGGACCGTCCCCCAAGGGCATGGCGACGATAGCCGGGATCCAGCTGGCCTTCGAAGGGGTCAATTTCGTCCTCAACCTGGTCAACGACTACATCCAGAAGGAAAAGGTCACGCAGGCACTGGACCAGGTCAGGCAAACCATAGCCGGCGAACGCGCCTCCAATCCGCGAATGGGTATCCTGCTGTTGTTTTACTATAGCCAGTATCAGGCTGCCGATGAGAGCCTCATCAAGCCGGGCGCTGTGTTCGATCACCTGGCCTGGGGAAAAGGAACCACCCGAGACGAGGCGCTGCGCGATGCCTTGAGCGTGCCGACGCTATCGCAGGGCGTCGGGCCAAATGAACGGGCCTTTTCGCAGGAAGTCTGGATCGCGCCGCTTCAGAAATCCGCCATCACGACCGCCAAATGTCCCTTTAAACCTGTTGCGGTAGGGCGATTCTTCCTTGGCGACTCCAACAAGGCGAAATTTCAACAGGTGGATTTCAGTATTCTTGGTGGCTTTGACGATGTGGTCGAGACGAGCGTCGAATTACCGGCCAATACCAATGTCGATTTTGTCGTCCTTGATCCACCAAGCCAGGTCTACTGGTACAATATGAATGGCCGGCAAGCCGTCCACGTGCCGCTTCTGGAGGATAAAACGGCGAACGAGAACATCATCAAGGTGGTAGATCTCGATCCATGGAGTCCCTTCCATGCGAAAGCGGCCATGGTTTTTCCCGTGGACGAATGGACGGAAAAAATATTTGAGCAAGTTTCACCCACGGGCAATTATTTCAGTCTCGGGACCTATGTGAATTTCAGCATGATCCGTTGGGTGCGCACCAAAAATATTCATCTGCTGCGCTTCTTGTAACCATGCATGACGGGTGATCGGGGCCGGGGCGTTGCAATCATTGCGCGAATCCGGCCCGCAATCCTTCCAGGCAATCTAATTTGGACCCTTGGCGGCGCTGCGCGGTTTGAGCGGCTCCCAGACATAGTCCCAATTAACGATGTTGCCGGTCAGCCCCGGCGTATATCGGCATTTCGGGCGATTGCCGGGCAGACCGGGTGTCGCCGTCGGGCCGACCTCGAGTGTGGCCTTAATTGCCTTGGCAAACAGCCGGGAAGTGGATGCGGGGAACGGCCGGCGTCGAGATGACTACCCGCCAATGAGTACGGTCGGCCACATGCCCACGATCGTGCCGCCATGGGCGGTGAGGTCGCCGATGCGCGCCGCCAACTGGCCATTGACCAGGACGGTGGTCGAGCCCAGCGCGATCACGTCGGGCGGCCCGACGCAGATGCAGAGATCCCCGACCCGCGCTTGCGGCTGGCCGCCGGTGAAGACATTCACCGACGCCATCACGATCGGGCCACCGACATGGGGCACCAGCACATTCACCAGCGGGCAGACATGCATGTCGCCTAGACGTGAAGCCGGTTGTCCCATCAGCCACTTCCTGTTCCGCGTCAGTGAGGAGCGAACGCACGAGCTGGTCGCCTAATCTGTCCGATTGCAGTGGTTTTGTCACGCCACGGCAATGGTGCACGCCGATCATAGGCCGAGGCGACCCATGGCACATCCTTCAAACAAGGGAGTCGGGGCGGGGAACTGTGGCGAGAGGGCTTGGTCCCGCTTTGGCCGGCGCGGCCGGTCTATCCAAGGCGCGCCGGATCGAGCGGCCTGTGACAGCGCGATTGACGCCAAAGGCGGGGATTGGCAAGCTCGCGGGGAGCAGGCAAATAAACGGTTCCGGCAGCACCGGGCGGATGGGTTGCGAGCGCGCCTTGCAGCGTTGATCGCCGTTCCGTCGCGAAGACAACGCCGGACTGGAGGATATCACACCATGACGGATGCACCCTCCGCGCAAGCACCCCAACCCATCGTCCGGGTTGCCGTGGTCGAAGACGACCCGGCGGCCCTCGAACGCATCACCGCGGCGCTGGAAGCGGCGCCGGATATCTCGGTCACGGCCAGCGCGCCGAATACCGCCACCGGCAAAACCCTGATCGACAAGGGCGGGTTCGACGTGTTGCTGTGCGATCTCGGGCTGCCGGATGGTTCCGGCATCGGCCTCATCCGCTATGCGGCCCAGAAATATGCCGACGTCGATATCATGGTCATCACGATTTTCGCCGACCAGGACAAGGTATTGGAGAGCATCAAGGCCGGCGCGCGCGGCTATCTTTTGAAGGATGAGCGTTTCGACAGCTTTGCCGAGAGTATCCGCGAGGTACGGCGCGGTGGTTCGCCGATCAGTCCGGTCATTGCCCGCCAATTGCTCAAGGAGTTCCAGCCGCGCGAGCAGGAAGCGGACAAGAAGGGCCTCGAATTGCTATCGAAGCGCGAGCTCGAAGTGCTCAAGCTCTTGGCGCGCGGTTTCACCTTCGTGGAGATCGGCGACATACTCAAGATCGGCCGCAGCACCGTGGCGACCTATGTCAAGAACATCTACCAGAAGCTCGAAGTGAATTCGCGTGCCGAGGCCGTCTTTGAAGCCTCGAGCATGGGCGTCATCAATATGCCGCGCTAAGAGGCTGTCACAGCCTGCGACAGCTTCCTAGGCGCACCGGAAATCCGACGGAACGGACCGAAGCTCGAAAATATCCGAGCCCTCCTCGCGCGGCGGGGTGAACGCCTGGCGCAGTTCGAGCCTTTGCCTGGGTCGACCCGCTTTTGTCGGACTTTCTCTCCATATGTCGGCTCGATTGCCTACTCCTTTTTAGGCCTCATCTTGGGCTTGGAATCAATCTTGCGTTCTATACTGAGTTAAGAGAAGATACGCCTCCAACAGGCTCAGTCACCGCCGCACGCTTCTCTGATCGTCGTAACATTCACAAGGAGGCGAGCAGGGGGAAGTCTTCGTCACAAGATTACCGGCTCGTGATTGCATCGGGCCGGTGCCGGGTGGATCAAGGCCTCTTGCAGGTGCGCTCCCTGCATGGTGTCACGCCGGAATCACTTGGCCTGTCTAGACTGACATCGGGCCAGTCTCGTTTCCCGAAATTCCCGCAGCACGGCCGGTTTTACCTTGAGAGAGTCGGTATGTGCCATCGATCACAGTATTCGACGGAGGGGGCTCGGTGCCGGCCCCCCAAATAGGGGATTACGGGGAAGGGGGTTTGGCGCAAGATTGGTTTCGCAAGGGGGATGACACCGCCCGCTGGGCCGGCGCTCACCAACCTCAATGAATTCAAGTGCGATGGTTGGACCTCTTCTGCCGGTCTCCTTCGGCGGGCGGGAACTCCCAGCGCAGTGTCGAGGAAAGAGGCAAAGTCATGGCTGACAGCGGACAGAAGTTCATCAAGCGCAACCGCCCGCCGCGCGTCCAGATCCAGTATGAAGACCCCTACAATGCGGAAAAACTCGTCGAGATTCCCTTTGTCATGGCGGTGATGTCGGACCTGTCCGGCAATGCATCCGAGGTCGAGAAGGCGCCGATCGCCGAGCGCAAATATCTCGACATCGACATGGACAATTTCGACGACCGCATGAAGGCCATCAAGCCCGGTACCAGCTTCAAGGTGACCAACCGGCTCGGTGACGCCAAGGGCGACGAGAAGATGTCGGTCAAGCTCAGCTTCGAAAAGATGAGCGACTTCAACCCGGCCCAGGTCGTCCGCAACATACCGGCGCTGGCCAAGCTGTTGAAGGCGCGCGAGCAGCTCGCCAATCTGCAGCGCTACATGGACGGCAAGGTTGCGGCCGAGGATCAGATCAAGGCCCTGTTGAAGGACCCCGAACTCATGCGGCTGCTCAAGGACAATAGCGAGCAGGCCAAGCCTGAAGAGAACTGACGGCGGCTCCCGCCAGTAGATCAAGCCAGAAGATCAAGTCAGGAGTTCAGCCACATGGCCGAAACAGCCGCTACCCCCCAGACCGTTCCCGCGACCGAAACCCGTGACCTGGAGAGCTTTTCCAGCCTGTTGCGCAAGAGCTTCAAGCCGCGCAACGACAGTGCTGCCACCGAGGTCGAGAATGCCGTCAACACCCTGGTCCGCCAGGCGCTCGAAGATACCTCGCTGGTCAAGGAAGACGTCCTCGATACCATCGATTCGATGATCGCCAAGCTCGACGAGCAGTTGTCGATCCAGCTCAACGAAGTCATCCATGCGCCCGAATTCCAGAAATTGGAGAGTGCCTGGCGCGGCCTCAATTATCTCGTCTTCAATTCCGAAACCGACACCACGCTGAAGATCCGCTTCATGAACGTGTCGAAGGAAGAGCTCTTCCGCGAGTTCAAGGTCTATCCCGGCGCTCGCTGGGACCAGAGCCCGATCTTCAAGAAGCTCTACGAAGCCGAGTATGGGCAGCTGGGCGGTGACCCCTATGGCGCCCTGGTCGGCGACTATTACTTCGACCACTCGCCGCCCGACGTGCAGCTGCTGCGCGACATCAGCAAGGTCGCTGCCTCGGCCCATGCGCCCTTCTTTGCGGCGGCCAATCCGGCCTTGTTCGGCATGGACAGCTGGAACGAGCTCACCAATCCGCGTGACATCGGCAAGATCTTCGATACGCCCGATTACGCCGCTTTCCGCTCGCTGCGTGATCAGCCCGATTCACGCTATGTCGGCCTGTGCATGCCGCGCGTCCTGTCGCGCCAGCCTTATGGCGCCAAGTCGGAACCGGTGGAAGAGTTTGCTTTCGAGGAGGACACGGACGGCCATCAGGGCAGGAAATATGCCTGGATGAACGCGGCCTACGCCATGGCAGTCAATGTCAACCGAGCCTTCAAGGAATATGGCTGGACGGTGCGCATCCGTGGCGTCCAGTCGGGCGGCGAAGTCGTCAACCTGCCCACCCATACCTTCCCCACCGACGACGGCGGCATCGACCTCAAATGCCCCACCGAAATCGCCATCAGCGATCGGCGCGAGGCGGAACTGTCGAAGTCGGGCGTGCTGCCGCTGATCCATCGCAAGAACACCGACAAGGCGGCCTTCATCGGTGCCCAGTCGCTGTACAAGCCCCGGAAAATGGATACAGACGACGCGACCGCTTCCGAAAACCTCTCGGCCCGGCTGCCTTACATGTTCGCGGTGTCGCGCTTCGCGCATTATCTCAAATGCATGGTGCGGGACAAGATCGGCGCCACGATGGAGCAGGACCAACTGCAGAAATGGCTGCAGACCTGGATCAATCGTTATGTCGACGGCGATCCCAAGAACTCGACCGAGGCAATCAAGGCCAAGAAACCGCTGGCCGCGGCCAAGGTCGAAGTGTTCCCCGACGAGGAAAACCCCGGCTACTACGCCGCCAGGTTCTATCTGAGGCCACACTACCAGCTGGAAGGAATGGATATCGGCATCAGTCTCGTCTCGAGACTGCCCAATAGCCAGAAGTAACACGACAATCCAAGCGGGTCCGCCTGAACGCTCCGGCGAGCGAACGATCCCGCTTGGCCAATTCAATCCGACGGACGCCTTCGGAAAAAGGCACATCCGCTCACATCACAGGAGAGTAAAATGGCCCAATCAGACGCACTACTTCAGATCAATGGTATCGAGGGTGAAACCCAGCAGGACAGCCTCGACGGTTACATGGAGCTGTTGAGCTGGAGCATCGGCGGCTCGAACTCCTCGACCTTCGGCAGCGGCACCGGCGGCGGCAAGGGCAAGTCGGTCCTGCAGGACCTGCATTGCACCAAGGCGGCGGACAAGGCTTCCGCCAACATCTTCAAATATTGCGCCTTCGGCAATCACATCGACGAGGTCAAGCTCGTCGTGCGCAAGGCGGCGGGCGAAGACAAGCTCACCTATATCACCATCACCCTGACCAACTGCTTCATCACCAGCTATCAGACGAGCGGTGGGTCCGACGGCGGCGCGATGGAGAGCTTCTCGGTCACCTATGAGAAGATCAACCACGAGTACCAGCCGCAGGACAAGTCCGGCGCTGCCGATGGCGGTTCGATCGAATTCACCTACAATGTCGCCACGGGCAAGGATCAGTAAATCCTCGCCTTTCGGATCCGGGCGGCCGCACGAGCGTGGCGGCCGCCCGGCCTCGGCAGGGGCTGATCCGTCGGCCCGCGGGACTTGGAACTACAGTGCAAGCAGAACCTCATGCCGGTTTTCAGTGACGGCTAGGCGATCACCGACGCCGAAAACACGACTGAGGGACCAATTCCTTGTTTCGACGCGTCTTCGAGGTTCGGCTCGAGACGCTCCAGCATGTGGAAGATCCATTGAGCCGTTTCCGTGCCGTCAAGAGCGATCGTTTCGTACCTCCCATCATGCATGCCTTTCGGGAGGCTTTCCGCCTGCGCGATGCCGCCAAGCCTATCGACAATCGCAACGATGCCGGCGAGCGGGTCATTGCCGGGCGGCGCACCTCACCGCGTTCGGCCGTCGGCGAGACCGTGCTGCGTTCGGAATTGGGCGAGGACCTTGCCTCCTTGCTCAACACCGTCGAGCTGGCGGCGATCGAGGATCTCAACGGCTTCGACGCCGTGGCGGCCTCGATCCTCAATTTCGGCGTACCGGATCTGACCGCGATCGTTGCCAGTCCCGAGGCGGCGCGACGGGTCGCCCATCTGCTCAAGCAGAGGCTGGAGCTTTATGACTGCCGGCTGGTACCCGGCACGGTCACCATATCCGGCGAGCCGCTCGACGATAGCGCTTCCGGCCAACTGAGGTTCCACATCAGCGCCGAAATGGTGTCGACGCCCACCGATATCCCGATAGAGTTCGTGGCGGACGTCGAGGTGGAGAGCGGCAAGATCAGAGTCTTCAAATTGTGATGCCATGAACCGTGAATTTCTCGAGCTCTACAATCGTGAACTTGGCATTCTCAAGGAGGAAGCCAGGCAGTTCGCGGCTGAATTTCCCGGTGTTGCCGAGCGCCTGGGTGGGCTTTTGGAGAACAACACCGACCCGATGATTGCGGGGTTGCTCGAAGGCACCGCTTATCTGGCCTCCCGCGTGCAGCTCAAGCTCAAGCATGAATATGCCGAGTTCACCGACAATCTGCTCGACCAGCTCGTGCCCGATTATCTGGCGCCGGTGCCATCGGCAGCGCTGCTGCGGGTGGAGCCGCCCTATGGCGACCCCAATCTCAAGGATGGCATGAAGATCGCCGCCGGCTCCTATGCCGATGCGCGCTTCGTCGAGCGTGAACGCCGGATTGCCTGCAAATATCGCCTCGCCAGCGAGATCACCTTGTGGCCGTTCGAACTCGGCCAGGCCGAATTCCTGAGCGGGCCGGCGACGCTGCAGGCTCTCGGCATCGAGGCTGGCCCCACCAGCCAGGCGGGCCTCAGGCTGTCCCTGTTGCGGCGCTCCGCCGCCGACCGCCTCACCGAGCCGGCCGACAAGCAGGTGGCACAGCGGCCCGATTGCTGGTTTGCCAACTGCCGGACCGATGAGCTTACGTTCCATATCATCGGCCAGGAGGGCGATGCCGTCAGGCTCTACGAGCAGCTCTTCGGCGCCACCACCGGCATCTATGTTCGCTATCTCGACGAGGCCGGCGATCCCGTCATCCTGCCGCTGCCCAGGAGCTGCCTGGCCCAGATCGGCTTTGCGCCCGACGAACCGTTGTTTCCGTCCGACCGGCGGGTGTTCAGGGGCTTCGATCTCCTGCGCGAATATTTCGTACTGCCGGCGAAATTCCTCGGCTTCAAGCTCACCAATCTCAAGCCTGTCCTCTCGGCGATCCGCACCAATCGCTGCGATATCGTCATCGCCTTCAGCCAGGGTGACAGCCGGCTGCAATCCGTGGTGAGGGCCGACAGCTTCGCCCTTTACGCCGCCGCTGGCTCCAACCTCTTCGAGATGCAGCTGGCGCGCGTGCCCGTGAAGGACAACGAGCATGAGTACCATGTCGTCACCGATCGCTCGCGTCATCTCGATTTCGAGGCCCACCGCCTGATCCGGATGCATGCCCACGTCACCGGCAGCGGTGACAAGATGGAGGTCTATCCGCTCTACGCCGCTCCGCCGCTCGGGGTCTCCGCCACCCAGACGATGTTCTATACCGTGCGGCGCTTGCCCCGCCGCCGCTCGCAGGAGGAACGGCGCAATGCTCAGCCGACGCAATATGTCGGCAGCGACATGTTCGTCACGCTCACCAATCACCGCGACAGGCCTGATGGCCTCCACGTCGCCGAACTCAGCCTGCGGGCGCTGTGCTCCAACCGCCACCTCACCGAACATCTGCCGGTTGGGCAGGGAGGGGCCGATTTCATTCTCGAAGACAAGACCACGCTGAGGGTGGACTGCGTGGTCGGACCGACCCTGCCGCGCGATTCCATCGCCACCGATCCGGAGGCACGCGGCCAGCATGGCGCGGGCGGTACCTCGGCCTGGCGGCTGATCAGCATGCTCAGCCTCAATCATCTCGGGCTCTCCGGCTATGGTACGCGGGATTCGGCCGCGTCGTTGCGCGAGATCCTCTCGCTCTTCGCTACGCGCGGCAGCGCGGCCATCGAACGACGCATCCAGGGCGTCATTGCCGTCGACAGCAGGCCGATCACCCGGCGCATCCGTCAACGCACAGGCGCGGGCGTGGTGCGCGGGCTGGAAGTCACGGTGACACTCGACGAAAAGCATTTCGAAGGCAGCGGCATTTTTCTGCTCGGCGCCATCCTCGATCGTTTTCTCACCGAATTCGTCGGCCTGAACAACGTGGTCGAGACCGTGATCCGCTCGACCGAACGCGGCGAGATCATGCGCTGGCCGGCGCAGCTCGGGCGGCGGCAGCAGCTATGAGCACGCCTCCCGACCTTCCGCAGGAGCGTTTTCCGGAAGAGCCGATAGACTTTTCGGTTGAGAAAGTGCGCCACAACAACGAGTTAGAGAAAAAGGGCGGTTCGGATAAATCGCCCTTTGCTCAGGAGCCGGGCAGTCGAGACTTCCTCGACCTTCTGCGCCGCCTCGAGCACCTGGCAGGTGCCAAGCCGCGCATCGGCGAGAGTGCGTCCTCGGCCGAAGCGGTAGCGAAGCTAGGCCAGCAGCCCCACATCGATTTTTCCGACGACAACGTCAGCCACGTTGCCCCATCCGAGGGAGGTCCTGCCGCGGTCGAGAGTCGCTTCCTCGGCATGCTGGGGCCGCAGGGCGCCCTGCCGCTGCACACCAGCTATGAAGCGACCCATTGGGCCAATATGCGCGACGTGGCTTTCGCGCGTTTCCTCGACATCTTCAACAACCGCTTCCAGCAATTGTTCTTCCGGGCCTGGGCCAATGCCCGGCCGGCCGTACAGGCGGACCGGCCAGAGGAAAACCAGTTCCTCACCTATCTCGGCGCCATGATCGGCATCGGCACGCCGGCCATGCGCGGGCGCGGCCAACTGCATGATTTCTCAAAGCTGGCACTGGCCGGCCTGATGGCGCCGGCGATCAAGAGCGCCTCGCGCATCGAGGGCATGCTCGGCTGGCTGTTCGATGCCAAGGTCGAGGTGCAGGAATTCGTTGGGGTGTGGTTGCCGCTCGAGGCGCGCGAGCAGGCCGTGCTGGCAGCAGGCAGCTGTGCGCTCGGCGTCGACAGTATCATCGGCCGCTCGGCCTACAGCCTCAAGGACAAGTTCCGCATCAGGCTGGAAGTCGCCAATCTCGACGAGTTGGAGACCTTCCTGCCCGATGGCCTTCATTTCGAGCCCCTCGCCGACATCATCCGCTTCTATCTCGGTGAAACCTTCATCTACGACGTCGAATTCGGCCTGGCGGAAAGCAAGACCAAACCCGCCCAGCTTGGCGGCTTCGGCCGCCTGGGATGGACCTGCTGGATGGGCAGGAAGGGGGCTGCCGATCCTGCATCCGATCGCATGCGCTGGGACTGCCATTTCCATCCCGCCGAGATCCGCGCTGAGCGGCGTCGCAAACCGAAAAAAGGGTCGTAGCCATGGCCGATGTCAGCCTCGAAGTCCTCACCGGCAAGCTCAATCCGCTCGGCTATGACAGCTTCATGCAGGCCTTTCGCCTGGCGCAGGGAGCGGGCAACCGCAATCTGGAACTGGCACATTGGCTGCAGGCGGTGCTGCAGGCCGACCGCAGCGACCTTGCCTTGACGGTTACTCATTTCAAACTCGATGCCGGCCGGCTCTCGGCCGACCTCAATGCCGTCACCGCCGGCTTTGCCATGAACAAGACCGAGCTGCCGGGCTTTTCCGACGACATTTTCGACGCGCTCAGCCAGGGCTGGAACTATGCCACCCTGATGTTCGGCGAAACCCAGGTGCGCACCGGGCATGTGCTCACCGCCATCCTGAAGGAGCCACGCCTGGCGCGCACGCTCAACGGCCTGTCCAAGCAGTTCCGTCTGATCGACGTGGAGCAACTCACCAACGAACATCGCAAGATCTGGCAGCAATCTGCCGAAGAAAACATGCGTCCGATGGACGGCTCGGGACCGGTCGCCAAGGGAGCGGGCGGGGAGGCAGGGCCTGCCGCCAAGGGTACCAGCGCTCTCGACCGCTACGCCGTCGACCTGACCGAGCGCGCCGCCAGCGGTACGATGGATCCCATCGTCGGCCGCGACGAGGAGATCCGCCAGGTCATCGACGTCCTGATGCGCCGGCGGCAGAACAATCCCATCCTCACCGGCGAGGCCGGCGTCGGCAAGACCGCGGTGGTCGAAGGCTTTGCCCAGCGCATCGCGGCCGGCGACGTGCCGCCGCCGCTCAAGGGCAACAAGCTCTACGCGCTCGACATCGGCCTGATGCAGGCCGGCGCCTCGATGAAGGGCGAGTTCGAGCAGCGCCTGCGCTCGGTGATCGACCAGGTCCAGGCTTCGGCGATACCGATCATCCTGTTCATCGATGAGGCGCATACCTTGATCGGCGCTGGCGGTGCGGCTGGCACGGGGGACGCCGCCAACCTGCTCAAGCCCGCTTTGGCCCGGGGCACGCTGAGGACGATCGCCGCGACGACCTGGTCGGAATACCGCCAGCACATCGAGAAGGATCCGGCGCTGACCCGCCGCTTCCAGCCGATCAATGTCGGCGAGCCCGGCATCGAGCAGTGCTGCAACATGATGCGCGGCCTGCTGGCGCCGATGGAAAAGCATCACAACGTCCATATCTCGGAAGCCGCGGTGGTCGCCGCCGTCAAGCTGTCGAGCCGTTACATCCCTTCGCGCCAGCTGCCGGACAAGGCTGTCAGCCTGCTCGACACGGCGGCCGCGCGCGTGGCGGTCTCACAGAATGCGACGCCGGCGGCGGTCGAGGATGTGCGCGTCGCCATCGAGGCAGGCGAGCGCGAGTTGAAGGCCCTGGAGCGTGAACGCGATGTCGGCAATGCCGACGAGAAACGCATCGGCGAGGTGACGGAGACCATCACTGCCGCCAGGGAGAAGCTGGCGTCGCTGGAGAAGGCCTGGGGCGAGGAGAAGGCTGTTGTCGCCGAGCTGATGGCGGCCCGCCGTGCTATCGCCGAAGGCGGGGAGGGCGCCGATGCGGCTCGCGGCAAGCTCACCGGCATCATGGCCGACCTTGCCGCCATCGATCCCGAAAAACGTATGGTCTATCCCTATGTCGACGAGCAGCCCGTGGCCTCGGTGGTCTCGGACTGGACCGGCATTCCCGTCGGCCGCATGGTCAAGGACGAGGTCGAGACCATCCTCAATCTCGGCGACATTCTGGCCAGGCGCGTGGTCGGCCAGGATCATGGCCTGAAGATGATCGCCCGGCGCATCCAGACCAACCGCGCCAAGCTCGACAATCCCGACAAGCCCATCGGCGTCTTCATGCTTGCCGGCCCGTCCGGAGTCGGCAAGACCGAGACGGCGCTGGCGCTGGCCGAGGCGCTCTATGGCGGTGAGCAGAACATGATCACCATCAACATGTCGGAGTTCCAGGAGGCGCATACGGTCTCGACCCTGAAGGGGGCACCGCCCGGCTATGTCGGCTATGGCGAAGGCGGCCGGCTCACCGAGGCCGTGCGCCGCCGGCCCTATAGCGTGGTGCTGCTCGACGAGGTGGAGAAGGCCCACCCCGACGTGCACGAAATCTTCTTCCAGGTCTTCGACAAGGGGGTGATGGAGGATGGTTCGGGCCGGCGCATCGATTTCAGGAATACGCTGATCATCCTCACCACCAATGCCGGCACCGACATGATCATGGATGCCGCGGCGAACGGCGCGCAAAAGCCCGATCCGGAGGCGCTGGCGGTCGAGCTCAAGCCGCATCTCCTGCAGGTCTTCCCGCCGGCGCTGTTGGGGCGCATCGTCACCATTCCCTATTACCCGCTGTCCGGTGACATGCTGGGCGCCATCGTGCGCCTGCAGCTTGATCGCATTGGCAAGCGCATCCGCGACAATCACGGCGCCAGGTTCAGCTATGACGATGCCGTGGTCGAGAAGATCGTTTCCCAGTGCAACGATCCGGATTCGGGGGCGCGCATGGTCGACAACATCGTCACCAACACGCTGCTGCCGGCGCTGTCCCAGCAGATTCTCGGTAAGGCCATCGCGGGGCAGCAGATCGAGGAAGCCAGGGTGGGGGTGGAGAACGGGGAGTTCTCTTATGCAGTGTGTTAAGCGGCGGATCTCTGCCGCCTAGGAATCCTCAGCCAAGCCAGCGATGCATCAGGCCGGTCGGGTACAGGCACCTCTCGAAAAGTCCAGGAGAAGGCGATGGCATTACAGTCGAAGAGCTTCGGTGGCGACAGCAGGCTCGAGGCCGCGGCGGTTTCCGATCCGGCCCACATCCTGCGCGGAGCGTCCGGTGAGCACGTGTCCAAGGTCCAGCGTGCGCTCATGCAGTTGTTCGATGAGGCAAATATCGAACGTGCCGAACTGAGCGATGCCAAATATGGCGAGACCACCGAGAAGACGGTGAAGGCCTACAAATCGCGCAAGGGCAAGGAAGTCATCAACCACACCTATCAACAAAGCCCGGATTCCATCGTTGGCAAGATGACGATGGCAAAGATCGACGGCGAACTCGTTGAAAAGGAAAAGGACGATCCGGACTATTTCTTCTTCAAGGACGACCAGAAGGCGTTGGTCAAGGACGATATTGCCCGAGCCAAGGTCATGGTAGCCAACGTGGTCGCGAGGCTTCGTCTGGTTGGCGGGATAGGCAAGGACGGTGGCTTGGTTATCATGCCGCGCAACTACCTTTACTATGAGACGAAATTAAAGATACTCAACGTCTTCCATATCAACTCTTTCCGGGAAGACGATTTGCCCGCGCCAGCGGATGTCGTGCAACGACTGACACGGGAATTCTCGGGCTTCAAGGGGCTGCCGGAGCAGGCCGGCGATATCTCCGATCAGCTCAGTTTCTCCGTTCTGTTGGAGAATTACGCCAACCTGCAGGCAAGCCTGGACCGCCCGTTCAGACGCGAATTCTACACGATGGGAACCTTTCGCGGTTCGCCCCTGAGCTTCTTTGCCGCCTTTGTCGATGCGCGCAATCCAAAGGACGAGACCGTCCGCTTCACACGCCACTATTTCGATGAGCAGATCATGCCAACGCAGGATGATAGGGCCGTGACCGTGGCTCACGAGCGCTGCCATACGATCTTTCGCGCAAACGGGCATCCAGGTACGGGGGACAATCCCTTCTGCGTGACGCCCCATCTGGGCGATCCAAACGTGACCTCCTCGGAGGAAGCCCTGATGAACCCCTATTGCTACGAATGGTTCATCGTCGCGATGCAACCCGCTTATCTGCCCAGGCAGAATCGAAACAACGGCTGTGGCACCTGATGGCCGCCTGGTACCGCCACAGTTCGACATGATGGCGATATGGCCTGGAATTCGTAAGGCGTCCTGCGCGACGCCGACCACGCCGCCGCCATCCCTTATTCGCAGGATGTGCTGTTGGTGCCGTGGAGAGTAAGATCAGAAGTAGATAGATCTATTCAGGTACGCATAGTTGCACTGGAAGTATTTTTTCAGTCCATCGAAGGCAGAGGGGGCGATGTGACACCAAAAGAATATCTGGATCGATACACCTATCTGAAGTTCTACAGCCCGCTCAACAATGAGCTGATCTCGGCTGGTATCAGCATGTACGGTTCGGGCTGGGACTTCCGAAACGGCAAGGCCGGCACCGGCCAGGTGATGCAGCGCGAGCATGCCGCCTTCACGGCGGCGCTCCGGATGGCCCACCATGGCAATGTCAACAAGCCGTGCGGGACCAAGTTCTTCTTCGACCAGCAGCCGCTCGGCCTGATCCAGCCGACCGAGGACTTCTACGCCACCACCTTCATCCAGGCCTTTGTCGGTAAGGGCAGCCCCGACGAGATCATCGACACGCTCCGCCTCGCTTATGCGATCGGCCGTATCGGCACTGGCAAGGATGTTGCGGGACAGCCCTGCGCCCGGGCGACGGCCCAGGCCTATGCGACGGATTTCATCACGCTCGACTGCAATGGGCTGGTCGGCAACTATTATGGCGGCAGCCCCTCGGCCTCCATCGATGCCTATGCCTCGACCGCCCGGCGCCGGACCAGGATCGAGGATATCCAGCAGGGCGATGTGGTCGTCACCCATTGTGCTGCCTCACCCTATGAGCATATCGCCCTGATCGACTCCTGCACCGTCAGTGGTTCGACAGCGAACATCCAGCTGGTCGAATGGGGCTGGTATGGCGGCGAGGAAGTCCACTATTCGAAGGAGGCGAAGGCCTATTCCATCGTCCAGGGGCCGGAAAAGGCCTATGGCATCGGCTGGGCAGCCAGAAGCAACGTCAAGCCGGTTGATTCCTTCAGATACATCTTCAAGCGCCCGAATGATGAAGAGCCGCACGGATGGTCCTGATCTGCCATGTCGAAGACCTGGATAGTGCTTGGAATTGTTCGGAAACATCGTCAAGCAGACAGCGAGAAGGAAGGCCATCATGGCTTTGACATCCGTTCGTTTCAAGAATGAACCCTCTTTGCAGCGCATCGAGGCCGGCAACGACGTTCTGCTGCGCGGCATGTCCGGCCGTCATGTCCATCTCCTGCAGATGGCCTTGATCGATCTCGGCTTCGCCATGCCAGTCTCGACCCAGAGCCAGGATTACAGCCCCGACGGCGTCTACGGCATCGAAACGGAATCGGTGGTGAAGGCGTTCCAGCGGCGCAACCCGCCTCTTGCCGACGATGGCAAGCTCGGGCAGGCGACGATACGCGAGATCGACAAGCAGATCGGCGGATTCAAGCATCGCGTGCGGGTGCATTTCCGGTCGCTGGCCCTGAGCGACGTGCCGTTCGAGCGCATCCTGTCGAGCGCCCAGGCCGTCTATGCCCAATATGGCATCGAGATCTTCTTCGCCTCCGGCGAGTCGCTCGGCCTGACGCAGGACGAAGAGAACCGCTTCAACGTGGTGGGCCAGAACTGCACCTGGCAGATGGATTCGGGCGAGTTCGCAGCGCTCCACGCGCTCGGAACGCCCGTCCCCAACAATGATGTGAAGCTGTTCTTCGTCAACAGGTTCCAGGAGAACAACGTACTGGGCTGCGGCGGCCATGCTACGGGCAAGCCGGCCTGCGCCGTCACGCATGATTGCTCGCGCTGGGATCCGGCGCATGAGATCGGGCACGTGATGCTGACGAGTTCCTTCGCACCGGTGCATTCGGGCAGTACGCGCAACCTGATGTTCGCAACTTCGAGCAACGGGCCGACGCCGTTGGCGCTGACGGAAAAACAGCTGAAGCAAATCCGCAGCTCGCCGGTCTGCCGCGCGGTTTGATGGATCTGGAGCGGGTTTACGACGAGGCTATGCAGGATCGAACCCGCCATCATCGTCAGGGGCGATGGTTTCCGGAGCTTGCCGGATTTCGGGAAGACGTCGACGGGTGTTGCAGCAGGCGGGTCAGGCGTTCCTCCGCAATCACCAGCCGTCTTACCTGGTCGCGCATCACCACGAGCGCGACCGAGGGCAACTCGGCGAGGAGATTGAGAAAGATGTCCTTTGCAATCTTCAAGGCCGCGACCTCGGTGGTTGCCACCACGGTAGCCGAGCGGGGCGCGCCGCTGATCAGGCCCATTTCGCCGACGATGGAATGTCGTCCCGTGGTCGAAAGAAGGAGTCTCTCGCCTGCAAGTTCGATGAAGGCGTCGACGGTGCCGGAGAGAATGATATAGGCTGCATCGGCGAGGTCTCCCTGGCGGAACAGGATCTGGTCCTGTTCGAAGGAGATGCGCTCGCAGGTAAAGGCGATCAATTTCAGCCGCGGCGTGTCGAGAGCTGCGAACATCGGTACGTCGCGCAGGGCCTGGATCTCGGCGAGCTCCTCGATCGGCGCTTCCGGCGCTGTCTCCTGGACGGCCAAGGGCGCAGAAGGTTTCGACACGGATTCAATGCGGCTGCCGCGGGTCGTGACCACGACATCGAACGGGTCGCGCGGGGGGGCATCGCGCATGGCGACGATAAGCGTGCGGCCCTCCATGCGCCGACGCACCATCTCCAGGATGGTGGCGCGCTGACCCTCCGGGAACATCAGGTCGAGCTGATCGAGGATGAGAATTCTGGGGCGCTTGACGAGGCAGCGAGCCAGGGCAAGGGCACATCGATGGGCCGCAAGTAGCAGGCGCCCGCCGGGGCCGGCCTCCTGGTTGAGACCGAGCTGGTAGATGATCCGATCAAGGCCGCAATCATGCACGACCTTGTGCAATGTCACCATGATCCGTTCCTCGGCATGCGCCATGGCATGATCGATACGCCCGAACAGGAGATTGTCGCGCAGCGGCGCGGCGGGGCAGAGCCGATCGGGAGCATGGAATTCGAGCATCCCGGCGAACCGGGCCGGATCGAGGGCCATGATCCGTCCGCGGGTTCGCACGATCTCTTCGGCGAGGGGGGCAGTGAGCAGCCCAAGCCGATGGCGGGTCTCGATATAGTGGAGCGCCAGAAGGAGCAGGGAGCGGCATTCCGGATAAGCGAGTGCGCCCGCGCCGCGTGTGCCGGCGCGAGAAGCAATCTCGGCAAAGCGCGGCAGCTCACTCGACGAGATGAAGGAGAAGCGCTCGAACACGGCGTGATCGCTGGAGATCTGCGAGAAGATTTCCACCATGGTCGCGGCGACTTTCAGCCCCAGGGCAACGAGGCTGTCGTCGAGCCCTCCTTCTGCGAGCAGCGCGGCAATTTCCGGGTCCTCGATCAGTATCTCGATGGCACCTTCGGCAACTGGAACGCCGAAGAACAGATTCTCGCCGATGGTGGCATAGCGATTGAAGCGGCCCGGATCGAAAGGCTCGATCAGGTCTGCCAGATGGGTTTCCTCGAGTTCCCTGACGAGGCGTCGGCGGCAGTCGATGAGGCGTTGGGCGAGATCGCGATCGGGTTCGGCGTCGAATTTCCGCGAGAGCCCGAAGCCATAGATGGCATCCGCCAGGCCGATTTCGCGCAGCAGGGCGATGATCATGTCGTCGAGCTCGCCGGCATCGGCTGCGCCAGCTCTGCGCAGATCGATGGAAGGGGCTGCAGCTTCCCCCTCTCCGTGGGGGCCAGGCCCATGGCCGGGTTGACGGTCGCCTTGATCGGCTGGAAGCGGCAGGTCTTGCCCGATGGGCGCCCCGCGCAGGCCGTAGACGATGTTCTCGCGGATGGAGCGCCCGAAAATCACGAAATCAGGGCCGAGATAGCCGAGATTTTGCCCGATCCAGCCCGGGGAAAAGGCAGCGAGATCTTGTCCGGCAAGGCGCACATTGCCGTCGAATTCCGTCAGGCGGCGTGCGAGAAGCTGGGCCAGGGTGACGAAGCCTTCGCCTCGGGACCCGGTCAGCAGGACATGCGCACCTAGGGGCAGGACCAGGTTGGCATTGTCGAGCAGGACGTCGCCGCTCGGCGCCCGCACTCTCAGCGCCTCGATCGCGATGGCGCCGCCGGCGGCCAGGTCCGGTGTCTCACCAGCGAGTTCGGGCAGTTCGGCCAGGGAGAACTGTTCCAGGATCTGCTCATATTTGACCTCGACATCCTGGCGCTGCTGGTCCCAGTCGATCAGCTCCTTGATGGGCGGCGGCAGGTCGCGATAGGCGGCGATCACCGCCACGAGCTGGCCGATGTCGAGCGAACCGCGCAGGGCGAAATACCCTCCCAGCGCGTAGAACAGGAAAGGCGTTACCTGCGCCAGCACGGAGTTGATGAATTTCACCATGAACTTCCGGCCGTAGAGCCGATAGCGGATCCAGAACAGTTCATCGAGCAGGCCGGTAACCTTCTGCCGTTCATAGGCGGCCGTGCCGTGATTGCTGACCTCGCCTATGCCGTCGACGATCTCGCCGATATGGCCGGCAAGCGAGCGCGAGCGCGCCTGGCGCTGGCGCCCGAGCCTGAGCTGCTCGCGCCGCAGACGCGGGATGACCGCACCCTGCACCAGTACCATCGCCGCGGCCAGCAGGCCGAGAAGAGGGCTTTGCAGCAGGATGAAGCCAAGCGCGGTAAGCGCCTGGCTGCCGAGGAAGGCGGGCTGGATATAGGCATCGCCGACGAAGCCGCCGATGGGCTCGACCTCGTCGCGGATGATGGTGGCGACTTCGGCCGAGCGGACATTGCGGACCGCCTCCGGCCGGAAACGCAGCAGCAGGTTGAAGAGATCCAGGCGCAGGCGGCGCAGCAGGTCCTCGCCGAGCTTGCCCTTCTGCATATTGATGACATAGCGAAAGGCGCCGTTGATCAGCACCAGCAGCATGAACACCGAGCTCAGCACCATCAGATAGGCGATGCGGGAGAACGTCATGCCGGGATAGTGCAGGCTGCCGCCTCCCAGGAAGGCCGGCAAGGCCAGGTTGAAGGCGAAAAGCGGAGCCTCGGTGATGCCATGCTGGAAAGCGCGTCCCTGGATGGCGTCGTTGACGATGCTGCGTGGCAGGTCGAGCGATAGAAAATAGAAAGGCAGGGACGCGAGTACGACAAGGAGAATGACGACCTGTTGCCGGCGGCTGTTCTGCCAGATGTAGGAAAACAGGGGTGGCAACCCTTTGCCGGCCGCTGCCGGCTCGGCAGGTTTCCGGGTCGGCCCGCCGGGCGATGTGGTCGCCATGAATGCTCGCTTCACCGGGAACCTCGTACCGACAGTCCACGCAACTCGATCGACGCCTTTTCAACCGTCGTCCGAAGTCGAAAGCCCAAGTAAACGAATGATTATATTGAATTTATCTTATGGATTGAGGCATTTCAAATTTATAGCGAGCCCGTCGACAATTGTATCTACCTCTTCCGAACAAAGGAGGATCCCATGCCCTGAACTTGCCGCGCCGTCCCGTCCGCTCCCCAGTTCGAACTCCCCATGGCATGTCCGGATATCCGCCGGACGGGCTGGCGCCCGGCGACCGCAGGCCCTGACAAAGACGAAGCCTGCTGTGCAGGTATGGGCTGCCCAAGATCGGGAAAAGTGAGTAAAATCCTGCCTTTGGAGCAGGAAGATAGGTTGTCTTCCGCTGACGACGTCCGATCCATCGGATCCGAGGCCGGGCTTGTGGCCGAAGGCAGGGTAGGACGCTCGTTTCACCCGCGGCGGATCGTTCCATGGCGTGTAGGGGTTGCGGTCTGGAACTGGCATCGGATTTCGCGTTCTGTCCGCATTGCGGGCGATCGCAGTCAACACCCTGTGCGAATTGCGGTTTTATCTGCGAGCCGGGTTTCGCCTTCTGCCCGCGCTGCGGAACGGCACGTACCCCAGGCATGCCTGCCGCCGACATTGCGCCCGTGCCCCCTGTCGATGCGGTCGCCTCAACCGGAACACTCGATCGTCCCGAGGCCAATCGGCGGCAGGTGACGGTGCTTTTCGCCGATGTCTCCAGTTTTACCGCCCTTGCGGAGCGGCTCGACCCGGAGGACGTCCGGGCCTTCCAGAACGCCCTGTTCGAAACGCTGGCGAATGTGGTGGCGCATTATCAGGGTTTCGTGGAGAAGTTCGTCGGCGACGCCGTGCTGGCAGTGTTCGGAGCGCCCCTGGCCCATGAGGACGACCCGGAGCGGGCTCTCGACGCAGCACTGGACATGACCGTCGAGGCAGCCCGCCTCGATGCGTGCTGGGCGGGGCGCCTCGGCCAGCCGGTGAGCCTCCATATCGGCGTCCACACCGGTCTGGTCGTGGCCGGGCATCTCGGCCAGGCCGCCGGCGCGACCTATGCGGTGACCGGCGACACCGTCAATACGACGGCCCGCCTGCTGGCGGCGGCCTCGGGGGCCATCCTGGTCTCCGAAGCGACCCAAGCGCTGACCCGGCATCGTTTCGGCTTCGAGCCCGTGCCCGACCTGACCTTGCGCGGCAAGGCGGCCCCCGTGGCAGCCTATCGATTGACAGGGCGCCTGGCCATGCCGGCGTCCGGACGAGGGCTGGCCGTGCACGGGCTGGAAAGCCGGATGGTCGGCCGCGAGGCGGAACTGGCACGGCTCGTCGCGCTCTTCGAGCGGGTGCAGGCCGGATCGGCCCAGGTCGTCACTCTGGTTGGGGAGGCCGGCTCGGGCAAATCGCGGCTGATCGCCGAATTCCTTGCCACGCTCGAAGCGCAGGGAAAGCTTGCCGGCGGCGCTGTCCGCCGTGCCGCCTGCTCGTCCCTGGGCGAGCCCGCCTATGGCGTCTTCGCTGCCCTGTTCCGCGAAGCCTATCAGGTGCATCGTGACGACACGCTCGAAGTGGCGAGCCGGAAACTGGCCGCGGGCCTCGTCGCGCTCGGTGCCCAGGCCGACATGACGGAGGCCTTCGCACCGGTCCTGAACTACATGCTGGGCGTGGAGGGCGAGCCGCCGGGCGACCTTGCGCCGGAACAGCTGAAACGCCAGATTGCGCTAGCCGCACGGATGCTGATCGACCGGCGCCTCGATCAGGGGCATTTGCTCATCGTCGTCGAAGACCTCCATTGGGCTGACACGGCCTCGGTGGATCTCCTGTGCGACGTGGCCGACCATCTTGCCGATCGGCGCCTGATGATCGTGCTGTCGCATCGCCCCGGCAGGCCGCCCTTGCACCTCTCCCGGGCCCTGCAGTCGAGCCTTCACCTCGACCCGCTCTCGGCGGATGAGACGCGGGCCTTCGTCGGCTCGCTTTTCGGTGAGGCTGATGGCGGTGCGCTCGAGGATATCCGGACCTTCGTCGCCCGGCGGGCGGGTGGCAACCCTCTCTTCGTGGAGGAGATCGTTCGAAGCCTCGTGGCCAGGGGTGTCCTCAAAAGGGAAGGCGATCGCTGGATCCGCGCGGCTCCGTTCGACGCCGAGGAGGTGCCGCCAACCCTGCAGGGGCTGCTGCTCTCACGCGTCGACGGCCTGGCCGTCGAGGAGCGGCGCGTGCTGTACGCCGCCGCCGTGCTCGGCATGGTGTTCGAGCAGACCCTTCTCGGCGATGTCGCCGCGGAACCGGCTGCCGTCGGCGCTGTGCTCCGGCGCCTCGCCGAAGCTGGTCTTGTCTGCCGGGTCGAGGGCGATGGCGGGAGCCATCGCTTTACCCATGCGCTTATCCACGAAGCCGCCTATCACAATCTGCTCCTCTCCCGCCGGACGGAACTGCATGAACGGGCGGGCCTCGCGCTCGAACGTGCCGTGGGCAGCCAGCCCGAGCGATTGGGCGATCTCGAAGCGCTGGGGCATCACTGGAGCCTGAGTTTCGACAGGGTCAAGGGGGCGCGCTATCTCATGGCGGCCGGCGATCGGGCCCGTGCGGTCTACGCCAATGAAGACGCCATCCGGCACTATGAGCGGGCCCTGCGTACGCTGGCCGATTGCCGGGACTGCGAGAATGACATCCTGGCCACGCGGGAACGGCTGGCGGATCTCCTGGCATTGGCGGAGCGGCGAACCGAGGCGGCGGATCACTACGAGGCAGTGCGCCAGGCGCTCGAGGCCGCAGGCGATCGGGTGGGAGCAGCCCGGCTCCAGCGCAAGATCGGCGGCCTGCATTGGGAGGCGGGTGACCGAGAAGGTGCCAGGGCCTGTTTCATGCAGGGCCTCGCTTTGCTCGGCGACGAAGGCTATTTGCCAGAGCGCGCGCAACTGTTCCAGGAGGTCGGCCGGCTCGCCTTCCGTGCGGGCGACAATGAGGGAGCGATTGGCTGGGCGGAACGGGCGCTGGCCGAGGCGGATCGGAATGCCGGCGTCGATCCCGAACCGGACCGCATGCGTGAACTGGCGGCGATACGCGTCCAGGCCTACAATACGATGGGCGTGGCACTGGCACGGACCGGCCGGCCGGCGGTCGCCGTGGAGCAGATCGAGCGCAGCGTCCGGCTGGCCGAGGATCACCATCTGCTGCAGTCGGCTTGCCGCGGCTACACCAATCTCGGCGTGCTCTACAGCACCTTCGATCCCGAGCGCAGCATCGCGACCTGCCTGCGCGGATTGGAAACCGCCAAGAAGGTGGGAGATCTCGGTTTCCAATCCCGCATCTATGCCAATCTCGCCGTCGCCTATTGTGCCCTGACGGATCGGTGCGAGGCGGAAGGCGTCAAGGCGGCGCAAATGGCGGTCGATCTCGACCGTCGGCTGGGTCTGCTCGACCATCTGGCGGCGCCGCTGATCATTCTCGGCCAGATCTATCAGTGCCGGGGCGAGCACGCGCTTGCCTTCGCATCCTATGAGGAGGCCTTGCGCCTGGCCGAGCAGATGGGTGAGCCGCAATTCCTGTTTCCCTGCTATGACGGTCTGGGCACGCTCCATCTGGATGCTGGGAACCAGGACCAAGCCGCGCTATACTTGGCCAAGTCGGAAGAGGTCTGTCAGCGTGCCGGCCTCGAACCGGATGCCCTGATGGTTCTGCCGTTTCTGTGCTAGCTCGATTGCGTGTCGTCGCCGCGTTTCTGCCGAAAGCCGGCATCTCATTTTTCAACGCGATATTTTGGCTTGAGCGTTCAGTGACTTGATCGAGACGCCCTGAATCCGAAGTGCCTCGAAGCGAAGAGCGAAAAGCCGAAAACCGTTTCAAGACAACGCGTTCCGCCTCGAGATGAAAGGGGTTTTGCATGAACATGCAGCCGATACAGGTGCCGGTTGCCCCGGGCGAACCTGCGCCGGATTTCTCGCTGCCCGCCCTCGACGGATCGGGCACCGTGTCGCTGGCCGACTATCGCGGCAAGAGCTCGCTGTTCCTTGCCTTGTTCGTCGGACTCTGGTGTCCATTCTGCCGCAGGTCGATCGCGCAGATGGCGGCTGCGGGCCCTCAATTGCAGGCATTGGGGGTCGAGACGCTTGGCATCGTTGCAACCGAGCTTGAAAATGCACGTCTCTATTTCAAGTTTCGCCCGAGCCGTCTGCGCATCGCCACCGATCCGGGGCTCTCGACGCATCGGGCCTATGGCGTCCCCAAGCCGGTGCCGACACCCGACCTGATGGCGGCCCTGGCGGAGCTCCGAGTCAATCCTACCGGCGATCTGCCCGAACCTTTGCCTGTGCGGCAGGCTGCCGATGCACTGGCCAAGCTCGACGGCTATGTCGAGAACCCGACCGACCATGCCGACATGGAGCGGCAATGGCCTCAGCTGAAGGCCCAGTTTCTCATCGACAGCGACGGGCTGGTGCGCTGGACCCATATCGAATGCAGCGAGGGACTGGCGGGGCTGGGGAAATTCCCGTCCACCCAGGAGATCGTCGCGGCGGCCGAGACCTTGCTCGGGCAGGGGGCCGGCCGGCTGCACTGACGTGCCGGGGAGAAGCCTCGCTTTGGCGCGCCTCCGGCGCCGGCATTCATTCCCGGCCCGCCAGGTGGGGGCCGGTGTTGGCGTCCACCACCGCCGGTTTCGAGCTGTCGATCGCTCCGTCCCAGCCGCCGCCCAGCGCCTTGGCCAGGGCGACATAATATTTGGTGATCGCCACCTGGCTCTGGATTTGCGAATCCTGCGCCGAGTAGAGCGAGCGGTCGGCCGTGAGCACGTCGAGGAAGCTCTGCGAGCCGACCTGGTAGAGCGTGTGGGAGAGCTTTGCCGCCTGCTGGTAGCCTTTCACCGCCTGGCCGAGTTGCCGGGCGTTTCGGCGCTGGGTCGCGAGGTTGACGAGCGCATCCTCGACGTCCTGCAGAGCGGTGAGCACGGTGGAACGCAGGGCGATGAAATACTGGTCGCGCTGGGCCTGCGCGACCTCGACCGCCGCGCGCAACTGGCCGCCCTGGAAGATCGGCACGGTCAGGGTGGGGCCGAACGACCAGCTGATCGAGGAATTCTTGGCAAGGTCGCCGATCTTGGTGCCGGAGGTCGAGAGCGAGCCCGTCAAACTGACACTGGGATAGAGAGCGGCCTCGGCCTGGCCGACCTTGGCCGTATATTGGGCGAGCTGGCGCTCGGCGGCGCGGATGTCGGGCCGAGCCGAGAGGATGTCGGCCGGTATGCCGGTTGGCAGGGGGCGTCCCGGCATGGGGATGGGCCTGGCCCGCTTGAGGCGTTCCGCCAGCGCCGACGGCTCACGGCCGAGCAGGATGCTGAGCTGATGCACATCCTGCGCGAAGGATTGTTCGTAGAGGGGGATGTCGGCGGCGGTCGAAGCCGCCTCCGCCTCGGCATTGGCCGCATCGACTGCCGAGGCGGAGCCGGCCTGGAGCTTGGTGCGGGTCAGCGCGACGGTCTCGCGCCGGGAGGCGACGGTGCGCCGCGCCAGCGCGATACGGGCCTGGTAGCCGCGCGCATCGACATAGGCGGTCGCGACATCGCCGACGAGCGTGACCAGCGTGGCCCGCAGATCGGCTTCCGCCGCGTCGACGCCGTAGCTCGCTGCCTCGACATTGCGATGGTTGGCACCGAACAAATCGAGTTCCCAGCTGGCGTCGAGACCCGCACTGAAGGCGTTGGAGGTACTCGTCCTGCCCGCGCCGCTTGTGGAAGTCCCGCCAACCCGGCTGCGTGACGCATCGCCCGAGCCGCTGAGCGAGGGATAGAGACCGCCGATCGCTTCGCGCCGGCTGGCCCGAGCTTCGCGGATCTTGGCCTTGGCGGTAGCCACGTCGAGATTGTCGGCGATCGCCTCCTGGATCAGTCCGTCGAGGACAGGGTCATTGAGGCGTCGCCACCATTGCGAGAGCTCGGGTTTGCGCCGCTGCTGGCTCGCGTCGGCGCCGCTCCAGCGTGACGGCGTGGCCAGGCTGGGGGTCTTGTAGTCGGGGCCGACCACAGCACAGCCGGAGAGCATGACAGTGGCAGTAAGAAGTGCCGCGACCTGCAGGAGCGACCGGAGAGGCCGTTTGGGCTCGCTCCGCGATGCCATGGAGGACTGACCCGCAGGCGACATATCCGACGCCGATCGATCAAGGGACTGCATTCACATCGCTCCTGCGGCTGAATTGGAGTCGAGACTTTCCTGTGTCTGCGAGGGGCGGCGCGAGAAGAGGCGCCGAACCGCGACGAACAGGAGCGGTATGAAAAAGATGCCGAGCACCGTGGCGGCAAGCATGCCGCCCATCACGCCGATGCCGATCGAATTCTGGCTGCCGGAGCCGGCACCCGAGGCCACCGCCAGAGGTGTCACGCCCAGGATGAAGGCGAGGGACGTCATCAGGATGGGGCGCAGTCGCTGGCGAGATGCGTCGAGTGTCGCTTCGATCAGGCTCTTGCCGGCCTGTTGCTGCTCCATCGCGAATTCGACGATCAGGATGGCGTTCTTGGCCGCGAGGCCGATCGTGGTCAGCAGACCGACCTTGAAATAGACGTCGTTGGACTGGCCGAACACCGTGGCCGCCAGGACGGCGCCGAAGATGCCGAGCGGCACGGAGAGCAGCACGGCAAAGGGGATCGACCAGCTCTCATAGAGAGCGGCGAGGGCAAGAAACACCACCAGCGCGGAGATGAGGTAGAGCTGCGTCGCCTGGCTGCCCGACAGGCGTTCCTGCGCGGACAGGCCGGTCCATTGGTGACGATAGCCCGGCGGCAATTGCGCCACCATGGCATCGATCGCGTTCATGGCGTCACCCGAGCTGACGCCGGGGGCGGCCGCTCCCTGGATCTCGACGGCCGAAGCGCCGTTATAGCGTTCCAGGCGCGGTGAACCGTAGCTCCATTTGCCGCTGGCAAAGGCCGAGAAGGGCACCATCGCGCTGTCGGTGTTGCGGACGAACCAGCGGCCGAGATCCTCCGGCTGCATGCGAAAATCCGCGGCTGACTGCATGTAGACCTTCTTGACCCGGCCGCGATCGATGAAGTCGTTGACATAGGTGCCGCCCCAGGCGGTGGACAGCGTGGCGGTGATGTCGGACAGGCTGAGGTCGAGAGCGCTGGCCTTCTCCTGGTCGATGGCAACCGAATATTGCGGCGTGTCCTCCTGCCCGTTGGGGCGGGTGCCGACCATGAGGGGGCTCTTGGCCGCCATGCCGAGCAATTGGTCGCGTGTCTGCATGAGCTTGTCGTGCCCGGCGCCGTTGAGATCCTGGAGGTAGAAGTCGAAGCCGCTGGTATTGCCGAAGCCGGTGACGGCCGGTGGCGTAAGGGCGAAGACATTGCCGTCGCGGATCTGCGAGAAGGCCTTCATGGCGCGACCGACGATCGCCTGCGCCTTGCCATTGGGATCTGTCCGCTCGCTGAAATCCTTCAGCGGAATGAAGGCGAGGCCGACATTCTGACCCGAACCACCGAAGCCGAAACCGACCACGGAAAAGACGCCTTCGACATAGGCCTTCTCGTCCTTCAGATAGTGGTTGGTAACCTCAGCCAGCACCTTTTCAGTGCGGTCCTGCGTAGCGCCCGGCGGCAGCGTCACGCTGGTGATCACCACGCCGGTGTCCTCCTCCGGCAGGAAGGAGCTGGGCAGGCGATCGAGCAGGAAGAGCATGCCGCCGGCGATGGCGACAAAGACCACGAGGAAGCGCCAGGGCCGGGCGAGAACGCCGCCAACGCCTTTGCGATAGGCCTGCGCGCTGCGGTCGAAGCCTCGGTTGAAAAGACCGAAGAAGCCCTTCTGGGTAGCGTGGTTCTTGGGAGGCCTGAGGATGGTGGCGCAGAGCGCCGGGGTGAAAACGAGAGCCACCAGTACCGAGAGCACCATGGCCGAGACGATGGTCACCGAGAACTGGCGATAGATCACACCCACCGAACCCGAATAGAAGGCCATCGGCACGAAGACGGCCGAGAGCACCGTGGCGACGCCGATCAGGGCGCCCGTGATCTCGTCCATCGAGCGCAACGTCGCCTCGCGTGGCCCCAGGCCTTCCTCCTGCATGACGCGCTCGACATTCTCGACCACGACGATGGCGTCGTCGACGAGAAGGCCGATGGCGAGCACCATGGCGAACATCGTCAGCGTGTTGATGGAATAGCCGAACAAGGCGAGGATGCCGAAGGTACCGAGCAGCACGATCGGGACCGCAAGCGTCGGGATGATGGTGGCCCGGATGTTCTGCAGGAACAGCAGCATCACCAGAAAGACCAGGACGATGGCTTCCGCCAGCGTCTTGACCACGTCCTCGATCGACAGCAGCACGAAGGGCGTCGTGTCGTAGGGATAGTAGACCTTGAGGCCCTCCGGGAAGGTCTGGGCCAGGCTGTTGATCGTCGTCTTGACCGCATTCGAGGTGCTGATGGCATTCGCGCCCGTCGCCAGGCTGATTGCCAGGCCGGCCGAGGGCTTGCCGCTATATTTGGAGTTGCTGGTATAGCTCTCGGCCCCCAGCTCTACTGTCGCAACGTCGTTCAGGCGGACGATCGAGCCCGAACTTGCGCTCTTGAGGATGATGTTCTCGAACTGCCTGGGGGTCTGCAGCCGGCTCAGGGCCGTTACGGTGACGTTGAGCTGCTGGCCCTTGCGCTGGGGATTGTCGCCGAGTTGGCCGGCGGCGACCTGGGTGTTCTGCGCTTCGATTGCCGAGGAGACGTCGCTCGGCATCAGCGCATATTTGGCGAGCTTGTCCGGATCGAGCCAGATCCGCATGGCATAGCCGGCTCCGAACAGCGTGGTGGTGCCGACCCCCTCCACGCGCGACAGCGTGTCGTTGAGGTTGCTCTTGACGTAATCGGCGACGTCCGTGGCCGTCATCTTGCCGTCGGTGGAGACGAAGGCGACGACCATCAGGAAGCCGGTGGAGGCCTTGGCGACGGTGATGCCGGTGTTCTGCACGGTCTGCGGCAGCTGGGCCTCTACCAGTTGCAGCTTGTTCTGCACCTGCATCTGCGCCACATCGGGATCGGCCGCGCTGGTAAAGGTCACAGTGATCGAGGCGCTGCCCGAGGAGGTCGAGGTCGAGGTGATGTAATCGAGATTGTCGATACCCGTGAGACCCTGCTCGATGACCTTGGTCACCGAGTTCTCGACGGTCTGGGCATCGGCGCCCGAATAGGTGGCGCTGATGGAGACCGAGGGGGGCGCGATCTGCGGATATTGCTCGATCGGCAGGGTGGTAATGGCCAGGATGCCCGCGAGCATCACCGAAATGACGATGACCCAGGCAAAGATCGGACGGTTGATGAAAAAGCGCGACATGTCGATGCAGCCCTATTCGGCCCGGACCGGTGCCGAAGCGACCGGTGGCTTGTCGAGGGCCGAGCTCTGAGAGAGCGGGCGGATATCGCCGGTGGCATCGTCCACGCTCACCTCGGTGGCCGTCACGTCCTGGCCGGCCCGTACCAGCTGGGTGCCTTCGACGATCACCCTGTCGCCGTCCGATACGCCGGCATCGACAAGCCAGTTGTTGCTGACACTGCGCTGAATCGAGAGTACGCGCTGGACGACCTTGCCGTCGCTGCCGACGAAGCTTGCTGTCGCCTCGCCCCTAGTGTTGTGGCTGACAGCCCGCTGCGGCACCAGGAAACTGTCCTGGGCCAGACCGACCTCGAGGATGGCGCGGGCATACATGCCCGGCAGGAGCAGGCGATCGGGATTGGGGAATTCGGCCCTGACAGTGAAGGTGCCGGTGGTGGTACTGACATTGGCCTCCACGAAACGAAGCGTGCCGGAATGCGCGTAGGTCGTGCCGTTTTCCAGCTTGAGCTTGACGGAGATGTCCGGGCCTGCGGTCTTGATCCGGCCCGATTTTACCGCGCCCAGGAAGTTCAGCAGGTTGGTGCTGGATTCCGTCACGTCGACATTGATCGGGTCGAGTTGGCGGATCGTCGTCAGCGCGGTCGATTGGCCTGAACTGACCAGCGCACCCTCGGTGATGGTGGAGGCATCGACTCGGCCACTGATCGGCGCCTTCATCGTGGTGTAGTCGAGATTGATGCGGGCCGTCTCCAAGGCGGCCTTGGCGGCAGCGACATCGGCCTTGGCCTGGGCCAGCGTGGCGCGGGCATCGTCGAGGTCCTGGCTGCTGACGGCGTTCTGCTTGATGAGGTTCTGGTAGCGGTCGACCTTGGCCTGGGCGCTGGGAATGGCGGCCTGGTCCTTCTGCAAGGTTGCCTCGGCGCTGTCATAGCTTGCCTGGTAGCTCGCGGGGTCGATCTGGTAGAGCGGGTCGCCGGCCTTGACCTCGGTACCCTCCTTGAACAGGCGCGTCTTGATGATGCCGGTCACCTGCGGGACGACGTCTGCCGTCAACGACGCGCCGACACGCCCCGGCAGTTCCGCCGTGATGGCGACGGCGCGTGGATGGAGCGTGACCACGCTGACCTGCGGCCGGACGGCGCCGGCGGGCGGCTGGTTCCCCTGCTGCTCCTGGTTGCAGCCAGCGGCCAGGATGCAAATGGACAGGAGGCTGGCTCGACGGAGCATGCGCATGGCGCTCAAGGCGCCCGAGGCATGGCGAGGGTATCGGATGAGGGATGAAGTTGCCGACATCAGGATCGGACCCAATCTGTTGTGCTACAAGGCATTGCAGTTAAGCGCTTGCCCGATCGACAGTCTTGCCAATAGGCTCGAAACGGATAAGCGCAATTTTAGTAAATGTGTTTGAATATAAATTAAAGTATATATGAAATGTACTCCATGTATTGGTATAAATTGTTGAATAGATATGCGATAATTTTCTAAAACTATATGGAATGGTGCGTGAAGAGACGATTTTAAGCGCCAAGGTGGTGTGCTTTTGAAGGATCGGCACCAGACTATTCCCGGGCCAGGGCTGTTGCGGGATCGAGGCGGGAGGCGTTGCGTGCCGGCATGTAGCCGAAGACGATGCCGATCAGCATCGAGGACAGGAAGGCAATGATGATCGAGGTGGTGGAGTAGCGCAGGCTGAAGGCCGTGCTGACGATATTGAAGATGGCGCCGAGGCCGAGTGCCAGGCCGATGCCGATCATGCCGCCGATCAGGCAAACCAGCACCGCCTCGATCAGGAACTGTTGCAGGATATCGCTACGGCGGGCTCCGACGGCCATGCGCACGCCGATTTCAGCGATGCGCTCGGACACCGATACCAGCATGATGTTGGTGACGCCGACGCCGCCGACCACCAGCGAGATGCCGGCAATGGCTGCCACCAGCAGCGTCAGGACCTCTGTGGTGCTGGTGATGGTGCGGCGGATGTCGTCCGTGTTGAGAATGAAGAAATCCTTCGCATTGTGCCTGGTGGCGAGGAGGGCGGTGACCGCCTGCTCGGCGCGATCGGTCGGCGCGTCGTCGACGACGCGCACGGTGATGCTGCGCAGGGACGTCGTGCCCAGGAAGCGGGCCTGAACCGTGGTGTAGGGCAGGTAGACCGATGGGTTGGCGCTCGAGCCGAACCCGCCTTGCTGCGGGCGGGTCAGGCCGACGATGCGGCAGGGCACCTGTCCGACCAGGATGATGCGCCCGATCGGGCTGGCCGAGGCTCCGGCGAACAGTGCCTTGCGGGTGTTGTCGTCGATCACCACGTCCTGGGCGATCCGGCGGACGCTATCGGCATCGAAAAAGGCGCCGGCGGCGAGCTGGGTCCCCTTCACGGCGAAATAGTCCTCGCCGACGCCGTTGACCTGCGCGGTGGCCTCGATCGATCCCAGGCGCAGGGTCTTGCTGGTCGAGACCGTGGGGGAGGCGGCGGCAATATAGGGTTGGCCGGCGAGCGCCTGGGCATCGGTGAGCACGAGGGTGGTGATCTTGCCTGAGCGGACGTCGCCGAAGTCCTTGCCGGGAAACACTTCCAATGTGTTGGTGCCGAGGCTGTTGATGTCGGCCAGGACCTTTTGTTGCGTGCCCGCCCCGAGCGCGACGACGCCGATGACGGAAGCCACACCGATGACGATGCCGAGCATGGTCAGGATCGTCCGCAGGCGATGGGCATTCATCGACCGCAAGGCCATCCGGAAGGCCTCCCGAAACTGGTCGATCCGTACCCGCCACGGCGATGCGGGCGCCTGCGCCCTTTCGCCGAAGCCGATATCGGCCCCCGTCGGTTCGGCTTGCTGCGCCCGCCGATTGGGCCTGTCGGAGATCACGGCACCGTCGCGAAGTTCGATGATGCGTTCCGCGCGCCGGGCGACTGCCATGTCATGCGTGACGATAACGATGGTCTGGCCGCTGGCGTGGAGCTCGTCCAGGATGCGCAGCACTTCCGTGCCGCTGGCGCTATCGAGGGCACCGGTCGGCTCGTCGGCGAAGATTACACCGGCACCGTTCATCAGGGCCCGAGCGATCGAGACACGCTGTTGCTGACCGCCGGAGAGCTGGGTGGGGCGGTGGTCGAGGCGATCGGCCATGCCGAGGCGGTCCAGCAGCGCTTGCGCGCGGATTTGTCGTCTCGACGGCGGCAGGCCGGTATAGATCGCCGGCATCTCGACATTGCCGATGGCCGTCATTTCGGCCAGCAGGTGGTAGCGCTGGAAGATAAAGCCGAAATGTTCGCGCCTGAGCGCTGCAAGCTCGTCCGCCGAGAGCGAGCCCGTATCGCGCCCGGCGACGCAGTAGCTGCCACCAGTCGGCCGGTCGAGGCAGCCGAGTATGTTGAGGAGCGTCGACTTGCCGGAGCCGGAAGTACCGACAATGGCAACCATCTCGCCGGCCTCGATCGACAGGTCGATATCGTCCAGTGCGACGACCGATCCCTCACCGGAGGGATAGTCGCGGCGCACGCCTTCAAGGAGGATCAGGGGCAAGGCCATGGTCACATGCCTCCCGGCGGAGGCCCCGCCATCGTCTTGGTCGGCGCGGCTTCCGTCTCGCCGATCACCACGCGCTCGCCGGGCTGCAGACCGTCCCGGATCTCGGCATTGATCTTGTTGTCGAGCCCGACCTTCACTGGCCGGCTTGCAACGGCGCCATCCGACCGGATGACCCGTACCTTGAAGGCACCGTCCGCCTCGGGCCCGCTGAGGGCCGCTGCCGGGACGGTAAGGACGTTTCGGGCCTCTCGAAGGAGGATGTGCACTTCGGCCGTCATATAGGTTCGAAGATGCCCGTCAGCATTGGGTACGTCGAAGACGCCATTGTAGTAGATCGCCTCCGATGAGGTGGAGGAGGAGGACGAACTGCTCGTCGAAGCGCTGTCGGTCGAAAAGCTGCTGTCGGTCTTGACCGATTCCGGCGCGGGCTCGATGGAGCGCAGGCTGGCATGCAGGCGCCGTTCCGGCTCACCCAGAATGGTGAAGTAGACCTGCTGGCCCGGCCTGACCTTGACGACATCGGCCTCGGAGATTTGCGCCCGGATCGTCATGGTGTCGAGATCGCCGAGCACCACGAGCGTCGGGGCCGACTGGGTGGCATTGACTGTCTGGCCTTCCTGCACGCTGACCGCGAGCACGGTGGCATCGATGGGTGCCGTGATCCTCGTATAGCCGAGATTGACCTTGGCGGTGGACACCGAGACCTCGGCTTCGACGATCTGGGCGTCGAGCTGGGCAATCTGGGCCTGTGTCGCCTTCACGTCCGCCTCGGCGGAGTCATAGTCGGCGCGCGAAGAGGCATTCTGGGCGAAGGTCAGCTTCTGCCTGGCAAGCGTGGCTTGGTTCCTGGCCAGGTTCGCCACCTTCTCGTCGCGCTGAGCGCGGACATTGTCGAGCGTGGCCTGGGCGGAACGCAGGTCGTTCTCCTTGGTCAAGGCGTCGATCTCGGCAATGAGATCGCCGGCCCGGACCTTCTGGCCGACGGCGACCTTGAGGGCGGTGATCCGGCCGGAGACCTGGGCACCGACGGCGATGAGCTTGACCGGTTTGAGCGTGCCGGTTGCCACGACGCTTTCTTCGATGTTGCCGAGCATGGCGGGTGCGGTGATCAGGTTGGCGGCAGGGACGGGCGACAATTGCGTCTTGGCGAGCCAGCCGAGCAGCACGGTTGCGGCTGATATCAGCACCAACCGCAAGATCCGGCGCTGCCAGTGCCCGCGGCGCGGCGCAGAAGGACTTGGCGATCGGGCATGTGGCGTCGCGGTGCCAGGCCGGGTGGCGTCGGAACCATGCTCATGCTCGCCCGGAAGGGCCTCGCGCAGGGTTGCGGTGCTCTTAGTCCTGGGCATGACCATGGCTTTCACGTGAAGACATGGCCCTGGCCGCCAGACGCTTCGCGTGACAATTGCCATACGGTCTGGGACGCTGGGCTGCTCGTGCAGATGAAGTCATCTGGAAAAAAGTGGCTCCTGCCGAGGCGACGCCGACGTCATGCCGCCTTCTGATCGAATGACAGGATAGTCCCTGCCTCGCCGGGCTGGGATTAAGTCATGTTACGAATTGTTGCCTCGTCCGGAAGTGGAGCGTGATTTGTGCAACAAAAAATTATAATCGGGGCGGTGCCTCTCGGGCATCGCGCCGCTAAGATGTTGCCATGGCAGCCGAACAGACCCTCTTTCCTTCCGCTTCTCACACCACGCCGATGGCGAGGCCGCATATTCTCTGCGTCGAGGACGACGTCGAGATTGCGCGCCTGCTCGCAGACGTGCTGGAGGAGAACGGTTTTGCCGCCTCCTGCGTCGGTTCCGCGGCGGAGATGGACAGGGTGCTCGAGCGCGGCGGCGTCGAACTCGTGGTGCTCGATTTGATGTTGCCGGGCGAGGATGGCCTCAGCGTCTGCCGGCGGCTGCGGGCCGTATCCGCCATCCCGATCATCATGGTCACGGCGCGCAGCGACCAGATCGACCGTATCGTCGGCCTGGAGATCGGTGCCGACGACTATGTCTCCAAGCCCTTCAATTCGCGTGAGTTGGTCGCCCGCATCCGGGCTCTCCTGCGCCGGGCGGCGGCCACTGCGCAAACAGGGCCTTCGCGCGAACGCGGCCTGTGCTTTGCCGGCTGGCGTATCGATCCAACGGCCCGGGAACTCTATGATCCGGCGGGCGTGCGCATCTCGTTGACCAGCGTCGAGTTCGACCTGCTTCTCGCCTTCTGCCGCCATCCCGGCCAGGTCCTGTCGCGCGAGCATCTTCTCGAACTCGTCCATGGCGGCTCGGTCGGGCCGATCGAGCGCAGCATCGACGTGCATATCAGCCGCATCCGCCAGAAGATCGAGGCGGATCCACGTGATCCCCTGATGATCAAGACCGTCCGGCTGGGCGGCTATGTCTTCACGCCTGCCGTCGGGCCGGACTGATGCGAGCCTGGGAACGTCTGGTCCCGCGCAGCATCACGACGCAGGTCACCGGTCTCGTCGTGGTCTCGGTGCTGCTGGGCACGATCATCAACATCATCCTCGCGCTCCTGCTGTTCAGCGCGCCTCCGCCGGACGATTCTCCGCCGGCGGTGGCCTCGCGCATCGTGCGGGTCACCCAGTTCATCAAGGCAGCGAGGACGCCCGCGGAGGCAGACATCGTCCTTGCTGCCATCCGCAACGCCGGCGTGAAGGTGGAACGGGTCGCCCTGTCGGATCTGGCGTCCGCCCCGGAGGAGGCCCACTGGTCCCTGTGGAGCAGCCCGGTTCCGCGGCACGTCCGGTCGGGAAATGGCGTCGAGGTCCTCGAAGGGCGGCACTACGCGCCCGGACCGTTGCAGCAGATCGTCGTGCGGCTCGACGCGGCCCATGCCCTGGTCTTCGACGCTGCGATCGGTGCTGCGCCGTGGCCCCTGTTCCTGACACCGACGGCTCTGGTTCTCTCGATCGTACTGATCTTTGTGATGCTGCTGTCCGTCTATGCGGTGCGCTCGATCACCGCGCCGTTGGCGGCCGTCGCAGCGGCGGCCCAGTCCTTCGGTCGTTCCCCGCAGGATGTGCAACCCATTCTCGGCGGAGGCCCCCGCGAGATTGTGCAGGTCACCGAAGCCCTCAACGATATGCGTACCCGTATCAAGGCCCTGCTGGACGATCGCACGCGCATGCTGGCCGCCATCAGCCATGATTTGAGGACACCGCTCACCCGGCTCCGGCTCCGCGCCGAGCGAGTGCCGGAAGACAGGCTCCGCGAGGGGATGCTGACCGACCTTGCCAATGTCGAGCACATGCTCAACGAGACGCTGGACTATCTGCGCGAGGATGGCCGGTTCGAGGCGATGTCGCGGATCGACCTGCCGAGCCTGCTGCAGACGATATGTTCCCAGTTCGTCGACGTGGGTCATGCCGTCACCTATCAGGGCCCCGCAAAGCTGACCTGGAGCGCGAGGCCCAGGGAACTGACCCGCGCTATCACCAACATCGTCGAGAATGGCGTCAAGCATGGCGGTGCGGTGACCGTCACGCTCATCGACCGTCAGCCCCAGCCTCAGGCCCAGATCGAGATCGACGACGACGGGCCAGGCATTCCCGCCGATCTGCGCGAGCGGGTGTTCGAGCCTTTTTTTAAGGCTGATGCTGCCCGCACGCAGGACGGCGGGGGCTTCGGGCTGGGATTGTCGATAGCCAGGGATATCGTGCGGCGGCACGGCGGCGACATCGTCCTCGCAGACCGTGTTCCGCATGGCCTCAAGGTCAAGCTCTCCCTGTCCGCCGGCGCACTCGATCATCCGCGCTGAACCGTCCTGCGCTCGCGCAGCGGGCTTCGGGAGCTTCGCATCGCGTGTCTCACAATGAGGACTTCGTGCCCCGCATTACCGTCCTGTATCTTTGGCGACACGTGAACGATCTTCGTTACGCCCGCGCCTTCTTTCGCAGCATCAGGCGCTTTCCGGCTGGCGCAGAGTATGATTTCGTCTTTGCCGCCAAGGGGTATGCCATCGGCGACCGGCTTCCGCACCAGCCCGACCTCGCGGCTTTGCCCTGCGCCTCCGCCAAGGTGATGCACTTTGCCGACGAGCGCACGCCGGTCTCGATCTATCGGGAGGTTTCGGAAAGCTGCGGCACCGAGTTCATCCTGGTTTTCAATTCGTGGAGCCGGGTCCTCGCCGCCAATTGGCTCGCGCATTATGTCGGAGCGTTCGATCGCAATGCCGATTGCGGTTTGGTCGGTGCCACCGGCTCCCATGAAGCGGCCTGGGACCAGCCCTTTCCCAACATGGCGATCCGCAGCAATGCCTTCATGGTCCGGACCGCACTGTTCAACGCATTCGAACTCGGCGATCCCAGGACGGTCCTGGACGATCACCTGTTCGAGGCTGGTCCAAATGGGATGACCAGGCAGGTCATGGCGCGGGGCCTCACGCCTTTCGTCGTCGATCGCTTCGGCGCCGCCTGGCCGCCGGGGCGCTGGATGCAGAGCCAGACATTTCGCGCTGGGGAGCAGGGAGGGCTCCTCGTTGCAGACAATCGAACGAGCCAGTATGCCTGCGGAAGCCCACGCAAGCGGGCTCGTCTGATCATGCGGGCCTGGGGGAACGATGGGGTGGCCAGCAAAGGCTCGTTCGCCAGGCGGACCGCAGCCTGGCTGTGGTGGCATTATCCAAGAGGTCCGCTTGACATAATCGGGGACGGCCTTGCCGCTCTCGACCAGTTGTTGCGCAGAATGACCGGGCGGCCAGCCAACCCTGGGCGCAGAGTGTTCCCCAACTGAACGCCTGCCGGAAAACCGAGCATCGATTACCGGGCAGAAATGGCCGCCTTCCGCAACCATGGAAGGCCGCTCCAGGCATGACTCGGATCGACCTCGCTATTCCGTAATATTTCTTAATATCTTGAATTGTAAGTAAATAATTTTGAATATTTATTATAACAAATATATATCAATATATAGTAATCGTAATTCAATATTATTTATCAATTATCTTTAATAAATATACGATTCTAAAAGTAATTAATTTTATAGGGGCGATTCTTGGAAAGTTAATCCGCGAATTTTGCGAAGGCGGCTCTGCCTGGTGCGCGTACTCATATGCCTGAGCCGGAGTGAATCTCGAGAGGACGTGATATGGCGGAGAGCCTCTATTGGCTGTCAGATGAAGCATGGGGGGCTCTTGAGCCGCATCTTCCGCACGGGGAGGCCGGAAAACCCCGTGTCGACGACCGTAGGGTGATCTCGGGTATACTCCATGTCCTGAGGACGGGCTGTCGATGGTGCGACGTGCCGTCTGTCTATGGCCGGCCGAGCACGATCTACAATCGTTTCCATCGTTGGTCGCAACGGCATGTCTGGCACCGGATTTTCGCCGGGCTGGCCGCGGCGGGGCCCGTGCCGAAGGACCTTTCGGTCGACGGCGAGCATATCAGGGCGCGCCTGTTTGCGCCTGTCTCCAGATGGCGCCGGCAATCGGCGTCCCCCTTTGCCGGAGAGCGCTTGGAATTTCCGGTCGGGTCAAAGGTGGTCGTGAACAAGCCGGATGTCGGCTGAGTCCGGCCGGGATCCGGCATTCGCACCTCAGTCCCCTTCAAACGACCAAATATGCCAACTGCGAGAGACGATGACCGAAAACGGAAAGCGGCGCACTCACATCCTTCTGGCTTGCATGCCGAAGTCCGGATCGACCTTCCTTTCGGACATCATCAGCGAAATCGGAGATTTCAAGCGAGCCGTTCCGCTTCCGGCCGCCGGACGCAGGGAGCAGGAGCTCGACGAATTCTATCTGCAACAGATCGATGATCAGGACTATGTCGCCCAGCTGCACATCCGAAACCATCGCTGGACCGAGGAGATGTGCCAGGACTATGGCATCACCCCCATCGTTTTGGTTCGGAGCCTCTTCGATTGCGTCGTCAGCCTGCGCGATCACATCCGGCGCGAGGGAAATCTGTGGCCGATGATCTGGCTGAGACCGGAACATGCGCATCTGGACGACGCGACCCTGGATCGCATGATCGCTCGCCTCGCCATTCCCTGGTACCTGAACTTCTATGTCAGCTGGCGCAATGCCCCGAACAGATTGCTGATTACCTATGAAGAACTGATCGAGGGGCCTGTCGAGATCACCAAGGAGGTGCTGAACTTCGCGCAGGCCGCCGTCTCCGATGACCAGATCAGGCAGGCAGTTCAAGCCGTACAGGGCAAGGCGGCCAGCCGCCTCAATGTCGGGGTTCGCGGCCGCGGCAATGGTCTCGACCACGAAACGGTGAGGGGCATTCTCGAACTGCTGGATTTCTACCCCGAGTCCGCCGACGATCCCTATTTCCATATGCTCAGGGAGCAGGGGCGCGACATCCTGTCCGGCGATGCGCCGGCACGGCCGAAGAACCTGGCTGGGGACCGGTCATCCCGGGTGCGGATCGCCAGGAAGCGCAAGCAATGGTGGAAGAACGACCATCTTGTCCGCTTTGTGGCACCGGTGCTGCTCGGTATCGCGGCCGTTTCATACAGCCTGATGCCCAATGACCTGATCCCCGATTCCGCCTTCTACGGATATGTCGACGATGCGATCATCATCGCATTGCTCGCTTTCCTGGCAGGCCGGCTGACCAAATATAAACGCGGCGGCAGCTCGCTTGCGCGCCGAAGGCCCGATAGCGCCTCCGTACAGCGAATGCTGCGACGGATCGAATATCAGTAGATCAGCAGTAAAAACTTCGCGTCGACGAGAGATATTCCTGCGGCATAACAACTCGTAACAAATCTTAATCGAAGCGCCAAGTTTCAGTCACCGTCCATGTCCTTAGTGCTGATGTTCCGGTCACCCAAGGCCAGGAATACGGAGCATGGAAAGTCCGCAAGACTTTCGGGGTCCGGCCGGTGCCTTCCGTTGAATCCCGCAACGTTCACACGGGGCGCTGCGCGGCGCCCGGGGTGCTGGGTCGCCTTTCTGTCCATCGGGTGCAGGTAGATAAATGCAATGACTGCGAAAGTAATAGTGGGTGTTCCAGTCTATAATGGCGCGGAGCAGCTGCGAGACTGTCTTGAGTGCCTGATATCTCAGACATTTCGAGATATCGAGATACGCATATACGATAACGCCTCTCAGGACTCCACGCCTGAGATTGCGCAGGAGTTCGCAGCCAGGGATAGCCGCGTCAAATATATCAGGCATCCGACAAATATTCGGGCGATGCCCAATTTCCTCAGTGTCCTGAGAGATTGTGAAGCCGAGTTCGTCATGTGGCGTGCCCATGATGATCTGTGTGCGCCGGACTATATCGAAAGGCTCTACGTTTCTCTTGTGGCTGAGCCGAGCGCAAACGTGGCCGTACCGACCACCCGCACGCAAACCCTCAGCAAGACGGTGCGCATCAGCCGCCCAAAGCCCTTCGTCGGTCAATCAAACCTGATCTCGATCATCCAGCTGATGTTCAATTCGCATGCCGGATGGTTCTACGGCCTGTGGCGCCGGGACCGGTTGCTCGCGGACTTCGAGGAATGCTGGCGCGCATTCGCCCATCCCTGGGCCCTCGATCATTTGATCCTGTTCCCGTCGCTGCTCGAAAAGGCGGTCGTCGTCGTGCCCGAGGCGCTCTTCGTTCAGCGCCTCGTCGTCAAGGGGTATTCGCCTCAGAAGGGGGCCTCTCCTCCGCTTGCATTGATGACCGGGCTTCGCAAGAAATTTTCCGCACAGTGCCGCCTATATATCGAACGATCTCAGTATTCAAAGGTTGAAAAGCTAATCCTTCAGTCAATACTGCCGATCTATGTTGATCGGCGTGTCTACAAGATTCGCAAGGTTATCAAGAGAAAGCTGCTCATGGATCTTGGCGGTGCCAGCTACAATACAGATTTCTGAGTAATATCATGGGCAGGCAATAATGCGTGTACTCGTTACAGGCGGGACGGGGTTTATTGGCAGATGGGCCGCCGCGTCGCTCGCGGCGGCGGGACACGAAGTCTTCGTCGTCTCGCGTAAACTCGCGACCATGCAGGGATGCAAGATCATCGTCGCCGACCTGCTTGATCCTTCGATGGCGGAGGTCGCCCTTGCCGTATCCAAGCCGGAAGTCGTGCTTCACCTGGCCTGGGATGTGGAGCATGGAAAGTTCTGGGATGCGGAGGCAAATCTGCGATGGACGGTGGCGACGATCCAGCTCGTTTCGGCCGCCCACCAGGCGGGGGTGCGGCGCATCGTGTGTGCTGGCACCTGCATGGAATATGACCTGTCGTCAGGCCATGCCTGCAGCGAGGTGGAAACCAACATTCGACCAAGCACGCTCTATGCCGTTTCCAAGGATGCCGCCCGCCGGATCATCGAGGAATTGGCCGCAACGCGCGGCATCGAGTTCGCCTGGGGCAGGCTGTTCTTTCTGTTCGGGCCGAATGAACATCCTAACAGGCTGGTCTCCTCGATCGTCATGAATCTCCTGGCCCGGCGCCCCGTGCTGATGTCGTCGGGCGTGCAGGTCAGGGATTTCACCAATGTGCGCGATGCCGGCGAAGCCCTGGCGCGGCTTGCCGTGTCGAAGGTCAATGGCGCGGTCAACATCGCTTCGGGAGAAGCCTTGCGGATCAAGGAATTGGCCGAAGAGATCCGCGCGGTTGCGGGCGGTGTCGGAGAGCTTTGCTTCGGCGCCCTGCCGGATCGCCCCAACGAACCGCCGGTCATCGTTGCCGATGTGACGAGGCTGCGCAACGAGGTCGGATATCGACCGATGGGGACCATGCGCGACCGGCTGTCGGAGACGATACAATGGTGGCAGGCGCGCCTGGAGGCGTAGCCCGACGCCGTGGTCGATGATGGTGCCCGCGCCAGGGATGTAAGTCACCTTCCACGAGTGGCATGGCGATCCGCCTAGCACGGCAATTGCGTTTGTCTAAAGGGAACGGAATACGCGGAGTGTCAGCCGGGAGGCCGACACTCCAAATCTCTTTCGCGTGGAGATGGCAACTGTAATGCTGGGGCGCGTTACCGTTTGGACCAGGTATAAGCGTTGCCTGCATGTCTTTATGCAATAGTTTCAAGAATACGCATAACATATTGATATATATTTACAATAAGGCTAAATCCTGCGCGCGTTCTCCCGCGCGGGATGGTGGCCGTTCGCCGGTATGGCGGCATCGGCACCATTGAGCGGAGAAAAAGGTCGAAAGCACATCATTATCATAAGTGATGATTGACTCATCATACCAGTAGATCTATAAGCCTCTCGAATTCGAGAGGAGATCTGCATGACGACGATCGCGCTCTTTGGCGCCGGCGGAAAGATGGGCTACCGGCTGGCCAGCAACCTCAAGGCGTCGAGCTTCGAGGTGCGGCATGTCGAGGTGAGCGCAGCTGGTCAGGAACGTCTCAAGACCGGCCTTGGCCTCGACAGCGTCGCGCCGGATGCCGCTCTGGAAGGGGTCGACGTGGTCATCCTCGCCGTGCCGGATACGCTGATCGGCAAGGTTGCCGCCGGCATCACCGACAAGCTCGAGCCTGGCACCATGGTGGTCGTGCTCGACGCCGCCGCGCCTTTCGCCGGCCATCTGCCCGATCGCCCGGACCTGACCTATTTCGTAACCCATCCCTGCCACCCGCCGATCTTCAACGACGAGACGGAGATGGCCGCCAAGCAGGACCATTTCGGCGGCATCGCTGCCAAGCAGCACATCGTCAGCGCGCTGATGCAGGGCCCCGAGAGTGCCTATGCGCTTGGCGAGGAGATCGCCAAGGTGATCTGGGCACCAGTCATGCGCTCCCATCGCGTCACCGTCGAGCAGATGGCGCTGCTGGAGCCGGGTCTGTCAGAGACCGTCTGCGCGACCCTTCTGGTGGTGATGCGCGAGGCCATGGACGAGGTCGTGGCCCGGGGCGTTCCCCACGAGGCGGCTCGCGACTTCCTGCTCGGCCACATGAACGTGCTCGGCGCCGTGATCTTCGACGAGGTCAAGGGCGTGTTCTCCGACGCCTGCAACAAGGCCATTGCCTTCGGCAAGCCAGCCCTCATGCGGAACGATTGGAAGCGGGTCTTCGAGCCGAACGAGATCGCCGACAGCATCCGCCGCATCACCTGAACGGGACCTTGCGACAGCCGTCACCCCTTGGTGGCGGCTGCCCGCATTTGACCGGGCTTGCCGACGATCCGTCGAGCAGCCTACCGCCGGCGCCCTCCATAAAAGAACACACAGGAGGCGACGCTTTGCTCATTGGGAGGAAAAATGAGCTCGAATACCCTCGCGATCGCCCCCGTCGAACGGTCGGCCATTCGTAAGGCGACCTGGCGCCTCGCGCCGTTCCTGGGCCTGATGTTCTTCATCAACTTCCTGGACCGGACCGCAATTTCCTTCGCCGGCCCGCACGGCTTGACCAAGGATCTCGGGCTTACCGCCACGCAATTCGGCTTTGCCGCCGGCATCTTCTTCATCGGCTACATCCTGCTGGAAATTCCCAGCAATCTGGCCCTGCATAAATTCGGCGGCCGCCGCTGGCTTGCCCGCATCATGGTGACCTGGGGCATCGTTTCGCTGCTGTTCACCTGGGTCAGCGGCGTTACCGAGCTTTATGTCCTGCGTTTCCTGTTGGGCATCGCCGAGGCGGGCTTCTTCCCCGGCGCGATCCTCTATCTCAGCACCTGGGTGCCGGCCCGCCACCGGGCCAACATTCTCGCCCTCTTCTACATCGCCCAGCCGATGACGACGGTGATCGGCGCGCCGCTGGCTTCTTCCCTGATCCAGGCCCATGGCTTTTTCGGCCTCGAAGGCTGGCGGATCATGTTCTTCGGCGTCTCGATCCCGGCCGTCCTGGTCGGCATCGTCACCTGGTTCTACCTGCCGGATTCACCCAAGGACGCGAAATGGCTGAGCGCCGAGGAGAAGGCCTGGCTCATCGGCGAACTTGCCCGCGAGGACAGCACCAAGCGCGAGCCGCACAATGGTTCGATCGGCGCGGCCCTGTCGAGCGGCCGGGTCTGGATGCTGGCGCTGATCTATTTCGGCATGATCTATGGCCTCTACGCACTGGCCTTCTTCCTGCCCACCATCGTTTCCGGCTTCGAGGCGAAGTTCGCCACCAAGTTCACCGTGTTCCAGGCCGGGCTGGTCATCGCCATTCCCTATCTTCCCGCGGCAATCGCGCTCTATCTGTGGAGCCGGGACGCGACGAAGCGCGGGGTCCGGGCTTGGCATATCGGTATTCCGGCCCTGGTCGGCGCGGTCAGCATCCCGTTGGCTCTCTATATGCCGTCGCCCGAGACCACGGTCGCCTGCATCACCGTCACGGCCTGCGCCATCTTCGCGGCCCTGCCGAATTTCTGGTCCCTGCCAGGGCGTTTCCTGTCGGGTGCAGCGGCCGCTGCCGGCATCGCCCTCATCAACACGATCGGCAATGTCGCCGGCTTCGCCGCACCCTACGTCACCGGCGCCGTCAAGGACTACACCGGCCTCTACCAGGCCCCGATGATCATCGTGGGAGCCTTCATGCTGCTCTCGGCCGTCCTCGCCTTCCTGGTCGGACGGGAGATCAGGAAAAGCGGGGAGGCCTCGCAGGCCTACGCAGCCCTCAAGCCATGAGGGCGTATTCGCGCCAATAGCCAAGAAAGACCCGCCGGATGCAACCGGCGGCCATCACAGACTGAACCGCCAACAGACAAATGGGAGGACGACATGAGCTTGAAACGACTTTTGCTGGGCGCTGCGCTTGCCGGCGTGATGGCATCAGCGGCAATGGGCACGGCCCTGGCCGCCGATCTCATCGCCATCATCACGCCGTCGCACGACAACCCCTTCTTCAAGGCGGAAGCGCAGGGGGCCGAGGTCAAGGCCAAGGCGCTTGGCTATGACACGCTGGTGCTGGTGCATGACGATGATGCCAACAAGCAGTCGCAGCTGATCGACACCGCCATTGCCCGCGGCGCCAAGGCCATCATCCTCGACAATGCCGGTGCCGCCGCCACGGTGGCCGCCGTGCAGAAAGCCAAGGATGCCGGCGTGCCGTCTTTCCTGATCGATCGCGAGATCAACGTCGCCGGCATTGCCGTCGCCCAGATCGTCTCCAACAACTACCAGGGTGCCCAGGCCGGCGCGCAGGAGTTCGTCAAGCTGATGGGTGAGAAGGGCAATTATGTCGAACTGGTCGGCCGGGAGGCCGACACCAATGCCGGCATCCGCTCCAAGGGCTATCACGACGTCATCGACGACTATCCCGACCTCAAGATGGTTGCGCGCCAGTCGGCCAATTGGAGCCAGACCGAGGCCTACAGCAAGATGGAGACCATCCTGCAGGCCAATCCCGACATCAAGGGCGTGATCTCCGGCAACGACACCATGGCGATGGGGGCGATCGCCGCGCTGCAGGCCGCCGGTCGCAAGGACGTGATCGTGGTCGGCTTCGACGGTTCCAACGATGTGCGCGATTCCATCAAGCAGGGCGGCATCAAGGCAACGGTCCTGCAGCCCGCCTATCTCCAGGCCCAGACCGCCGTCGAGCAGGCCGACACCTACATCAAGACCAAGAAGGGCCCCGCGCAGGAAAAGCAGCTGATGGATTGCGTGCTCATCACGCCCGACAATGCCGGCAAGCTCGAAACCTTCGCGCTGGCGAATTGACGCTGCGATGAAGATTGCCCGGGATCTGCCTCCCACGGGGCGTCCCGGGCCTGTTCCTGATCCCGACAATCGAGGCCGGAGCCAATCCATGCCCAGGCTTGCCAACAGGCTGATGATCGCCGCCATGGCGCTCACCCTTGCAGCGTGCAAGATCGCGCCGACTGCCGAAGTACAGGCTGCCCGACAGGTCGGCGCTTCGGGCGTTGGCCCCGTCTTCGACCCGGACAAAGCCGTCGACGCGATCTGGGCAGCCAAGGTCCTGCCCTATCTCAAGGCGAAGGCGGGCGATTTCGTCGTCGTCCGCGACCTCGCCGCGAAGAATGCAGACGAGGCCGGGCAGAAATATGGGTATCGCGCCAAGGAAGGCACCGTGCCCTGGACCTATGTGGTCAAGGCCGAGGGCCGCGTCGTGGCGGCGAATACCGGCTCGCGCGCCGCCACCATCGACGTCGATGTCGACGGGGATGGCAAGGCCGACATGGTGGTGCAGATCGGTCCGGCCCTGCGCGGCACTGCGCTGCGCGACAGCCTGGATTTCGTGTCCTTCAACGCCTTCACCAACCAGATCGAATACGCCCAGTTCGGCAAGGCCTTCAACGCCCGGGTCAATGCCGATGTGCTGCAGGCTTTGCCGCGTGAAAAGCTGGTCGGCCGCTCCGTGACGGTGCTCGGCGCCTATGTGTTGGAGCCGGGCGGCAAGCCGCCGCTGGTGACGCCGGCCGAACTGAGCCTCGGGGCAGGGTCATGACCCAGGAAGGCCGCCCTGCCATGTCCGATGACGACGTCGTCCTGCGCCTGGAAGGCGTGTCGAAGGTCTATTCCGGCACGGTCGCCGTCAGGCATGCCGATTTCGACGTGCGGCGCGGTGCCGTGAACGTTCTGGTCGGGGAGAACGGCGCCGGCAAGTCCACGCTGATGAAGATCATTGCCGGGGTCGTGCAGCCCACGGACGGACGCATCCTGCTCGACGGCAAGCCTGTCACCTTCCGCGATGCCGGGGAGGCGGTGGCGCATGGCATCGGCATGGTGTTCCAGGAGCTCAACCTATTCGGCAATCTCTCGGTTGCCGAGAACATCTTCGCGGCCCGCGAAATCGTGCGGCTGCCCCTTGGCATCGACCATCGCGAGCAGGAGCGCCGTGCCGCCGAATTCCTGGAACGGCTGGAGGCCGGCATCGATGCCCGCACGCCGGTGGAGGATCTGCGCATCGGCCAGCAGCAACTGGTCGAGATCGCCAAGGCGGTGGCGCAGGATGCCCGCATCCTGATCATGGACGAGCCGACCTCCGCCCTCAGTGCCGCCGAGGTCGAGATCCTCTTCCGCGTCATCGCCGATCTCAAGGCGCGGGGCGTCGCCATCGTCTATATCTCCCATCGGCTCGAAGAGCTCATCCGCATCGGTGACTACATCACCGTGCTGCGCGATGGCCGTGTCACCGGGCAGGAGCGCATCGCCAATGTCGACGTGCCCTGGATCGTGCACCAGATGATCGGCTCCGACGCCAAGGACTTCGCCAAGACGCAGGATCATCCGCTCGGTCCGGAAGTCTTCCGCGCTGAGGACGTCTGCCTGCCGCGGGTGAGCGGAGGGCTCGCCGTCGACCATGTCTCCCTGTCGGTCAGGCAGGGCGAAATCGTCGGCATCTACGGATTGATGGGAGCCGGACGCAGCGAATTCTTCGAATGCGTGATGGGACGCCACCGCCACGCCACCGGCCGCCTTTTCGTCGACGGCAAGCCGGTGGCGGAAAAGGATGTGACGGGGCGCATCCGCCGGGGCCTGGCCCTGATTCCGGAAGACCGGCAGAGGGAAGGGCTGGTCAGCATCCTCTCGATCGCCGCCAATCTGTCGATGGCCTCCCTCGGTCGTTTCCTCGCCGGCTTCCATATCCGGCGGGCCCGCGAGCAGGCCGCCATTCGCGCCGCCGTCAAGGATTTGTCGATCAAGGTGGCCGATCCCGAGCTGGAGGTGAGTTCCCTGTCCGGCGGCAACCAGCAGAAGGTGGTGATCGGCAAGGCGCTGATGACCGGCCCGAAAGTGCTGCTGATGGACGAGCCCAGCCGCGGCATCGATGTCGGCGCCAAGGCCGATGTCTTCCGCACCATGCGGCGGCTCGCCGCCGACGGCCTCGGCATCCTGTTCGTCACCTCCGATCTCGACGAGGTGATGGCACTGTCGGATCGCATCGCCGTGATGAGCAACGGCAAGCTCACCGCCCTGTTCGAGCGGGCCGAGGCGACGGCCGCCAAGGTGGTGGCTGCCTCCGCGCTCGGCCATGGCCCCGTTCCTTCCCCATCTTCTGCAAATCACGGAGCGCCGGCATGACAGTCGCGCAGGACACCTTGAACCATCCGTCCGCCGGAAGCGGCTCGCTTGCGCTGAACCTGATGAAGCTGCGCACCTTCATCGCCCTGTTCGCCGTGCTGATCTTCTTCTCGCTGGCGGCGCCGAACTTCCTCAGCACGGCCAATCTCATCCTGATGTCGAAGCACGTGGCGCTGAATGCGTTCCTGGCGATGGGCATGACCTTCGTCATCGTCACCGGCGGCATCGACCTGTCGGTCGGATCGATCGTGGGCCTGTGCGGCATGGTCGCCGGCGGACTGATCCTCAACGGCCTGGACCTTCGCATCGGCTACACCATCTTCTTCAACATCTACGAGGTGATGGCGATCACCCTGCTGGTGGGCATCCTGATCGGCGCCGTCAACGGATTGCTGATCACCAAGCTCAATGTCGCGCCCTTCATCGCGACGCTTGGCACGCTTTATATCGCCCGCGGCCTGGCGCTTCTCTCATCCGATGGCGCGACCTTCCCCAATCTGGTCGGCCGCGCCGATTTCGGTACGCAGGGCTATGCCGTCCTGGGAGCCGGACGCCTCCTCGGCCTGCCGGCCTCGGTCTGGATCCTTGCCGTGCTGGCGCTGGCTGCCGCCTATATGGCGCGCTGCACGCCACTCGGCCGCCACATCTTCGCCGTGGGCGGCAATGAGCGCGCCGCGGGGCTATCGGGTATCCGGGTCAACCGGGTGAAGCTCTTCGTCTACATGTTCTCGGGCTTTTGCGCCGCCGTCGTCGGCCTGGTGGTTTCCTCCGAATTGATGGCGTCGCATCCGGCCACCGGCGAGAGCTTTGAACTCAATGCCATCGCTGCGGCGGTGCTCGGCGGCACCTCGATGTCGGGTGGGCGCGGCACCATCGGCGGCACCATCATCGGTGCCTTCGTCATCGGCATTCTCTCCGACGGGCTGGTGATGATGGGGGTCAGCGAGTTCTGGCAGATGGTGATCAAGGGCCTGGTGATCGTCATTGCCGTGGTGGTGGACCAGGCCCAGCGCCGGCTGCAGCAGCGCGTTGCCTTGCGCCAGATGGCGAGGCTGGCCTGATGGCGTCCTATCGCGGTGCCTTGATCGGTTGCGGCTTCTTCGCCATCAACCAGCTCCATGCCTGGCGAGACGCCGAGGGCGTCGACATCGTCGCCCTCTGTGACCGCGACCCGGAACGTCTCTCCCATGCCGGTGAGCTTTTCGGCATCGACAGGCGCTATGGCGATGCCGAGCAGATGCTCCGGGCGGAGAAGCCGGACTTCGTCGATATCGCCACCACCGTGGCGAGCCACCGACCGCTCGTCGAGCTCGCGGCGAAGATGGGAATTCCAGTCATCTGCCAGAAGCCCTTCGCGCTTTCGATGGCGGATGCGCGCGCCATGGTCGAGGCTTGCCGCCACGCCGGCGTGCCGCTGATGGTGCATGAGAACTTCCGCTGGCAGAGTGCGATCCAGGCTGTGAAGACGCGTCTCGACGCCAATGCCATCGGCCGGCCCTTCTGGGCACGCGTGTCCTTCCGTTCCGGCTTCGACGTCTTCAGCGGCCAACCCTATCTCGCCGAAGGCAAGCGTTTTATCATCGAGGACCTAGGCATCCATATCCTCGACATCGCCCGCTTCCTGTTTGGCGAGGTGACTCAGCTGAGCGCGCGCACCCAGCGGGTCAACCCTGCCATCAAGGGTGAGGACGTCGCCACGATGCTGCTCGATCACGAGGGCGGCCTGTCCTCGGTGGTCGACTGCAGCTATGCCACAAGGCTGCCGGTCGATCCTTTCCCCGAGACGCTCGTAGAGATCGACGGTTCGGCGGGCACGCTGCGGCTCGGCACGGGCTATCGGCTCGTCGTGAACGGGCCCGGCGGGCGCGAGGAGGTCGACCTGTCGCCGCCTCTGCTGCCCTGGGCCTCGCGTCCCTGGCACAATATCCAGGAGAGCGTGCTCGCCATCCAGCGCCATTGGCTGCATTGCCTGCGCAACGGCAAGGAACCCTCTACCAGCGGGCGGGACAACATCGCCACGATGGCCCTGGTCGAGGCGGCCTATGCCAGCGCCGCCAGTGGCCAGACGATCGAGATGGCCTCGATCTGATGCCGCCCGCCCCATGAGCCACGAGGCGTCGGCATCCCTGGCGCTTCGTTCCTCCCGCTGGGGCGTTTAGGAATTGTCTGGAAATAACTGAAACGCCGCCTTTGTCATGCCCGGGCCTGACCCGGGCATCCAGCGGCCCCGTCTTCAAAAGACTGGATGGGGAGCTGGATTGCGGGGTCAAGCCCGGCAATGACAAAGGTCAAACCAATTCAATTCGTTTATTCTTCGACGCTTTCTCAGGCCGACGCTACGGTCTGGTGAACGTAGAGCGAGGCGGAACGATCGAGGTGTCGGACCATCGCCTGTTCGGCCCCGTCCGGATCATGCGCGATGATGCGGTTGAGGATGTCCTCATGCTCGGACAAGGTGTAGTTCTCCTTGCCGGTCCAGATCAGCAGGTCGGTGTGGTACTGCTTCAGCCAACCGAGCATGGCCTCGCTCATCGCCTCGAACAGCGGGTTGCCGGAGATGGCGGCGATGCGCGTGTGGAACAGCATGTCCGCATTGATGAAGGCATCGGCGTCGCCAAGGCTTGCGCGCTGGCGCGCCAGGGCTTCCTGCAACCCGGTGACCGCCTGTGCGTCGGCCTTCTGCGCCGCCTGGCGCACCATGCCCAGCTCGAAGAAACGGCGCGCCTCCTTCAGATGCTCCAGCGAGGCCGGGGAGCTCGACAGGAGCACGCTGGCGGCATCGTCGACCTGCTGGAAGATCGATTTGGCGGTCGGCTGGCGAACGCGCGCGCGCTCGCCATGGGAAATGGTGAGCAGGCCGAAAATGCTCAGCTGCTGCATGGCTTCGCGGATGGCGGGACGGCCGACACCAAGGCGGTCCATCAATTCGCGTTCGGAAGGGAAGGGGTCTCCCGGCTGCAGTTCCCCGCCAGTGATCAGCGCCTTGAGGCGGTCGAAAACCTCGTCGGAGAGCTTGCGACGGACAATGCGTTGATCGGTGAGGGGCATGGGGCATTCCGATTGAGGCAGTGGGTTCGGCGGTCTTTGCCGCCTGTTCTTCCGCGAGGCAAGTCCGCTCCTGCAACAGTGCCACCGCTGTCTGGAAACAGACAAGGCGAATTTCCGTTGCTTCAACTTAAGTCATGATATACTCATCATACCTGTTAAGCAATTCCAGACCGGGCGCTGCGAGTGCCCAGACTGAATGGGTACCATGTCCGTCATCCGCATGACCTATCGCATCGAGACGGCCGGCGATGTCGAGAAGCTGGCCGCCAAGATTGCCAGTGATCAGTCGACCGGTACCTTCGTCAGCCTGCCGGGCGAGACGCCGGAGCTCAAGGCGCGTGTCGCCGCACGGGTCGCGGCAATCCGCCCCCTGGAGGCCTTGGATGTTCCCTCGATTCCCGACCCGTCGGCACCGGTCGGCGCAATCTATCGGCGTGCCGATGTCGACATCGATTTTCCGATCGAGGCGATCGGCACCGACCTGGCGGCGCTGATGACGATCACTATAGGCGGCGTCTATTCGATCAAGGGGTTCAGCGGTATTCGCGTCGCTGGCATGCAATTGCCAGAGGCCTTCACGGCTGCCTATCCCGGCCCGCAATTCGGCATGGCGGGTACCCGGCGGCTGACCGGCGTCGTCGATCGGCCGGTGATCGGCTCCATCGTCAAGCCTGCCTTGGGCCTGCGCCCGCCCGAATCGGCCGAACAGGTGCGCGAACTCGTCGAAGCCGAGGTCGACTTCATCAAGGACGACGAGAAGTTGGCGAGCCCGGCCTATTCCAGCCTCGAGGATCGCGTGAAGGCGATCATGCCCGTCATTCTCGATCATGAGCAGAAGACCGGCAAGAAGGTGATGTATGCCTTCGGCATCTCGCACAGCGATCCCGACGAGATGATGCGCAACCACGACATCGTCGTGCGGGCCGGCGGCAATGCTGCGGTGATCAACATCAATTCGGTGGGCCTTGGCGGTCTGTCTTTCCTGCGCAAGCGCTCGCATCTGGCGTTGCACGCCCATCGCAATGGCTGGGATATCCTCACGCGGCATCCCGGCCTCGGCATGGATTTCGAGGTCTACCAGCAGTTCTGGCGGCTGCTCGGCATCGATCAGTTCCAGATCAACGGTATCCGCGCCAAATACTGGGAGTCGGACGAATCTTTCGTGCGCTCCTTCCAGGCGGTGACGACGCCCCTGTTCGAGGGCGATGTCTGTCCCGTGCCGGTCGTCTGTTCGGGCCAATGGGGCGGCCAGGCGCCGGATACCTATGCCCGTACCGGCAAGACCGTGGACCTGCTCTATCTGTGCGGTGGCGGGGTGGTCAGCCATCCCGGCGGCCCGGCGGCGGGCGTGCGCGCTGTCAGGCAAGCCTGGGAGGCCGCGGTCGAGGGCGTGCCGCTCGAAGCCTATGCGCGCGAGCATCGCGAACTCGCTCAATCCCTGCAGAAATTCGGCGCGGACGCCGCTGCATCCTGAGCCCCACAAGGAAAGAACGATGCCGGGCTTGCTGCTCTCCTATTATGGCGACGACTTCACCGGCTCCACCGATGTGATGGAGGCACTAGCCTCCCATGGCGTGCGTACCGCCCTGTTCCTGCAGCCGCCCACCGCGGCGCAGCGCGAACGCCTGGGTGAGTGCGACGCCATCGGCCTCGCCGGCACCAGCCGCAGCCAAAGTCCGGCCTGGATGGATGCCGAGCTTACCCCGGCCTTCGAATGGCTGAAGCAGCTCGGAGCAGGCGTCTGCCACTACAAGGTCTGCTCCACCTTCGACTCCAGCCCGGCGATCGGCAATATCGGCCGCGCCATCGAGATCGGCAGCAAGGTCTTCGGACAGCGGCAGGTTCCACTGGTGGTTGGGGCCCCGCAGCTCCGGCGCTACACCAGCTTCGGTACCCTGTTCGCCGGCTATCAGGGCCAGGTCTATCGCATCGACCGCCATCCGGTGATGAGCCGCCATCCGGTGACGCCGATGGACGAGGCGGACCTTCGCCTGCACCTTGCCCGGCAGACGCGGGGCAGTATCGGCCTCGTCGACATCGCGGCGCTGGCAGCGGCCGATGCCGACGACATCGTCGATGCCGTGCTGGCGAGAGGCGAGGACATCGTCCTCCTCGATGTCAACGACGATGCCACGCAACTGCAGGCGGGGCGCCAGCTTCTGCGCCTGCAATCAAGGCTTGGGCCCTTCATGGCCGGGTCTTCGGGTGTCGAATATGCGCTGCTGCGCGCCTGGCAGGAAAGCGGGGTAGTCGGCGGGAAAACCTCCTTTGCTGCGCCCGGCATTGCCGATCGCATCGCCGTGGTGTCGGGGAGCTGCTCCCCCACCACGGAGCGGCAGATCCGCCATGCCACCGCCAACGGGTTCGACGGCGTTGCGCTGGACCCGCGTGCGCTCATCAGCCATGGCGAGGCGGCCATTGCCGAAGCCGTCACCACCGGCCTTGAAAGGCTGGAGCAGGGACGCAGCGTCGTCCTCTACACCGCGCTCGGACCAGGCACCGACATCGGTGACGGGTTCGAGGATGACGGGGACCGCAACCGCATCGGCGTGGCGCTGGGCCGGATCCAGAAGGCCCTCGTCGAACGGGCGGGCCTACGCCGGGCGGTCATTGCCGGCGGTGATACGTCGAGCCACGCCTTGCGCGAGCTCGGGATCTTCGCGCTGACGACGAGGCTGCCCTTGCCGTCATGCCCCGGCTCCCCCCTGTGCACGGCCTATGCGGCCGCGCCGGCCTTCGATGGCCTGGAGATCGCGCTCAAAGGCGGTCAGGTCGGCGGCGACGACTATTTTTCGATGATACGCGACGGCCGCAGCTCGGTTTGATCACAACGGCCGATCGCATTTCTCTCAGCTGCTGCAAAGGGAAGAGGGATCAGTCCGTCTTGTCCCGGGTTTCGGGGGAAGACAGGACAATACCGGTCATCGGTTCGACCCAGCTGATATTGTCGCGTACCGATTGCACGCCGGGCGTGTTCTCGGCGATGATTCGGATGGCGCTGCGCTGGTTTTCATCCGTGATCACACCGCTCAATTCCACCCGGCCGTTCTGGACCTCGACCCGGATGGCGCCGGCCGGCGCCCATGGCTGGGCCTGGAACTCGGCCTCGATCGCGGCCTTGATGCCTTCGTCGCTGACCGGCTGTTCCTCATAGGGCTGGCGCAGGAACTCGGCCAGGGTCCGCACCAGATCCGCGCGGGACAGCAGGCCGACGACCCGCTCGTTTTCGACGACGGGCAAGCGCTTGATGCCGTGCTGTTCCATGAGGAGCACGGCTTCCTCGAGCCGCTGGTTCGGAGCGACGACGACGACGTCCCTGGTCATCACTTCATCGACCCGCCGCCCATGGGTCTGTGCATAGGCCTGTGCCAGGTGCCCTGCCTTGAACAGGGAACTGAACCAGCTTGCCCCGATCTTTTCCGTGCCGAGTTCGGGGCGGCGCAGCAGGTCCCCTTCGCTGAGGATTCCGGCCAGCCGCCCGTCCTCGGTGACAACGGGCAGGCCGCTTATGTGCGAGCGGACCATGAGGTCGATCGCCTGGGATAAAGTGGCTTGGGGCGTCACGCTGACGATGTTGCGTGTCATCACGTCTACGACCCGCATGGTGGCCTCCTTACTGATGGGTGGGCGGCCGGGATATGGCGCGACCCCTGGTTGCTGTTGGATAGCGGCTGAAGCGCAGGCTGCATTGATCTCACGCAAGGCCGCGTGGTTGGCGCCGGACTGGGCGAACCTCAATTCGTGCCATGCGGCCAGACCCAGTTCTTGATCTCGGGCATGTCGTCGCCGTGGCGGCGCACATAGTCCTCATGCTCGATCAGCTTGTTGCGCAGCGCCTGCTTTACATGGGCGGCCGCCGGCAGCAGGCCAGGGATGCGATCGATGGCGGCTATGGCGAGATGGAACCGATCGAGACCGTTCATCACCGTCATGTCGAAAGGCGTCGTGGTCGTGCCCTCTTCCTTGAAGCCATGCACGTGGAAATTGTCGTGATTGGTCCGCCTGTAGGTCAGGCGATGGATGAGATAGGGATAGCCATGATAGGCGAAGATCACCGGCTTGTCGGTGGTGAACAGCCCGTCGAATTCGCGCTGCTCGAGCCCATGCGGATGCTGGCTGGGATCCTGCAGGGCCATGAGGTCGACCACATTGACGACACGGATCTTCAGCGAAGGGCAATGCTGGCGCAGCAGGTCGACGGCAGCCAGCGTTTCCAGTGTCGGCACGTCGCCGGCGCAGGCCATCACCACGTCGGGTTCGCTGCCCTGTTCGTTGCATGCAAAATCCCACAGGCCGATGCCGGCACGGCAATGGCGTACCGCCGCTTCCATGTCCAGCCATTGGGGAGAAGGCTGCTTGCCCGCGACGATGACGTTGATGCGGTCGTAGGTGTGCAGGCAGTGGTCGGCGACATAGAGCAGCGTGTTGGCGTCCGGCGGCAGGTAGACCCGGACGATGTCCGCCTTCTTGTTGGCGACAAGATCGATGAAGCCCGGATCCTGGTGGCTGAAGCCATTATGGTCCTGGCGCCAGACATGGGAGCTGAGCAGATAGTTGAACGAGGCGATCGGCTGGCGCCAGGCGAGCTCGCGCGACACCTTCAACCATTTGGCATGCTGGTTGAACATGGAATCGACGATGTGGATGAAGGCTTCGTAGCAATTGAACAGCCCGTGGCGGCCGGTCAGCAGATAGCCTTCCAGCCATCCCTGGCATAGATGCTCGCTCAAGACCTCCATCACGCGCCCGTCCGGCGACAGATGGACGTCTTCCGGCAGGCGAGGCTCCATCCAGGTGCGATCCGTTACCTCCAGCACGGCATCGAGCCGGTTGGACGTGGTCTCGTCCGGTCCCATGATGCGGAAATTGCGGGCCTCGGCGTTGAGGCGCATCACCTCGCCCAGATAGCGGCCGAGGACCCGGGTCGCCTCTGCATTGCTCTTGCCGGGCGATGTCACCGCGACCGCGAAAGCGCGCGGGTCGGGGCAGTGCAGGTGATATTTCCGGCCGCCATTGGTGTGGGGGTTGGCGCCCATGCGCCGGTCTCCCTTCGGAGCGAGCGCCTTCAGGTCCGGCAGGAGGTGGCCTTCGGCATCGAAGAGCTGGTCGGGCTGGTAGCTTCGCATCCAGGATTCGAGCAAAGCCAGATGACCGGGCTTTTCCGCAAGGCCGCTGAGCGGCACCTGATGGGAGCGCCAGAAGCCCTCGGTCTTGAGGCCGTCGACCTCCTTGGGGCCCGTCCAGCCTTTGGGGCTGCGCAGCACGATCATCGGCCAGCGCGGACGCCCCGTCTCGCCTTTGGTACGGGCCGCATTCTGGATGGCGCGGATGCGGCCAAAGGCCTGATCGAAGGCCGCAGCCATGGCCTGGTGCATCAAGGCGGGCTCCGACCCCTCGACGAAGAGGACTTCGTGACCGAGGCCCTCGAAGAGCTTGCGGATTTCCTCGTCCCCGAGCCGGCCCAAAATGGTGGGGCCAGCGATCTTGTAGCCGTTGAGATGCAGGATCGGCAGCACCGCGCCGTCATGGACGGGATTGACGAACTTGTTGGAATGCCAGGATGCGGCGAGGGGGCCGGTCTCGGCCTCGCCGTCGCCGACGACGCAGGCGACGATCAGGTCCGGATTGTCGAAAGCCGCGCCATAGGCGTGAACCAGGGCATAGCCCAGCTCACCGCCTTCGTGGATCGAGCCGGGCGTGTCCGCGGAAGCGTGGCTGGGGATGCCGCCCGGAAAGGAGAATTGCCGGAACAGGCGGCGCAGCCCATCCTCGTCCTCGGCGATCTCCGGATAGATCTCGCTATAGCTGCCTTCCAGATAGGTGTTGGCCACCATGGCCGGTCCGCCATGGCCCGGCCCGCAGATGAAGACGACATCGAGGTCGTCGCGCTTGATGACGCGATTGAGATGCGCATAGAGGAAGTTCAGGCCCGGCGTGGTGCCCCAATGGCCGAGCAGCCGCGGCTTGACATGGTCGAGCGTGAGGGGATCGCGCAGGAGCGGATTGTCGAGGAGGTAGATCTGCCCGACCGACAGATAGTTGGCAGCACGCCAATAGCGGTCGATGAGGGCGAGTTCTGCGGGCTTCAAGGCTGTGGTCATGGCAAGGTCTTCGAGATTTCCAGGAGGGCGGGATGGGGTGCTGGTCGAAGGTGCTTCCAGTTAAACGGCCATGGCGCCGAGAAGTTGCCGATTGCGCAAAACGATCCGGCGGGCATTGGACAGGCCGAGCACGCCCTTGCCGTGAAGCTGGGAGATCACGCGCGAGACGGTTTCGAGCGTCAGGCCGAGATAGTCGCCGATGTCGCGGCGACACATCGGCAGCTCGAACATGCCGGCCACGGCAAGCCGCCGATCCATTTCGAGCAGGAAGGTGACGACACGCTCGAGGGCCGTCTTGCGGCCGAGCAGGATCATATGGTCTTCGGCATGCCTGAGGTCCCGCAAGGCCAGCGCGCGCAAGGCGTTGGCGACGCCGATATCCTTGAGGGCCGCCTCTTCCAGGCTCTTGCGCCGCACCAGCCGCACCGTGGTATCGACGACCGCGTCGGCGGTCATGCGATGCACCGACCCCATCTCCAGGCCGAAGATGTCGCCGGGCAGGTGGAAGGCGCCGATCTGCCGGCGGCCATCGTCCAGGAGCTTGCAGGTACGAACCGCGCCGCTGATGACTTCGTAGACATAGTCCGCCGGCTCATCGTCGCCATAGATCTCCTCGCCCTTGTCATAGCCATGCACCGTCCCGAGCAGCGTAGGCAGCAGCGTAAAGCCGGAGGAGCCGAAACTGGCGGCGCCGATGGCGACAGGTGGTGGCGCGTCGGCGTTCGGCCGGGCGGACATTTCGTGGCGAGAGAACATCGTGGCCATCTCCTGGATGCGGCGGATGGCCAAGTCGTAGGCCCGAACGAGGCCTGCGAAAATTTCGGTCGAATCCCTAGGGAAGGACCCCTAAGGGCCTTACCGGATGTCGCGGGGGAAGCTCCTGTCGGCGATGGCCGCGCGGACATTGGCAACCAGGCTTTCGGCGATATGAGGCTTGAGCACGACGTGCTGGATGCCGGCACGGTGCGCCTTGTGCTCGATCGTCTCGTCGGGATAGCCGGTGATCAGCACCACGGGCCCGCCTTGTCCTCTCGCGCGCAGATGGAGGGCGAGTTCGAGACCATCCATCTCCGCCATCTTGTAGTCGATGACGAAACAGTCGGGCGCGAAGGAGGCCATCTGCGACAGGCAGTCGACGCCGCTCGAATAGGTGCGTACCGTGAAGTCCTCGGCTTCCAGAAGGAAGCGGAGCGAGCCGAGCACGTCGCGGTCGTCATCGATGACGGCAATTACGAAGAGAGACTGAGAGGACGTCATGGCGGTTCCCGGCACCGCAGGGGCCCAGACAGGACGGTGCAAAGAGGGAGCATATTCCGGTGTTCTCACGGCGGAATTGATGCAGCTCAAGGTCCGGCCTCGATCCTGGCAGCAATTCAATCGATCAGGGCACCGCTGCGTATCGCCTGCCTGACCAGTTCCGAGATGCTGCCGGCATGCATCTTCATCATGACATTGGCGCGGTAGACCTCCACCGTGCGTGGGCTGATATCATACTCTTTGGCGATCGCCTTGTTGGAGAGGCCCGCAACCAGGCCGTTCATGACCTGTCGCTCGCGCGGACTGAGAGAGGCGAGGCGGGCTGCCAGTTCGCTTGCATCCGCAGCGACCTTGGTCGCCTTGCTGCTTTGTTCGAACGCCGCCTGCAGGACATTGATGAGACGTTCGTCCTCGAAGGGCTTTTCCATGAAATCCAGTGCGCCGAGTTTCATGGCCTCGACCGCGAGGGGAACATCGCCATGGCCGGTCATGACGATCACCGGCAGATCGGCAGCTGTCGCCTTCAAACGCTTGAGCAGCTCGATGCCGTCGATCTCGGGCATGCGAATATCGGTGACGACGCAGCCGAAGCCGAGCCGGGGCAGGGCCTCGAGAAAGTGCTCGGCTGTCTCGAAAGCGGTGACGGCAAAGCCGGAGGTCGACAGGAGGAACGCCAGCGAATCCCGTACAGCCGCGTCATCGTCGATGATAAAGACCCTGGCATTGTTAGGCATCGGAAGAAGTCTCGGACAAGTTCTGGGAGTCGGCAAGGGTGCCGAGCGGCAAGGTGAACTGGAAGGTGGCGCCGCCGGCCTGATTGGTCTCGGCCCACATCTTTCCGCCATGGGCTTCGATGATGGAGCGGCTGATGGAAAGGCCGACGCCCATTCCGGTCTGCTTGGTGGTGAAGAAGGGCTGGAACAGGCTCGAGCGGACGTCCTCGGCAAAACCATGGCCGGTATCTGCGACGCGAATACGTATCATGTCGTCGCCGAGCGGGGCATTGGCAACGGTCAGTTCACGCCGCGGGGAGCCCTGCATGGCTTCGAGCGCATTGCGGAAGAGGTTCACCAGGACCTGCTGGATCTGGACGCGGTCCGCCAGGACGAGGTCGCAGGCGGGATCCAGGTCGAAACGCAGGACAATTCCCTGTTCGCGGGCGCCGACCAGGCCGAGCGCGCCTGCCTCCTCGACGAGCTTGGCGATACTCTCGATGCGTTTCTCGCTCTCGCTTCTCGTCACGAAGCTGCGCAGGCGCCGGATGATCTGCCCAGCCCGCAAGGCCTGTTCCGCTGCCTGATCGAGCGCGGTTTCGACCCTGTCGAGACCTTCGAGGTTGGAGGCGCTCAGCAGGCGCCGCGAACCCTTCAGGTAGTTGCTGATCGCCGCCAGGGGCTGGTTGAGTTCATGCGCCAGGGCGGAGGCCATCTCTCCCATGGCGCTCAGCCGTGACATATGCACGAGTTCCGATTGCAATTCGGACAGGCGGGCCTGCGTCTGCTGATATTCCGTCAGGTCCCGTACGAACCCGGTGAAGTAGCGGCGCCCGCCCGACTGCATTTCGCCCACCGACAAGTGCATCGGGAAGGTGGAGCCGTCCTCGCGCTTGCCGGTGACGATGCGGCCGATGCCGATGATGTGGCGGTTCCCGGTATGCTGATAACGATGCAGGTAGTCGTCGTGGCGCGACCGGTCCGGCTCCGGCATCAGGATACTGACATTCTGGCCAATCGCCGTCGATCCGGCATATCCGAACAGCCTCTCCGCCGCGCGGCTGAAATACTGCATGATCCCGGCCTCGTCGATGACCACCATCGCATCGGGAACCGTCTCCAGGATGGAGCGCAGATGCTCCTCGCGCGTACGCAAGGCCTCTTCGAGACGCTTTTCCTCGTCGATGTCGATGACGATGCCGCCCAGGCAAATTGCCCTGCCGTCTTCGCCCTGCTGGACACCGCCCCGAAGGCGCAGCCAGCGACCGGGACTGTCCTGGGCGCGGACGCGGCAGGAAATGTCGAAGGCCGTGCCCGAAGCAATCGACGCATCCAGAGCCGCCGTCGCCGCAACGATGTCGGCCGGGTCCAGCAAGGCGAGGAAAGTGCGATAGTCGAGGGTCTGCCCGGTGCGATATCCGAAAAGGGCCCGCGTCGTGTCCGATATGTTCAACGTCCGGGAGGCGACATCGAAGATCCAGGTGCCGATGCCCGTGCAGTCGAGGCCGGTCCGGATCGCGCGATCCTCCTGGCCTGGAACAGACCCATCCTGCAATGGTGCGACCACATCCGGCCTCCGCGAGAGATTTCCTCTATAGAGGGAGGCGGAGGCGATCTTTCAAGAAGAATTGTTCAAAACGGGGAGCAGTTACGGGCCCATTTCGGGTGGCGATCGGTTGGTTTTCGACAAAGGCCCGGCCGGCGATTTCATTTTGGGTGAATCGGCTGCCTTCCCAGACGCCAAATTGGACAATCTTGCGCTGGATCAATTCGCTCGCACCGTGAAGCCCTTCAATGGAGCCATGTATCGACCCGGCATCGTTGAAGGGGGATAACCATGGCAACGTCCACAACCTTGAGAAAATCTTCTTCCGCGACCTCTCATGTCGTTGCCGACCAAGGTGAGGTGATCGATTTTCTGCTTTCACCCGGCACGCATGGCAGGACCGAGCCGGTAGAACGCATCGACACCCACGGTGCGATCGTCTTCCTGGCGGGAGACCGTGTCTACAAGCTCAAGCGAGCCGTTCGCTTCCCGTTCATGGATTTGTCGACGGTGGAACGCCGGGAATGGGCTTGCCAGCGGGAGGTCGAGGTCAACAGCGCCTATGCGCCGCAGATCTATCTCGACGCCGCCCCGATCACCAGGTCCGGCGACGGGCTGCAGTTGCACGGCGAAGGGGAGGCCGTCGACTGGGTCGTGCGGATGAGACGCTTCGACGAAACCGGCACGCTCGACCGGCTCGCCGACCGAAACGCAATCAGCGAGAGCCTCCTGGCCGAGATCGTCGCGGCCGTGCTTGCTTCCCATGAACAGGCCCCGATCCGAGATGGCCTGGAGGCTGCCCGGAGCCTGGAACGCTACATCCGGCAAAATGACGAGGCATTTCGCGAAAGCCCGACCTTGTTTCCGCTGCAGGAAATCGAGGTCCTGACCGAGGCGGCCAGCCGGGCTCATCGCGATTGCTTCGATCTCCTGATCGAACGCGGCAAGGCTGGTTTCGTCAGGCGCTGCCATGGGGATCTGCATCTGCGCAACATCGCCGTCATCGACGGGCGGGCCACCTTGTTCGACGCCATCGAATTCGACGAGGCGATCGCGACCTGCGACGTGCTGTACGACCTGGCTTTCCTGCTGATGGACCTCTGGGATCGCGGGCTGCATCGCCATGCCAATGTGGTGCTCAACCGTTATTTGTGGGAAGCGTCCGAAGCTCATCTGGCCGGCCTTGCAGCCTTGCCTCTCTTCCTGTCCATCAGGGCAGCCTTGCGGGCCAAGATCGCAGCTGCAGCGGCGATGGTCCAGGCACCGTCGGAGGCCGAGGCAAGCCGGCTGGAAGCCCGGCGCTACTTCGAGCTCGCGCGTCGTTTCCTGGGCAAGCTGCCGCCACGGCTGGTGGCGATCGGCGGCCTGTCGGGCACGGGCAAGACCACATTGGCGCTGGCATTGGCCCCGTTCCTGGGCAGGGCGCCCGGTGCCGTCGTCCTGCGCAGCGACATCGAGCGCAAGCGCCTTGCCGGCATCGAGCAGACACAGAAGCTGCCATCCTCGACCTATACGCCGTCTTCCAGCACCGCCGTCTATGACACGCTCAGCCGCAAGGCGGATGTTGTCCTGGCTGCGGATTGCAGCGTCATCCTGGATGCCGTCTATGCGAATTTGCCCCAAAGGCACGTCGCGGAGGGCATAGCGCTGCGTGCCGGCGTCGGCTTCACCGGTTTCTGGCTGCACGCGCCGCTGCCCGTCATGGAGCAGCGCGTAGCCAGCCGGGCGAACGACGCCTCCGATGCCGATGTCAACGTGGTGCGCAAACAGGCGGACTATGATCTGGGGCGTATTTCGTGGCATCGTCTCGATGCCACGTTGCCGCGCAAGGATGTCGAAGATGAAGCCCTGTCGTGCCTGGCGCTCAGATGCGCGAATGGCAAGTCCCGCACAGACTGATCCGGGCGGAAAGCTGCCCGGCAGGGCAAGATCGGCATGAGCCAGACCGAGATCCTTGCCCGCCTTGCGGTCGCCCTCGGCATTGGCCTGCTCGTGGGCCTGGAAAGGGGCTGGCGGACCCGCGAGGAGGAGGATCACCAACGGGTCGCCGGGCTTCGTACATTCGCGCTTGCCGGACTCACCGGAGGCGTCGCCGGCGCCCTGTCCCATGCGGTCGGTCCGGTGATCCTCGGCTTCGTGTTCCTGGGGTTCGCGGGTGCCCTGACGACGTTTCATTGGCTGGAGGCGAAGGCCGAGGGCAATTTTTCGGCGACCTCGCTGGTGGCGGGATTGCTCACCTTCCTCCTAGGCGCCTATGCGCTGACCGGTGAGGTCCAGATTGCTGCCGCCGCCGGGGTGGCAATGACGATCCTGCTCGCCTTGCGGGAACAGTTGCACGGGTGGGTGCGCGGACTGACCTGGCCGGAGATCAAGGCCGTGCTGGTGCTGCTCGCCATGTCCTGCGTGCTGTTGCCCATCCTGCCGGATCGAACCGTCGACCCGTGGCAGACCCTCAATCCGTGGCAGCTCTGGTTGTTTGCGATCCTGATCGCCGGGATTTCCTTCGGCGGATATGTCGCCATCCGCCTGTTCGGCGACAGGCTCGGCGTCATTCTGGCCTCCCTCGCCGGGGGCCTGTCGTCCTCCACCGCGACCACGATGGCTCTGGCCCGTATGGCCGGAACCCATCCGCAATCCTGGTCGATCCTGGTTGCGGGCATGCTGTCGGCGGGCGCCATCATGGTGCTGCGTGTCGGCCTCATCGCTGCCCTTCTCAATCCGGGCCTGCTCGCCAGCCTGGCCTTTCCGGCCCTGGCTGCGGCGGTGACGCAGGCGATCGGCGCCTGCGTTCTGGCCATCAGGCGTGTGGACCACGAGGCCCCGAAGCTGGAGCTTTCCAATCCGCTCGAACTCGGTTCGGCACTCAAGCTGGCAGCCTTCATGGCTGTCGTCCTGGTGGCAGGCAAATTGCTGCAGCAGGCCTATGGAGGAGCGGGCGTCATGATGCTCGCGGCGGTGTCAGGTTTGGCGGATGTCGATGCGGCCACCGTTTCGATCGCCCGCATGAGCCTTGCCGATCTTGGCCTTGGTTCCGCCGCCTTGGCCATCGGCCTGGCTGTCGCCGTGAATGCCTTGGCAAAGGTGGGCATGGCCGCCTATGCCGGGGGATGGCGTTGCGCCCTGCCTTTCGGCGCGATCAGCCTGCTTGCCGTGGCGGCGGGAGGAGCCGCCGGTTATCTGGCGAGCATGCGTTAGCGCGAACGCCTATTCACCGTCGAGTTTGGCGAGAAGCCCGAGCGCCTCCTCGGCTATGACCTGTTCCTCGTTGGTCGCCATCACCAGGGCGCATATCTCGCTGGTATCGGCGCTGATCCGGCGTGCATTCTCGCTATTGGCCTCGAAGTCGAGATCGAGGCCGAGCCAGGCGAGGTGGCCGCAGACCTTCTCTCGGATGAGGGGCTGGTTCTCGCCGATGCCGGCCGTGAAGACCAGTGCATCCAGCCCGCCGACGGTTGTCGCCAGCGCCGCGATTTCCCGGGCGATCCGCAGGCAGAACAGGTCGATGGCTTCGGCCGCCTCGGCTGCATCGCTGGCCAGGAGGTCGCGGGTATCGGCGCTCAACCCCGAGATCCCGAGCAGGCCGGAGCGGTGATAGAGCAGATCTTCGAGAGCCTCGGGCGAATAGCCGCGCTGCTTCATGAGATGGAGCGGGACGCCGGGATCCAGGGCGCCGCAGCGCGTGGCCATGGGAATGCCGTCCAGGGTCGAGAACCCCATCGAGGTATCGCGGCTGACCCCGTCGGCGAGTGCGCACAGGCTTGCGCCGCTGCCCAGATGGGCGACCACCACCCGTCCGGTGGCCAGGCGTGGTGCGATTTCTCTCAGCCTGCCGGCGATGAATTGATAGGACAGGCCGTGGAAGCCGTAGCGCTTGATGCCCTGGTCGAAGAGATCGCGAGGCAGCGCGAAGCGACGGACGATATCGGCCTGGGCATGATGGAAGGCGGTATCGAAGGAGGCGGTCTGCACCAGGTGGGGGCGGAGGTGCCGGACGGCCCGGATCAGCCGCACACTTTGGGGCTGGTGCAGCGGAGCCAGGGGAACCAGGTCCTCGATGGCGCTCAAGGTCGCATCGTCGATCAGGGCGGCCCGCGAGAAGACGTCGCCGCCATGGACGACGCGGTGGCCGACGGCCACCAATTCGTCGAGAGAAAAATGTCTGCTCAACAGGTCGAGGGTCTCGTCGATGACGTCGTGGAAGTCCTCGGTGGCTGAGGCCTTCAGGGGAATATCGACGACCTCGGGACCCTCCACGATGTGGAGACCGAGCGGCTTGCGGCGAAGGTCGATGATGCCCATGCCCAGGCGTTCGAGCTTCCTGTCCTCACGCTTGAACAGCCCGAGCTTGATGGTGGAGGAGCCGGGATTGCAGGTGAGAAGGATGCCGTTCATCGAAAGATTTTCCTTTGGCCGCCACTCTGGCGAGTGCGATCGAGATGGAAGCAACGTCGGCCGAGTATGATCTGCCGGTGAGGACGCCTGGTGTCAGAGCGCAGAAGGCGGGACCCGCCGCATCTGACTCTTTTGGTAAATCAATTGCCGGCCCGGGATGTTCCCGGCTTGGAGCCCCGGCACGACCAGAGTGTCCATCGGTCCTGCGTGGGCGGCAGGCCAACCTATTCGAGAGCGCTTTTGGCTGGCCTTGATGCAGCTCAATGTCGGGGGAAACGCCGAGCCTAGAACAAGAGTGTCATCCAAGGAGATCCGCCGTGCCACTTCGCTGCATTCTGGTTCCCACCGGCCCGGGCATCCGGCCCGAGCGTCGTCTGGCGGCCGCATTGGGGCTCGCCAGGCGCACGCATGCCCATATCAACACACTCTATGTCAGGCCGGACCTGGAGATCGTGGCTCCGCCCGTTCTTCTGGTCGGCGCAGGCGGTGTCCCGCCCCAATGCAATGCTTCCTGCGAGGCCAAGGCTCTGGCCGCGGCTGGCAGGCAGGCATTCGAACGCTGGTGTTCCAGCAGTCGGGTCGAGCTGCAGCCCAATCGCCGGCTCGATGCCACCTTCGCCTCCTGGACCGAAAGGGGCGGCGACGTCGAGACGCTCGTGGCGCTCAATGGCCGCGTCAATGACCTCATCATCGTCGACAACCCGACCAAAGGCGGGCCCTTCGATGCAGCGGCGTTCGACGCGGCGGTGTTTTCTTCGGGGCGACCGACCCTGATGCTGGGGGAGCGCCTGCCGGACAATCTGCTCCGGCATGTCGTGATCGCCTGGAACGGCAGCCTGGAAGGGGCGCGTGCCGTCGGCCAGTCCGTCTCATTGCTGCATGAGGCGGAACGCATCTCGATCGTCACCATTCCCTCCGAAGCAGACCGGCAGAACGGCATCGCGGATCTGGCCGACTATCTGCACTGGCACGGCGTGATCGTGGAGAAGGCGGGGTTGGTGCCGGATCTCGCCGGAAGCGATGGCGAAAAGATCCTGGCAGCCTGCGACCGGGCTGGCGCGACGCTGCTGGTCATGGGGGCCTACACCCATAGCCGCCTGCGCCAGACCTTCCTCGGCGGTTTGACCCAGCATGTGCTCGACAGAGCAGAACTCCCCGTTCTGATGGCGCATTGATCGGGCCGGCTGGCCGTGGCGGCGTTTCCGGCCCGCGAAGGCGAATGTTAGGATCTGCGAACCTATGCTCGCCGAATTGACGAGGAGCGGGGCGAGGCAGCCTGGACCGGAAGGCTGCGCCATGCCCGATCAGGCCGAAAGGATGTCATGGCGGCTTATTGGAATGCATTGTTCGGCGGAATGCTGATCGGAGCCGCCGCCGTGCTCCTTCTGCTTGCCAATGGCAGGGTGGCAGGCATCAGCGGCATTGCCGGTCGCCTTCTGGCAGGCCAGCGCGTTGTCGACAATGGCGCCTTTGTCGTCGGGCTGGTGCTCGGCCCGATCGTCCTTGCCGTCTCCAGTGGATCTCTGCCTGCCATGACCGTATCCACGCCCTGGCCGCTGGTCGTGCTGGCAGGCCTGTTGGTCGGCTTTGGCACGCGGATGGGATCGGGCTGCACGTCCGGGCACGGCATTATCGGCCTCGCCCGTTTTTCACGGCGCTCGATTGCGGCAACCGCCATGTTCCTGGGCGGCGGCTTGCTCACGGCATCCTTGCTGGAGCTGGTGCGATGACGGACGGCAACCTGTTCCGGCCGGCCGTATCGCTGCTGGCCGGCATGATTTTCGGACTGGGGCTTGCGATATCGGGCATGATCGATCCCGCCCGCGTGCTCGGCTTCCTGAATGTTGCCAGTGGCCATTGGGATCCGAGCCTGGTCTTCGTCCTTGCGGGCGCGGTCCTGGTCGCCATTCCCGGCGTTTTCCTGCAGCGCCGCCTGCCTCGTCCCTGGCTCGACGAGCGCTTCCATCTTCCTGCCAAGACCAGGATCGATCGGCCGCTTCTCCTCGGCGCCTTGCTCTTCGGCGTAGGCTGGGGCCTTACCGGATTTTGCCCGGGACCAGCGATCGCGGCGCTGTCGACGGCGAGGCCGGTCGTGTTGCTGTTCGTCGCCGCAATGATCCTGGGAATGCTGGCCTGGTCCCGCCTTGTCGCGAGAGCGGGAGATTGACCTGCGACATCGAGCGGCATGTTTCTCACGGGCTGAAGACCAGGACCAGGAAGACGAAGAACACGCCCAGATGCACGGCGCCTTCCAGCATCGTCGTCCTGGTGCCCGTGAAGGTGAGCGTCGACAATACGAGCGTCATCGCCAGCAAGATCATGTTGGTCGCTGAGAGCCCGAGTACCACATTCTGCCCGGTCAGGAGGCCGATCACGAGAATGGCCGGCACGGTGAGACCCAGTGTCGAGGCGGCTGCACCGAGACACAGATTGATGGCCCGCTGCAACTGATTGGCGGTGATGGCCCGCAAAGCCGTGATGCATTCCGGCGTGAACACGATCATGGCGATCAGAATGCCGCCGAGCGCCGTCGGCGCGCCGAGCCGGGCGATGCCGAAGTCGAGCACCTTGGCCAGGCTTTTCGCCAGGAGGACGATGGGCAGGATGTTCAGCAGAAGCAGGAGGAGAGGCGCTGCGATCGGGCCACCTGCCGCTGCCTCCTCGATTTCCGCCTCCTCCTCTTGCGCCGGAGGCGCCTCGGTCGACGGCTCACGATAGAACTCGGCATGGCGGCCGGTCTGGAGCACCAGGAAGGCGCCGTAGAGCATGAGCGTGAAGATCGAGAAGCTGATCGCCTGGAAACGCGTCAGCGAGCCGTCGCTGACGGAGGTGGTGAAGTTCGGCAGGATCAGCGGGATGACGGCCAGCGGTATGATGATGGCGAGATAGGACGAGGCACCCTTCAGATTGTAGCGCTGGGCGAAGTGCTTCATGCCGCCGAGCAGAAGGCCCAATCCGACCACCCCGTTGAGGACTATCATCAGCACGGCGAACATGGTGTCGCGCCCGAGCGTCGGTGCTCCCTTGGCGCCCAGCATCACGGCTGAGATCAGTGCCACCTCGATGATGACGATCGCGAGCGTGAGGATCAGCGTGCCGTAGGGCTCGCCGAGGCGGTGCGCCAGCACCTCCGCCTCATGTACGACGCCGAACGCCGTCCACATGATCACGGCCAGGAGCCACGCGAAGACCGCCACCGCGACCAGTGGCATGTCGAGCTGTCCCAGCAGGGGATCTGCCAGGAACTGGAAGGCGGCGACGCTGGCCCATGCGGTGGCGAGACGGAGGATCAGGATCGGCATGAAGGGGATGACCTCGGATGTCGAACAGAATGCCGCAGAATGGCTTGACAGCCGCTTCACGGCAAATCCGGGCCGAAGGGGCCGCCATCTGCGAGGCGGCGTCGAATCGCAAAGGCACTTCGAAACAAAGGAGATTGGAAAGAAAAGGCCTCGATCGGGCCTTTTCGGCTTTCTCACCGAAGATGGAGGACCCGAAACCGATCCGGCTCCGCCGGATCTCGATCGACGACCTGGACGGGTGGCCAGGCCCATTGCCAGACACCGATGCCCGGCATGCGGGAGAACCGGATCTCGCCACGGGTGCCTGTAACGGCCAGTTGGGGCCAGGATTCGGCAATGCGCGCCCGATCCGTGCCGTGAGCGTGCAGGGCGGCAGCGAGGACGGCGATGGTGTCGTAGCCTTCGAAGGCGACGAAGGAGGGAGGTTCGGCCAGACGTTCGCGCAGGAGCATCTCGATGCGGGTGCCGAGAGGCCCGAGACGCCCGGGCAGATAGCGCAGGAACGGGATGGCCATGCCATCGGCGCCGAGCAACCTCGCCCATTCAGCGAACTCCGGCTGCCCGGCCGGGGCACCGATCATCATCCCGGCGAGCCGGTGATCGCGGCGGACGGCCTCGACGATCGCCAGGGCCGGCTCGGGGTACCCGACCAGCAGAAGCAGGGCAGTTACGCCAAGGCCAGCGAGTTCGTCGCACATCGCCACGGGGGTGAGGGAGGTCATGTCGAGTTCGATGACGGTGCCGCCGTGTGAGGCAAGGTAATCCCGCAGCAGGCGGACGCCGGATGCCCAGTAGACACTCGGCTGGGTCGCTGCGGCAATATGGCCATGGCCCGCATCAAGGAGGAAGTCGGCGTAGGCTTGCCAGCTGTGGGACTGAGCCGGGGCGAGGCGCGCGACCCGGTTTGTCGGCTGCTCGGCAAGCGCGTCGAGAACTGCCGAAGAGCAGAGGAACGGCAGGCCAAGGGCATCGGCTCTGCCAGCCGCGGCGCGGGCGACGACGCTGTGATATTCCCCCACCAGGGCGGCCACGCCCAAGTGATTCAATTCATCGACCGCTGCCACGGCTCTTTGTGGGTCGGCGGCCGTGTCCCGGACCAGCAGTTCGAGCACTCTTCCGCCGATGCCGCCGGCGTCATTGACCTCGCCAACGGCCAATTCGAGCCCGGCGAGCAGATGTCGGCCTGCCTCGACCCAGCCAGGCCGGGTGAGCGGAGCCAGAGCACCGATCCGAATGGTCGGCTCGTTGGTCGGCTCTTGGCGAGGGGACGACGTCTTCATGAGGTGGCGTCTCCCGGGATTGGACCGCCATGGGTCGGGATCGTGGGCGGGCGTCAGGGGCGCGAGGCCTGGCGCCCGTGGGAGCAACCCGTTCGTGTCGCTCGAAGACAGCCTCATACAGACGCACCATCGAGGTGCACAGGAACGGTCCCATGCAAATTGCGCCAATCTGTATGGCCGAGGCGGGCCATACAGTTTCTGGACCCGACCAGAGACGCATGCGGCATGTATCGGCAAGGCGGATGGTTCTCGCATGGCCTGTTGCCGGATCTGCAAGGTTGCGGTGGCCTAGTCTGGCGCCGCGCCGATCGGCGATCCGCCGGGCGGGCGGTGCAGGAAGGTGATCGAGGCGTAGGCGCCGAGCCACGACCCCAGCGCTGCAAAGGCGACATAGACCCAGTTCTCGGTGTAGCTGATGACGGCATAGGACGACAGCAGATACCAGACGCTGCTCCAGGTCGCGGCGGGAACGCGCTTGCGTGCCACCACCGCAGCGGTGAACATGACATAGACCGCATCCGTGGCGGCGGTTGCCAGCAGGACGGCGCCGGCGGTCACGGGATCGATGGCAGCCATTCAACTTCTCCAAAGTCGGACAGGGGAGAAGCGAATTAAGCCATAGTTGCGGGCTGTTGGCGCCTTCTTGTCGACGCCTCTTCATTCTTGAGGCAGACATTGCTCGGAGAGGCGGGCTGAATCCCGATCTGCAGCTCAGTTCTTCGCCTGCGGCGGCGCTTGCGGTGTTGCCTGCTCCTCATGAGCTGGCCGGCGTACGATCTCGTTCTGCAGGGCTGCGATATGATCATGTGCGACATCGCTGACGGCCCGCTCGATGGCGCGAAAGCGTGCGATGAGAGCAAGGCCCAGGGGCGTGAGGACAGCTCCGCCGCCATTCTTGCCGCCAATCCGGCGCGTGGCGACGGGTTTGCCGAAAATCTGGTTGATTTCCTCGACCAGATCCCAGGCCCGGCGGTAGGACATGCCCATGGCCCGTCCGGCCGCGGAGATCGAGCCGAGCAACGCGATGTTCTCGAGAAGCTCGATTTTTCCGAGGCCGATGCGGCCTTCGGGGCCAAGATCGATGCGCAGGCTCAGGGACGGAGCGGTGTTCCGCCAGCGTTCGGGTTGCGCCTATCTGGTTCGTTACGAGATATAGTGGCATCGTAGAACGCTGTCGGTGCGATTGTCGATGCCGGCAAGTTTCCGCCCCTTTCTTTTCACGGGAGATGTTCGATGAAGATCAGCGCACGGAACACGCTCAAGGGCAAGATCGTGGACATCGTGAAGGGGGCGACGACGGCGCATGTGCGGCTCGATGTCGGCGGCACCATCGTGACCGCTTCGATCACCAATGAGGCAGTGGACGCGTTGAAACTTCAGAAGGGCCAGGAAGCCTATGCGGCCATCAAGGCCTCCGACGTGATGATCGCCATCGACTGAAACAGGATCGGAATAAGCTTCCTCGCCGGGGATATGATCGGGGCCCGCTTCGGATGCACAGGCCCGTCGTAAGGGGGTATCGGCAGGTTGCATCGAGCACAGTTTCCGCCGGGGCGCCAAACCGAGGTTCCCTTGTCGACATCCGCAGGATCCGTCGAAGATAGGCTGTTGCCATCAGGTAGTATTTTGCCTATCGCTATATATGTCTGAATATTGCGATGATCGTAGATCGTCGCTGATTTCCGATCGCTCACTCACGCCACGACGGCGGAATCGCTCCGCCGTCACGCAGGTTTGGCACCAACGTTATATCCCAACGAATATAATGAAATACCGGCAAACGTTCGAACACGGGAGGATTTTATGAATATTGCAATCCGCAAACCATCACTCGGTTCCGCTGCCGCGGCGTTCCTCGCCAAGCGGCACAAGCTCCTGATCGATGGGGAATGGGTCGATGCTCGCAGCGGCAAGACCTTTGCCGTCGAGGATCCCGCGACCGAGGAGAAGATCGCCGAGGTCCCCGCGGGAGACAAGGCCGATATCGATCTTGCGGTTGCCGCCGCACGCCGGGCTTTCGAGACGGGGCCGTGGTCCCGGATTTCTCCCGCGGAACGCTCCCGTCTCGTCTGGCGGCTCGGCGACCTTCTGGAGCAGCATGCAGACGAATTCGCCGAGCTCGAGGCGCTCGACAATGGCAAACCGGTGACCAATGCGCGCCAGGGCGATGTCCAGGGCTCGATCGACATGTTCCGCTACATGGCCGGCTGGGCGACGCGCCTCAACGGCGAGACCATACCGGTGTCGAGCGCGGGCAATTGGCACGCCTATACGCTGCGCGAGCCGGTAGGCGTGGTCGGCCAGATCATTCCCTGGAACTTTCCCCTGATGATGGCCGCCTGGAAGCTGGCGCCCGCTCTTGCCTCGGGCTGCACCATCGTGCTCAAGCCGGCAGAGCAGACGCCCTTGTCCGCCCTGCGCTTCGGCCAACTCATTCAGGAGGCCGGCTTTCCGGCCGGCGTCGTCAACATCGTGACCGGGTTCGGCGAGACCGCCGGTGCCGCGCTCGCCGAGCATCCCGATGTCGACAAGGTCGCCTTCACGGGCTCGACCGAGGTCGGCAAGATCATCGTCAGGGCAGCGGCCGGCAATCTCAAGCGCGTATCGCTCGAACTCGGCGGCAAGTCGCCGGCCATCGTGTTTCCCGACGCCGATCTCGACCTCGCCATCGCCGGCACGGCCGATGCGATTTTCTACAATCAGGGGCAGTGCTGCACCGCCGGCTCTCGCCTGTTCGCCCACAAGTCGATCTATGATCGGGTGGTCGCAGGGGTCTCGGAAGCGGCGGGCAAGCTGAAGGTCGGCCATGGCCTGGATCCGAGCGTCAATCTCGGCCCGCTGGTTTCCAAGGAACAGCACCAGAGGGTTACCGGCTTCCTGCAATCGGGCCGGGAGGAAGGCGCGGAGGTCGTGACCGGTGGCAGCATCATCGGCAATCAGGGCTATTTCGTCGAGCCGACGGTATTGGCCCAGACCAACCGGGACATGCGTGTCGTGCGCGAGGAGATCTTCGGGCCGGTGGTCTGCGTCCAATCTTATGACGACGACGATCTCGATGCGGTCGCGCGCTTTGCCAACGACACCGAATACGGCCTGCAGGCCAGTGTCTGGACCCGCAATCTCAAGGTCGCCCATATGATGGCCCGCAAGATCAGGGCAGGCACAATCTGCATCAATACCCACAATTACGGCGACCCGGCCTGGCCGTTCGGCGGCTACAAGCAATCCGGCTGGGGCCGCGAGATGGGCAAGGAAGTCATGGAACATTACACCGAGACAAAAGCCGTCGCGGCCAGGCTCTGACGGATCCGCCCGAGCGGCCGTAGCGACGATGCAAAGGCGGGGCGCTCCAGCGCTCCGCCTTTGAGATTTATGGCGCGGCGCCACGTGTGGTTGGCGGGTCGGATTTCTGGAAGGCGGCGGCTTCGGCATGAAGCCAGTCGCAAAACAGGCTGGACTTGCGATTGCGCCTCGCCCGGCGCAAGGCGACATAGTCGTGGCCACTGTCGAGGAACCCCATCGGTGCCTGCAACCGGCCGGAATGGGTGTCCTCGCTGACATAGGGCCATGGCGCGACACAGACGCCGAGGCCGGCCCGGGCGGCCTCCAGCATGAAGTAGAAATGCTCGTACTCGAGGCGCGGCCCGGGCTCGATCGACTGTCCGGAACGCGCATGCCAGTCGTCCCAGGCCCGCAGGCGCGTCCGTGTGTGAAGCTGGGGTACGCCGTCAAGGCCCCTGGGCGATGCCGCGGCCAGCGAAGGAGCAAGCACCGGGCCGGTCTGCTCGGGAAACAGGCCGATGACGTCAGCTCCCTCAGGCCATGGCGGTGCGCCCACACGTATGGCGACGTCGAAGCCGTCCCTGCTGAAATTGACGGGACGGGACGAGGCCGTCAGGCGCACTTCGATCTCGGGAAACTCGGCCTGGAAGCGGTAGAGCCGCGGAATGAGCCAGCGCATGGTGAAGGTGCCGGGGCAGGATACGTCCAGCGCCCCTTGCTCGATATCGGCCACCGAGCGAACCGAGATGTCGATCTGGTCGAAGGCCTTCACCAGCCCGGCCAGCAGGGTCGAACCCGCATCGGTCAGGCGCAGCCTGTTCTTCGGGCCCTCGAAAAGCGCTACGCCGAGAACCTGCTCCAGATGCTGGATCTGGCGGCTGACGGCGCTGTGCGTGACGTTGAGTTCCTCGGCCGCGCGCGTCATCAGGCCGTGTCGGCCTGCCGCCTCGAAGGCTCGCAACGCGTTCAGCGAGGGGATATGCCTTGCCATGTGCAATTTCCGAACAACGAATGTTCGATCATATCGATTTTCATTCTGTAAATCATAGGGTTTTCTATCTCCCGGTCGATATAGTTTCCCATTTTGGAACAAAGAAGGACGGTCGGCAAACAGATGCCCCGCCTTGTTCCAAGCCAGCGCAGGAGACAGGACATGCACGGCAGACACGGGGACGGCAGCGCCGGTGACGCGGATTACGGCGTGATCGGCAGCGGCTACAGGACCTACCGCCAGCCGGATCCTTACATCGCGCAATTCATCCTGGAGGCCTTGGGCGATGCGGCAACCGTGCTCAATGTCGGCGCTGGCGCCGGGTCCTATGAACCGGTCGATCGCAAGGTGACGGCGGTCGAGCCCTCCGTCTCGATGCGGGCACAGCGGCCGGTTCATCTGTCGCCTGCAATCGACGCGACGGCCGAACGCCTGCCGTTCCCCGACCGCAGCTTCGATGCCGGTATGGCGACATTCACGGTGCATCAATGGGCGAATCTCGGACAGGGGCTAAGGGAGATGCGCCGGGTTACGCGTGGGCCGGTGGTGGTTCTCAGTTGCGATCCCGATGCGCTGGAACGCTGCTGGCTGCATGCCTATGCCCCGGAGATGATCGCCGTCGAGGCACGCCGCTATCCGGCCATGGCGGCCATTGCCGATGCGCTCGCAGGGCATGTCGAGATCCGGCCCGTACCCATCCCGCTCAACTGCATCGACGGGTTCGGCGAAGCCTATTACGGCAGGCCGGAGCGTCTGCTCGAGTCCGGTGCGCGGCTTGCCAACTCGGCCTGGAGTTTCGTCGATCCTGCCGTCGGGGCGCGCTTCGTGGCCGATCTCAGCCGCGATCTCGAGGATGGCACCTGGGACGATCGCTACGGTGGACTGCGCCACCAACCCTTCTTCGAGGGATCCTTGCGATTGATCGTATCGAGACCGTGAGGTGCGATGATGAAGGACGAATTACGCGCCCTGAAGTCGCTGGCCGGTCCTCTACCGACCTTCGACATGGAGGAGGTGCCGGACGATCCGCGGCTTTTGTTTTCCTCCTGGTTCCGCGATGCGGTGCAGGCCGGGGTGGAAGAACCGCATGCCATGGTGCTCTCGACCGTCGACGAGCAGGGGGCGCCGGATGCGCGCATCCTCATCCTCAAGCATCTCGATCATCGCGGTTGGTATTTCGCATCCACCGACCAGGGCCCGAAGGGGCGCCAGATGGCGCTCAACCCCCAGGTGGCCCTGACCTTCTATTGGACGAAGCTCGGACGCCAGGTACGCATTCGCGGCATGGTCCGGCGAGCGGACATGCATGAGCGCGACGCCGACTTTCTCGCCCGTCCGCCGGGCGCGCGGGCGATTGCGCTCACGGCCAGGCAAAGCGAGAGGCTGGCATCCCCACGGGAGCTGGAGGAGGCGCTCGAACTGCAGCGGGAGCGCTTGCGACAAGGGCCGGATCTGGTTGCGCCGCATTGGGGCCTGTTCATCGTAGCCCCGCGCGAAGTGGAATTCTGGCAAGGCGACACGGAACGTCGGCATCGACGCCTGCACTACCGGCACGGAGCGACGGAATGGGTACGCGAAAAGCTATGGCCCTGATGGCTTGCTTCCCGCTTGCAGTGCTGCGGGACAGGAAGGTGAGGGGACCATGTCAGGCCTGCGTCTCCCGATCGCCGGGCTGCTCCGGTGCGATCGGTTTGAACAGGGTGCGGTCGGGCTTGAGGTCCAGCAACGGGGTGCCGTCGAGACAATCGAGCCCGCGGACCAGCAGGGTCGATCCTTCGAGAGCCACCAGCGTCGCGATCGAGGTGCCGATCGGGTTCGGGCGGACAGGCGAGCGGAGTGCGAAGGTGCCATAGGTGGTGCCGTTGTCGGCCGGGCTCTGACGGACGAGGTCGCGCCGCGACAGATGCAGCCAGTACAACACCTCCAGGCGCTCGAAGCGCTCGATGCCATCCAGTGCTGCCTGCCAGGGCTCGAAGATCTCGATACGGCAGACCGGTCCGTCGGATCGCCCCTGCCGCGGCGCCATCAGTCTGGACGTCCATGGCGTCCGTATCAGGCCAATGAAGACCAGCCCCGCATCCGTCGGCTCGGGAGGGGTAACCGCTACCTCATTCTGCCTGATTTCGCTTTCACGAACCATGCTCAGCTCCTTTTGTGTGGCTTGCTGTAGCGTGCATGTCCCGAGCCTCTCAAGCGCGGCAATCCTGTTGCAATGTGAAATTCCTGGGCCAGCCTCGGTTTCACGATAGCAAAGAGCCGCCGTTGCAGGGGGCACGACCTTCGCCGTCAAGCCAAGGATCGGCTAAGGCAAGGATCGGCGCTACCCTGGCAATCTCTGCCTCGATTTCCTATGGTGCCCCACCACCGGGCGATCGTGGGGTGGCGGAGGCATGGTCTTCGTCCAGCCTCGCACCGGCCGCCGGCATCCGACAAGCCGTCGCACCCGAAGGGCCATGTCCTTGCGAAGTGGCATGCCGCCTCACCACGATGAAAGAAAGTGACGAATTGCGATGAACCGACCTGTCTATCCCGGCGTTGCCGGCCTTTCGAGCTCGGTGTTCTGCAAGAAGGAGCCGCGCAACACGAAGTACATCTTCGCCGAGATCGTCGACTACGTGCTCTCCAGGATCAAGCCCGATGCGGCGCCGGTCACCTTCGTGCAGGTCGGCGCCAATGACGGCGTGCGCGGCGATCCCATCAGCCGGCATGTCATCCAGGGAGGCTGGCGCGGATTGCTGGTCGAGCCCGTACCGGCTGCGATGGAAAGGCTGCGTGCCCATTACGACGCATGCCCCGGGCTGGTCTTTCGCGGCGAGGCAATCTGGTCCGAGGAGGGCAGGCGAGACTTCCACATCGTTCGCGGTGAGGACGTGCTGAGCAGCTTCTCATTGCCGACGATCATGATGCACGAGCTCAAATATGATGATCTGCCCGGCATGATCGAGACCGTGCCGGTCGCCACGCGCCGGCTCGATTCGCTTTGCCGGGAAACTGGATTCGAGACGGCGGATTTGCTGGTGGTCGATGTCGAAGGCTGCGACGACATCGTCTTGCGCACCTTCGATTTCGACCGTCACCGCCCTTCCGCGATCCTGTTCGAGCACGTGGCGCTCTCGGCCGACGCCTCGCAGGCGATCGGCGCGTTTCTCGAAGAGCGCGGCTATGCGATCATCTACGACCGCCATGACTGCCTGTGCCTTCTCGGCGAACGGTTCGAACCGCAGCTGGTCGAGTTCCTCGAGCGGGTCGTCACGGCCGCGCGGGACAATTGAGGAGCAGGCGGCACGGCGAACGGACCCTCGCACATCCCTGTGCCGATATTCGGCGGATGCCACCCCCTCCAAGGGGGTGGCGCCGGGTTTCCTGACACCTGCCCTGGATGAAGCCGTCCGGTTTCGAAATCCGGACGGCTCCCTTTCGTTGAAAGTCCCGGGCATCGTGTGGGCTACGGGAGAGCAGCGGTCGCCGAAGCTCCATGCCCTTACGGCAGTGCCGGTCTATTTGGCCGGTGCAGCCTGCGCCGCCGTCTCGATCAGCTTGGCGACCGCAGCCGGGTTCGACACCATCACCACATGCGAAGCGCCCTTGACCACCACGGTCTGCTTGGAATGGGCCCGCTCCGCCATGAAGGCGAGAGCCTGCGGTGGGATGTTGCGGTCCTTGTCGCCATAGACGAACCAGGAGGGGATGGTCTTCCAGGCCGGCTCGGTCGAGGCTTCGCCGAGCGCGGCCTCGGCGATCGGGCGCTGCGTGGCGGCCATTAGCTTTGCCTCGCCCTTGGGCACATCGGCGGCAAACTGATCGGGGAATTTGGCCTGCTGGATATAGAGATCCTTGCCGCCGCCCGAGATCGGTACCGGCGGGGCCAGTGTTGGCCCGAGCGTCGAACCGGGGAACTTCCCCGTGAGTCCGATAGCGGTCTCGCCGGTATCGGGCGCAAAGGCCGCGACATAGACGAGGGCCTGGACATTGGCCCTGCCGGCAGCTGCCTCGCTGATGACGGAACCGCCATAGGAATGGCCGACCAGGACCACAGGCGTCTTGATGCTGTCGATCACGCTGGCCACGGAATCCGCATCCCCGCGCACGCTGCGCAGCGGATTGGCGGCGGCGACGACGGGGTAGCCGTCTTTTTCGAGGCGCTGGATCACGCCGTTCCAGCTCGAGGCATCGGCAAAGGCGCCATGCACGAGCACCACCGTCGGCTTGCCGCTCTCCGCCAGTGCGGGCGCGCTCAGCAGCAGGGCGCCGGCGACGGCCAGCCCCTTCGCGAAGTTCTTCATCGGATTTTCCTTCGGGTTGTCACCCGCAGCCTGTGTCGGGTGGAGGATGAAAACGCCCGGCTACATCTCGGGGGCGAAGGTGGCGCGCATGGCGGCCTCTTCCTGCCGGATGCGGGTCACCAGGGGAATGAGATAGAGAGGGATGCCGATCACCAGCGTCCAATAGGCATTGAGAACCAGAGCAAAACCAATGAGTTCCGGCAGGATATTCAGAAAATAGTTGGGGTGCCGCACGAACGAGAACAAGCCGCTCTGCACCCGCCGATGCTGCGGGCTGATGATGATCTTGATCGTCCACAGGCGGCCGAGCGAGCGGATGACCGAGACGAGGACGAGGGCGGAGGCGAGATAGATCACGATGCCCGCGGCAGACACCAGCGTGTTCGGCTCATGTAGGCCGGCCGCCGCCTCGGCGACCGCGCAGATGTAGTAGAGCACGTGAGAGGCAGCGAGGAAGATGCTGTTCTTCGCGCCATATTCGGTCGCGCCGTCCCTCTTCAAGGCCTTCTCGTGCCGTGCCGAAATCACGAGCGTGATGAGGCGCCAGGCAAAGGCGGCGACGGCGAACAGGATGAGATGAAGCGGCATGTGAATTCCCGGATCGTCAGGAGCAGGGCGCTTTAGGGCGCCAGCTTGGTAAAGACATAGTCACGCGCCTTCACGCGCGCCTCATGGCAGGCAAAGCAGGTCTCATGCTGGGCCTGGTCCACCGGCTTGCCGTCGATGAAGCGCCCGAACCCCCAGCCGCCCGTCGCGGCATATTTCTTCGAATCCTTGACCATCACCTGCACCGTGGTCGCCGGCCCCGGCACCAAGGCGGATTCGAATTCAGGCGACTGGACATGCTTCCAGGCAAGCTTGACCAGCACTGTCCCGTCGGGGAAGGGCAGGGTCCCGGCGCGATAGGCGTCGAGCGCGGTCTTGTTGCCGAGCACGGTGCGCAGTTCGTTGAGGGGCTCGTGTTCCAGCGCCGGGGCGACCAGTTCCCATTGCCGGTAGCCGTCCGGAATGGTGACGCCATAGATCGGCGAGGCCGGCTTGGGTTTGCTCTTGGTGATGTCTGTGTCCTGGGCGAGTGCCCCGGCCGCGGCGACGACCACAGCCACGAGGCAGGCCCCGGCCAAGGGCATGATCACTGAGGTCTTCATCAGGAAGCTCCTTCGCCTGGTTCAGAAACGGGCAACGTCGAGCATCGCCTTGGCGAAGGCTTCAGGGGCTTCCTGCGGCAAATTGTGGCCGATGCCGCCCGTGATCAGGCGATGCTCGTAGCGGCCGGAGAACCGCTTGGCATAGGCCGCCGGTTCCGGATGAGGCGCACCATTGGCATCGCCCTCCATGGTGATCGTCGGCACGGTGATCGTCGGCAAGGCGGCGAGCTTCTTTTCCAGCGCGTCATATTTGGCTTCGCCCTGTGCCAGGCCGAGCCGCCAGCGGTAATTATGGATCGAGACGGCGACATGGTCGGGATTGTCGAAGGCCTGCGCCGAACGGGCGAAGATCGCATCATCGAACTTCCATTGCGGCGAGGCGAGCTCCCAGATCAGCCGGGCGAAATCATGGGTATATTTCGCATAGCCGGCCGCGCCCCGATCGGTGGCGAAATAATATTGGTACCACCACTGCAGTTCAGCCTTCGGAGGCAGGGGCGCCTTGTTCAGTTCCTGGCTGCCGATGAGATAGCCGCTGACCGAGACCAGCGCCTTGCAGCGCTCGGGCCAGAGGGCAGCGACGATATTGGCGGTGCGGGCGCCCCAGTCATAGCCGCCGATGACGGCCTTCTCGATCTTCAGCGCATCCATGAACGCGATGATGTCGCTGCCCAGCGCCGCCTGCTGGCCATTGCGAGGCGTGTCCGCGGAGAGGAAGCGCGTGCTGCCATAGCCGCGCAGATAGGGCACGATCACGCGGTAGCCGGCGGCCGCCAGGATCGGCGCGACATCGACATAGCTGTGGATGTCATAGGGCCAACCATGCAGCAGCAGCATGGGCGCGCCATCGGCCGGCCCGGCCTCGGCATAGCCGACATCGAGCACACCGGCCCTGACCTGCTTGAGCGCGGCGAAGGACGTGTGGGTGCCACGGCCGGAGGCGGGCGCGGAGGAATTGGCTTGCGCACTGGCGGTACCGATTGCGCCGAGCTGCGCGAGAACGGCACCGAACGCCAGGGTGCCGAGCAGGCCGCGGCGCGATTGATCGATCTGTTCCGACATCGACATGATTCCCGATTGCTGAAGTTGTGACCGTAAAAAGCCGCAACACTGTATCGGCCTTATGTCGCCATCGCCTGGATTTGAAAGGCTGTGTAAGCCCGTTCCGCCTCGATACACAGTGATACAATCGACCATCGCAGCCGCCGGCATGGGTGGCCTTTGGGAACGGCGCCTGTATGGCAATGTATCGGCACGCCAGCCGGATACAGCAGGATGCGGATCGGGGGCCGCGGGGACATATCGGGCAAACATGGCATCGCCAAAGACAGGGCACCGGCGGCCGGGCTGCCGTGAAATGAATGGAGTTGCCCCATGTCTTCAAACAAGATGTCTTCGACCAATTCGTCTTCCCCGAGCAATTTGCCTTCGCATGATTTCGGTACGTCCCGACGCAGTTTGCTCAAATCGGCCGCCGCCGCAGCGCTCGTCGGCCTGATCCCCACCGCGCTCTACGCGGCGGAAGCCGGGAGCGATATCAGGCCCTTCAAGATTGCCATTGCCGAGGAGGATATCGTCGATCTGCGCCGGCGCTTAAGTGCCACGCGCTGGCCTGAAGAGACGGTGTCCGACTTTTCGCAAGGGGTGACGCTGGCAAGGCTGAAGCCGTTGGTGGCCTATTGGGCGCAATCTTATAACTGGCGCAAGGTCGAGGCCCGGCTCAATGTCCTGCCGATGTTCGTGACCGAAATCGACGGCCTCGACATCCATTTCATCCATATCCGCTCGCCGCACGCCAAGGCCATGCCGATGATCATGACCCATGGCTGGCCGGGCTCGATCCTCGAATTCATGAAGGTGATGGATCCGCTGGTCGACCCCACCAGATATGGCGGCAAGGCCGAGGATGCCTTCCATCTGGTGGTGCCCTCGATCCCCGGCTTCGGCTTCTCGGGCAAGCCGACGGCCAGGGGCTGGGGCTCCGACCATATCGGCCGGGCTTGGTCCGTGCTGATGCGGCGCCTCGGCTATGAGCGCTATGTGTCGCAGGGCGGCGACTGTGGTTCGGTGATCTCCCACCGCATGGCCCTGCAGAAGGTGCCCGGCCTGATCGGCATCCACGTCAACATGCCGGGAACGGTGCCCAAGGAAATCGCCGCGATCCTGACGGCCGGTGGCCCGGCGCCGGCAAATCTCACGCCGGACGAACGGCGGGCCTTCGACGCTCTCGATGTCTTCTACAAGGACAGTTCAGGCTACGCGACCATGATGGTCACGCGCCCGCAGACCATCGGCTATTCCCTGGTGGATACTCCCGTGGGCATGGCCGCCTGGATGTACGAGAAATTTGCGACCTGGACCTATAGTGGCGGCGATCCGGAGAAGGTGCTGACCAAGGACGAGATGCTCGACGACATCTCCCTCTATTGGCTGACCCAGACGGGCGCTTCGGCGGCCCGCATCTATTGGGAAGACCATTCCAACAATTTCAACGCCGTCGACATTCCCGAACTGCCGGTCGCCGTCACGGTCTTCCCCGGTGAGATCTATCGCGCCCCCCGGAGCTGGGCAGAGCGCTGCTATCACAACCTCGTCTATTTCAGCGAGGCGAAGAATGGCGGCCACTTTGCGGCGTGGGAGCAGCCGGAGCTGTTCGTGCAGGAAGTCCGCGCCGCCTTCAGGTCGCTGCGCTGAGGCGGTCACCACCGGCGTCCGCCCATCCAGGCGGGCGCCATTGAAACCTTGACGTTGTTGTTTGCCCGCCTGGGCAGCTTTCGTGGAGGGACCTGCAAGGGTTGCGTCGGTCATGCGGTTCTTCGCTGAGAAATACTGGAGGCAGCGGCGAGCTTCCCGGTGAGAACTTTGCTGTGTTCGCGGCTTTCGTCACGCGCGATGAGCCGGAGGTGACGAAGAAATTGTAATGATATTATTGATCTCAACAGCACCCGTCGCTTCGGCGGGTGACTTTTTATTTGCAATTCACCAACGGGTGTAATTGTCTGAAAAAAAGCACTAGAACGAGAAGGGGGACATCGGCATGAACAACTCGACCCGCAGCCGTCTCGGGGCGCTCGCCATGCTCGCTATGTCGCTGGCCGTGACGCCGGCCCTGGCGGAGGAGCCCATCGCGCTCGGCTGGGTGGGGCCCCTTTCCCCGCCCGGCAATTACTCCGGCGGGCAGGAGATGCAGTGGGCCGTGCAGCTCGGCGTCGACGAGATCAACAAGGCCGGCGGCGTGCTCGGCCGCCAGCTCCAGGTCATCTACGAAGACACCAAGGGCCAGCCCGCGGAAGGCAGCGCGGCGGCGGTCCGGCTGATCACCAAGAACAATGTTTCGGCGATCTTCGGCGAGTTCCATTCTTCCGTGGCCCTGGCCGAGATCGAAGAGGCGCACAAATATGGCGTGCCCTGGGTCGGCACCGATGTCTGGGCCGACGACGTCACCGCCAAGCAATATCCGGAGGTCTTCCGGGTCTCTCCCGCCAACTCGCTGGTCTACGTCAAGGCCGCCGACTGGACGGTGGAGCAGGGCTTCAAGAACGTCGCCATCATCGCCGAGAATACCGATTTCGGTCAGGGCGGCGCCAAGATCATCGCCAGCGAACTCCAGGCCAAGAACGTTGCCAACACCCTGGTCACCATCGACCTGAACCAGCAGGATTTCACCCCGGCCCTGCTGCGCCTGATGAGCCAGAGCCCGCGCCCCGACGCCATCCAGATGGTGATCGCCGGCCAGGCCCAGTACCAGCTGGTGAAGCAGGCCTGCCAGCTCGGCCTTGCCCCGACCGCCGAGACCAAGCTGATCGGCTCGTCCGGCCTGCTGCAGAAGGAGGTCTGGGAGGTCACGGGTGCCTGTGCCAAGAACCTCCTGATCGTCAATGTCGCCCAGCCGAAGTCGCAATGGAACGACAAGGCCAAGGCGTTCGTGGCCGCTTTCACCGAGCGCTACAAGCGGGCGCCCACCGGCGTTGCCCTGGAAGCCTATGATACGCTGGGCGTGGTGGTCGAAGGCATCCGCAAGGCCGGGTCCGCCGACCGCGCCGCGATCGTCAAGGCCCTGGAGGCGGTCAAGTATGAAGGCGCCAACGCCACCTACAATTTCCCGGCGACCAAAACCCCGGCCTGGGCCTTCCACCAGTTCATGGATGTGCCCTTCACCATCATCCAGTACACGGCGGAGAACCAGAGCCCGGAGGAGGCGGCCATCGTCTATCCCAAGAACTGGGCGACCACGGACAAGATCCTGCCTTGATGGCGCGTACCGACGGATGCCGGCTTTTTCCGCCGGTCCTCGCCCGTCGCAGCCGATGGTGAGGGGATCATGAGCTATTTTCTTCTTCTCGCCGTCAACGGGCTGGTGATCGGCCTGATCTACGCGCTCATCGCCTCCGGCCTGACGCTGGTCTTCTCCGTGCTGAAGGTGGTCAATTTCGGCCATGGCTCGCTCTATATGCTGGGCGGCTATGCCTCCTACTATTTGATCACCGGCCTCGGCCTGCATCCGCTGCTCGGCGTCGCCGGCGCGATGATCGGCCTGTTCGTCTTCGGCGTCGCCTTCGAGCGGCTGGTGATCGCACCGATGTATACCGACAAGGTCGAGCGCAAGGACGAATATGCCATCATCGTCACCTTCGGCCTTACCATCCTGCTCACCAATCTCGGCCTCGTCGTCTTCGGGCCGTTCGCCAAATCGCCGCCCTCCTTCATGGCGGGGGTCTTGATCGCCGGCCCGCTGATCCTGCCCTATGACCGGCTGATTGCGGCCGTCGTCGCGGTGATCCTGCTGGCGGGGCTCGCCTTCTTTCTCAAGCGCACGACGCTCGGCCAGGCGCTCGACGCCGTCAGCCAGAGCCGTGAATCCGCGGCCGTCATCGGCATCGATCCGCATCGCATGTATACGGTTGCCTTCGGCCTTGGCTCGGCCCTGGCCGGCGGGGCCGGCGCGTTGATCGCACCGGTCTTTGCGCTGTCGCCCTCGATGGGCGACCTGCCGGGCGTGCAGGCCTTCATCATCATCGTGCTCGGCGGCATGGGCTCGGTCGGCGGTTCGATCGTCGGCGGTATCCTGCTCGGCCTCGTCCAGAGCCTCGGCGTCGGCTATTTGCCCGATCCCAACCGGGCGCTGGCCTATACCCAGGCCTTCGGTGCCTTGCTGCTCGTCATCACCCTGCTCGTGCGGCCGACCGGCCTTTTCGGCCGCTCGCATCTGCGCCTCGAATAGGCCAGGCAGACCATGGCGCGATTCTCCCTGTCCCAGGTCGTCCAGGCCATCCTGCTGATCGCGGCGCTGCTCGCGCCACTGGGCGCCGGAACCTACTGGATCCATGTCGGCGCCATCGCTTGGTACTACGCCTTGCTGGCGGCGAGCTGGGCCATGCTTGCCGGTTTCGCCGGGCAGTTCTCCTTCGCCCATGTCGCCTTCGCCGCCCTTGGCGGTTATGGCTCGGCGCTCGGCACCAGCCTGCTCGGCTTGCCGCTCGCCCTTTCCATGCTGCTGGCAATCATCCTCGCCGCGATCGCCGGCGCGCTGATCGGTGCCCTGGTGCTGCGGTTATCCGGTCCCTATCTCGCATTGTTCACGCTCGCCCTCGCGGAGATCTTCCGCATGGTGCTGGTGGCCGAGGAGGGCATCACCCGCGGCATGCTCGGCCTGCCGGTGCCGACCCTGTTCGCGGGCCGGTCGGACCTGCCCTATTACTATCTCGGCCTTGGCCTCGTCGTTGCGGCCATGCTGGCGATGAACGGCTTGTTGGCGACGCGTGTCGGGTTGTTCCTGCGCGCCATTCGTGAGGATGAGGGCGCGGCGCGGGCCAGCGGCATCGACACGACGCGCTACAAGATCCTGGTCTTCGTCGTCACCAGCATGATCGCCGCCGTGGCCGGCATCTATTACGGGCATTTCATCGGCATTCTGACGCCGAACATCGCCATCCTGCCCGAGATGGGACTGGTGATCGCCATGGCGGTGATCGGCGGCATCGAGAGCCTGCCCGGCGCGGTCATCGGTGCCGTCGTGGTCTTCGTGCTGTCGGAATTCCTCAGGGCTTATGGCGAATGGCGCTTCGTCCTGATGGGCTTGGTGCTGATCCTGGTTCAGCGCTTTGCCCAGAACGGCCTTTTTCCGCTGATCGAACGCTGGAGCCGTGCGCGCCGGACCAGGCAAGCAGGCCAACCAGCCGGGAAACGCCATGCCGAGTGAGAGCGCAGCCTTCTTTTCCGTCAACGGTCTCGCCAAGCATTTCGGCGGCATTCATGCCGTCGAGGACCTGTCCTTCACCCTGCAGCGCGGCGAGATCCTCGGCCTGATCGGCCCCAATGGTTCGGGCAAGACCACCACCATCAACATGGTCACGGGGGCGTCGAAGCCCGATGGCGGCAGCATTGAGGTCGAGGGCGCCGACATGGCGGGCCAGCCGGCCCATCTTTATGCCCGCCGCGGCATCGCGCGCACCTTCCAGGTGCCGCGGTTGTTCCGGCGCATGACGGTGATGGAGAACCTGATCGTTCCCGCGCTGTCGGACGCCTCGGAACGCCGCCCAACGGCCGAGGAGCGGGCCCGCGGCGTGCTCGCCTTCCTCAGGCTCGAGCACCTTGCCGATCATTATGCGCGCGCGCTCTCCGGCGGCCAGCAGAAGCTGCTGGAACTCGGCCGTGCGCTGATGCTGCGGCCGCGCCTGCTCCTGCTCGACGAACCCTTTGCCGGCGTGCATCCGCGCCTGCTCGACGAGATCGTCGGGCATATCCGCAGCCTGAACCGGGATGGCCACACCATCGTGCTGGTCGACCACAATCTCGATGCGGTGCGCTCGGTCGTCACCCGCGTGCTGGTGATGGCGCGGGGCCGCAAGATCGCCGATGGCGCCGTGTCGGACGTGCTCCGCAATGCCGACGTGGTGCGCGCCTATACCGGCACGCGCATGGGAGGGCCTTGAGATGAGTCCGGCTCCGGCCCCCGCCGAGCCCCGCTGGAGCGACCGGCCCGGCTTGCTGGCCTGCGAAGATCTCGTCGCCGGCTATACCGGCGACATCGACATTCTGCGCGGCTTGTCCGTGAAGGCCTGGCCCGGCCGCATCTCCTGCGTGGTCGGGCCGAACGGTACCGGCAAGTCGACCCTCCTGAAATCCCTGTTCGGATTCCTGCGCCCCAGTGCCGGCCGCGTGCTGCTGGGCACGGATGACATTACCGGCAGCCCGCCGTTCCGGATGCTCGGCCTCGGTGTCGCCTATCTGCCGCAGCGGCCGAGCCTGTTTGCCCATCTGTCGGTGGAGGCCAATCTCAAGCTCGGCCTGTGGCATGCGAGGCCGAAGAAGCCGGTGCTGGCCGAGCGTCTCGATAGCGCCTATCAGCGCTTCCCCGTCATCCGGGAGAAACGCAGCCAGCCGGCAGGCCAGCTTTCCGGCGGCCAGCAGAGGCAGGTCGAGATCGCCCGCAGCCTGATGGCCGACCCCTCCGTCTACCTGATCGACGAGCCGACCGCGGGGGTGGACCCGCAGACCAGCGAGACCATCTACGACATCGTGCAGGGCCTGGCGCGCGATCTGTCGAAGGCGGTGCTGCTGGTCGACCAGGACATCCGCGCCGCACTGGCCATCACCGACTACGTCTATGTGGTGAAGAACGGCACCGTCTTCTCGGAAGGCGAACGCGACGATTTCGGCACGGACACCGATGCACTGGTGGCGCGCTGGCTTTATGCGAGCGGGGAATAAGACCGGGTCATGAAAGGCCTGCCTCAAGGAAAGCCATTACTCTGAGCGACAGTTTTGGGGAGCAGGTCTGAAGACCACCTCTTTCAAGGTGTTTGCTCACAGTCCGAAACCTATTGGGATTACGAAGGTTGGCGCTGCCCCTCACCTTACCTCTCCCCGCAAGAACGGGGCGAGGGGGCGCAAGCGTTGCGATCTGTCCTCAGAGCTTTCATCTCGCCCTGCCGTTGGGCGAGACGGAAGGTTTTCTGCATGAAACGCGACGCCGGGATCTCCTCGCCCCGTTCTTGCGGGGAGAGGTAAGGTGAGGGGCAGCGCAACTTCAACGGCAGGCACAAAAGCTCAATGGTGTGGAACACCTTGAAAGGGGTAGGTCCGAACACCCCGCCTCGCGTGGTGATCGGTCAATCATTCCGCTCAGACGGCATGGCTCAGGGCGCCTGATAGGCGGGCGGCGGCTCGAACAGCCCGCCGCGGCGGATTTCCAGGGCGCGGCCGATGCGCAGGGCCAGGGCTTCCTCGAAGCGTGGTACCGCGATCTGCAGAGCGGTCGGCAGGCGGGTCCCGACGAGGCCGGTGGGGACGCTGAGCGCGGCCATGTCCATCAGGTTGACGAAGCGCGTGAAGGTGCCGAGCGGCGTCTTCGTCTCGTCGATCTCGGCGAGCGGCGGCGGCAGGATCGGAGCCGTGGGCGTCAGCAGCGCATCCGCGCCCTCCAGATAAGCGGCGAACTCGATCTGTGCGGCACGCCGCTGCTCCAGGAGATCCTGGTAGCGGGCACCGTCGATCTCCCGGCCCTTGAGGATGCGCGACCGTACGTCCGGATGCACCGGGCTATCGTCAGGTCCGGCATAGCGGCCGAGATGGTGCCAGGATTCGGCCGACATCAATTCGCCGGTCAGCGCCATATAGGCTTCCGGCGCGCGCGGCATCGCCTTTTCCCGGATGTCTGCGCCGAGCGCCTCGAGGTCGGCGAGCGCTGCGCGGAACCGCTCGAGCACGTGGGGATCGACCCCGGCAAGGTCGCGTGGGGCAGGGATGGTGAGGCGGAGGCCGGCAAGGTCATGCTCCGGCGCGCTCGACAGCGCGACCGGCGGCACGCCGAATGTCGCCGGATCGAGCGGATCCCGCCCGGCCATGGCGGCGAAGAGAAGGGCGGCATCCTCGACCGAACGCGTGAGGGGGCCGACGCTGTCGAAGGAGGTGGCGAGGGTCAGCAGGCCCCCGCGTCCGATCCGGCCGACGGTGGTCTTCAGGCCGACGATGCCGCACATCGCGGCCGGATTGCGGATGGAGCCGCCTGTGTCGGTGCCGAGCGCTGCCGGGACCAGGCCGGCGGCAATCGCCACGCCCGATCCGCTGGAGGAGCCGCCGGGTGCCCGGGGCACATCCGGGTCCCGCGGATTGAGCGGCGTGCCGGTGATATGGTTGGTGCCCCAACCGCCGAAAGCGAATTCGACGGTCTGGACCTTGCCGACGAGCACCATGCCGGCTTCGGTCAGGCGCGTTACGGCATTGGCCGTCACGGCCTGGGGCTCGGAACCGAGCGCCCTGGAACCGGCCCTTGTCGGCCAGCCCTTGACGTGGAACAGGTCCTTGGCGGCATAGGGCACGCCGTCGAGAAAGCCCCGGCTCTCGCCGCGGCATCGGCGCCGGTCGGAGGCGATGGCCGCCTGGAGCGCTTCCTCCGCAAAGACGCCGACAAAGGCATGAAGGGCGCCGTCATGGGCGGCGATGCGCTCCAGGGCACGGCCCGTGATGGCTTCGGAGGTCACGCGCCCCTCCGCCAGCAGGCGGCCGAGCTCAGCGGCTGTTGCGAATGCGGAAATATCGTCTGCGCCCACGCCGGTCTCCCTCATCGGATTCGGCCAAGCAAAGCATGGCGGGCCCCGACAAGGGAAGACCAAGATGGGAATGCCCATCGGGCCAGCACTGTCAGGACCGGTCCGATCCGGGCTTCGGCGAAAGGGAGGCCCCGACCGTCACGGAACGAGCAGCAGCTTGCCGGTGGTCTTGCGGCTTTCCATGTCTGCATGGGCCTTGGCCGCGTCGGCCAATCGATATTCGCCGCCGATCCGAACCTCGAGCATGCCCTCCGCCAGCCAGTCGAACAATTGGGCCGAGCGCCCGCGCAGCAGTTCGGGCGTGTGGATGTGATCGAAAAAGGTTGCGTAGCCGATCTTGATGCTCCGCGGCAGACTCATGATATCGAGCGGGCCGGGGCCGCCAAGGACCGGGCCATACCAGCAGAACGTGCCGGACCGGCGCAAGATGTCGAGCGAGCCCTGGAACGTGGTGGGGCCCGAACCATCATAGACGACGTGGACGCCTTCCCCGTCGGTCAGGCGCAGGACATCCTCGGCAAATCGCCCCTCGGTGTCGACAATCACATGGTCGGCGCCGGCTGCCTTGGCCATGGCCACCTTGTCCGGCGTCGAAACCCGCCCGATGACCTGGCCGCCCCGCAGCTTGATGATCTGCGTCAGCAGTAGCCCTACGCCACCGGCTGCCGCATGGACGAAGGCGATGTCGCCGGGCTGAACCGGATAGAAATCGGTGGCGAAGTGACTGGCCGTGAGCCCCTGCATCATGATCGAAGCGGCAGTCCGGTCGTCGATCGCGTCGGGCACGGGCACCAGCGTGGTGGCCGGCATTGCGATCCGTTCCGCATAGCTGCCCGGCGCATAGACCCAGGCGACGCGCTGGCCCGGCTCGAAGTCCGCGACGCCATCGCCTCGTGCCAGGACGCGGCCGGCACCTTCCACGCCCAATATCTTGGGATTGGGCATTTCGGTCCAGGCCATGCCCTGCCTGACGCCGATATCCATGAAGTTGACGCCGGCAAAGGCGATCTCGACCAGGACTTCGCCGGGGCCAGGTGCCGGTTCGGCGCGCTCGGCATAGCTCAACCTGTCGCTTCCGCCGATTCCATTCATTACGATGGCTTTCATTGATTTGGCTCCAATATTAAACGTTCGTTCCTGAATTATGAAAAAAAAGACCTAGCGCAGGGCCCTCAAGGCCATGTCGGCCAGGCTGGCTAGCATTCGGCGGTCGGAGCCGCTGCGCCCGGCAATGCGGATGCCGGCGATGCTGGCGACCAGAAACTCGGCTGTCCTTTCCGGATCGAGATTGGCGGCGACGTCGCCTTCGCGCTGCGCATCCCGGACCCGGCCGGCGAGGACACCGCCCAGGCTTCTGGCCAATGACGCATTGATCTCGGCGAGATCGGCACGAGACGCACCGAATTCGTAGACCGAACCGGTGCTGAGGCAAGGCTGATTGGCCGTGTCGACCACCCGGCGCAGCATCGCCTTGATGCCGTCCATGCCGCGCGCACCGCTTCGCAGGGCCTCGAAATGGGCGGAGCATTCGCCCAGCCCATAGCGGCGCACTGCGGCGCAATAGAGCTGCCATTTGTCGCCGAAGGCGGCATAGAGGCTTTGCCGGCCGATCCCCATGGCATCGACGAGCATCTGAGCCGAACTGCCTTCGAAGCCATGTTCCCTGAACACGCCGATCGCGGCATCGAGCGCGGCGTCGGTGTCGAATTCCCGTAATCTTGCCATGTCGATCATCTAGATATTCGGGAACGAATGTTCAAGAAAAATTTTGAAAGGGCACGCTGCTTTCGCCCGTTGCATCGAAGCCATTCCATATCGAGACATGGAACTGTGTGCTCCAGAAGCCGTCATCCGAAGGTAAAGGCATAGGCTTCGACGCCGGGGTCGAGAAAGCGGACCTCGAAAGTCCGGGCCGTCACCCCGCCGGACTGGCGCACGAGCTGGTAGAGCCGCGTTTCGGCGACCAGGCCGTTTCCTTGCGCATCGATATCGGCCCCATGGTCGGGACCGGGAGCCTTGCCGTCGACGCTGACCTGGAAGCGCACGGGCTTGCCGGCAGCGCCGCGACCGAGCACGAGATGCAGGTCACGGGCGCTGAAGCGATAAGTGATGCCGCCGCCTGCCTTGTCGAGAACCGCCCGTTCGGCGCCGACGGTCCAAGTGCCCGACAAGCCCCATTGGTTGAGCCCGGGATCAGCGACGGAATAGTCGCGGGCCGCGTCGGGCGACACCCGTTCCGCCGAGGCGAAATTGTCGGCGCGGCCATAGCCGAGGTAGGTTTCCTGCGAACCGAGATTGCTCAGATCGGGACTGGCCTCGGCGCCCTTCGCCGTGGGTGCGACCGCTTCTTTCGCCAGCTTGTCGCTGCCGGCTTCGCGCAGCAGATCCTGGATCGCCTGCTCGGTCTGGCGGTAATTGCCCTCGCCGAAATGGTGGTAGCGGATCTGGCCACGCGCATCGATCAGATAGAAGGCCGGCCAATAGCTGTTCCCGAAGGCGCGCCAGATGCGATAGTCGTTGTCGACGGCCACCGGATAGGCGATGCCGAAATCCTTGACCGCCTGCCTGACATTGTCGAGCTTCTTCTCGAAGGCGAATTCGGGCGCATGCACGCCAACGACCACCAGTCCCTGGTCCTTGTATCTCTCAGCCCAGGCGCGGACATAGGGCGTGGTACGGATGCAGTTGATGCAGGAATAGGTCCAGAAATCGACGAGCACCACCTTGCCGCGCAATTGCTCCGTGTCGAGGGCCGGCGAGTTCAGCCAGGCGACGGCGCCGTCGAGCGACGGGGCCTTGCTCTCGATGGGAAGCGTGCTGCGGAAGGGCGTCTGCGCGTTGGCGCTCGCGATCAGCATGCCGCTGCCGGCGAGACCGGATGCCATGGCGGTCCGCGGATCCACATGCAGCCCGTCGAGGATGGCCTGCTCGATGCTCACGGTCCCGGCATAGGAGAGGCGCGCCAGCAGGCCGGTGTCGAGGCCGAGGGCGATCACGCCGACGCCGGCCAGGACCGCGATGCCCAGGCCCTGCCGAATGCGCGCGCTGATGCCGAGCGAACGCTTCATGCCGGCAAGCAGCCTGCCGCCGACCAGGAGGGCACCGGCCAGCGAGGTGGCGGCGCCGCCGGCATAGGCAAGCAGCAGCAGCGTCGTCTCGGCATTGGCCCCCTGAATCGCTGCGCCCGTCAGCACCAGGCCGAGGATCGGGCCGGCACAGGGCGCCCAGAGCAGGCCCGTTGCCACGCCGAGAACGAGCGAACGGGCGGCCGTTGACCTGCCTGAGGTCGTGGACGCGCTGTGCAGGCGATTGCCGAAGTCGACGATCGGCAAGGTGATCGCACTGGCGAGGCGTGGCGAGAGCAGGCTCAGGCCGAATATGATCAGAAGCACGATGGCGGCGAGGCGCCCGAACTCGTTGGCCTGGATGGCCCAGCTCCCGCCGACGGTCGCCAAAGTCGCCACCAGCGCGAAGGTGCAGGCCATGCCGGTGAGCATGGGCAGCGTCCCGCGCAGGAAGGGTTGCCCGGTCCGGGCAAACACGAAAGGAAGGATGGGGAGGATGCAGGGGCTGAGAATGGTCAGAACGCCCCCGAGATAGGCAATAACAAGCAGGGCCATCATCGTCTCCTGTGCAATCGGATTGCCGTGCCCAGTCGTGTAGGGCGCCGGCAGGAAGGCCCCGATCTGGCAGGGACGAGGTATCTCGGATGTGTCGATGGCGGCAGCTTCTTGTACCCGATTGTAGAAGGAGGCCTGCCTTGCCACACAACGACACAAAGGCCTTGGAGGCCGCGGTCACGGTCGCCTCGATGTCCCGATTGTATCGCAACGTATCCGCAGCTGCTGATCCTACATGCGTATGCAATCACCCCGGGCAGGGGACATATCGGGGATACATCGCGATGTCTCTTCTGTCTGCTGCGAAAGGGAGAGGACAGGGCAGGGTATTTCTGCGTTTCGTGCGAGCTTTCTCGCCAACGAAGAAGTAATGGTGCAGCGATGTAATCTTACCGCACGAAAAACGGAAAGTTCGGGCATGGAACATGTCGACCACATCTTGATCGTCGATGACGACAGCGAAATCCGCGATCTGGTGTCGAGCTATCTCAAGAAGAACGGCCTGCGTGCGTCGGTCGCAGCCGACGGGCGCCAGATGCGCAGCTTCCTCGATGCCAATACGGTCGACCTGATCGTGCTCGACGTGATGATGCCGGGTCAGGATGGCCTCGTGCTCTGCCGCGAATTGCGGGCCGGAAAGCACAAGGCGACACCGATCCTGATGCTGACGGCCCGCAGCGACGAGATGGACCGCATCATCGGTCTGGAAATGGGCGCCGACGACTATCTGCCCAAGCCCTTCGCCGCCCGCGAACTCCTGGCGCGCATCAATGCCGTCCTGCGGCGAACCCGGATGCTGCCGCCCAACCTGCAGATCAGCGAGGCCGGCCAGCTCCTGACCTTCGGCGAATGGCGGCTCGACACCGTCGGCCGCCACCTCCTTGACAGCCAGGGGACCGAGGTGGCGCTGAGCGGGGCCGAATACCGGCTGCTGCGCGTTTTCATCGACCACCCCCAGCGTGTCCTCAACCGTGACCAACTCCTGAACCTCACCCAGGGCCGCGATGCCGACCTGTTCGACCGCTCCATCGACCTTCTGGTCAGTCGCCTGCGCCAGCGGCTGGGCGATGACGCGCGCGAGCCGACCTACATCAAGACGGTTCGCAGCGAGGGCTATGTTCTCTCCGTTCCCGTCGAGATCTCGGAGCCCAGGTCATGATGGTCGATGGCGCGTTCCGCCCGCTGTGGTGGCCCAAGAGCCTTCGCGCCCGACTGTTCCTGATCCTGCTGGCGGGTCTGGCGATCGCCTATGGCCTGTCCTTCGGCATCCTCTATGCCGAACGCTATATGTCGGCGAAGGCGTTGATGCTGCGCACGCTGGAAAACGATGTCGCGACCTCGATCGCCGTGCTCGACCGGACGCCGGCGAGCGAAAGGCCGGAGTTGCTGGATTGGCTGAGCCGCGGCAACTACAACCTCACCCTGGGGCCTGGCCTGGCCGGTGTGCCCAATACTTCCAGCCATGGCCAGGAGATTGCCGCGAAACTGGAGAGCGCAGCCGGGTCCCGTTTCCCGCTGCGCATCGAAGCCATACCGGGCGAGGGCAACCGCCTGCAGGCCCATCTGGCCTTGAGCGATGGCAGCCCGCTGACCATCGAGATCACGCCGCGCGGTGTCATGCCGATCGCGGACTGGCTGCCCTATGTCCTGGTCCTGCAGATGGCGCTTTTGCTGCTGTGCACCTGGTTTGCCGTCAGGCAGGCTATCCGCCCGCTCGGCGACCTGGCGGCCGCCGCCGATGCCCTCGATCCCACCAGGAAGAGCGTTCCGCTCAGCGAGGCCGGACCAAGCGAGGTTGCCCATGCGGCCCGGGCCTTCAATGCGATGCGCGAACGCATCGCCCATTATCTGGAGGAACGCGTCCAGATTCTCGCCGCGATCTCGCATGACCTGCAAACGCCGATCACCCGCATGCGGCTCAGGGCCGACATGGCCGACGATTCACCGGAGAAGGACAAGCTGGTGCGGGACCTACGCGAAATCGAGCGTCTGGTCCAGGACGGCATTGCCTATGCGCGCAGCTCGCATAGCAGCGGCGAGAAGGCGGCCCGTATCGATCTCGCCTCCTTCATCGACAGCATCGCCTATGATTATCAGGACACCGGCAAGGCGGTGACCGTCGTCGGCTATGTCGATGGCGTCGCTTCCACCAAGCCGCATGCGCTGCGGCGCATTCTCTCGAATTTCATCGACAATGCGTTGAAATTTGCCGGTGCCGCCGAGGTCGGTGTCGAGCGTAGCGCCGACGGCAAGACCATCATCACGGTGCTGGATCGCGGCCCCGGCATCCCCGAAGACATGCTGAAGGCGGCCATGCAGCCCTTCTTCCGGCTGGAACAGTCGCGCAATCGCGAGACCGGCGGCACCGGCCTTGGCCTTGCCATCGCCCAGCAGCTGGCAGGGACCCTCGGCGGCGGCGTCCGACTCTACAATCGCGATGGCGGAGGGCTGGCGGCGGAAGTCGTCATCCGGTGAAGGCCTGGGTGTCTTCCAAGGCTTTCAGGCATTGCGGTATGCCAGCATGTCGATCTCGTCCGAAGCTACGATCTGTTACATTTCCGGCTTTTTCGGAAACATGCCGGACAAACGCTCTTTCCAAAACACGCCGGTCTTTCCGATGCCGCAGAGGGCGGTATCGACAACCCCACTGGACAGGAGTGTATCATGACCAAGATCGACAAGGTTCTCTATACCGGCCGGACCCACACCACTGGCGGTCGTGACGGGGCCGCGCGCAGTGACGATGCCCGGCTCGACATCAAGCTGTCGCCCCCCGGCAGCAGCCAGCCCGGCACCAATCCCGAGCAGTTGTTTGCAGCGGGCTGGTCGGCCTGCTTCATCGGTGCCATGGGTCTTGCCGCGGGCAAGCGCAAGCTGAAGCTCCCGACGGATGCGGCCGTGAATGCGGAAGTCGATCTCGGCACCACCGACGGTGCTTATTTCCTGCAGGCGCGCCTGAAGGTCAGCCTGCCGGGCCTCGATCATGAGCTTGCACAGGCCATTGTCGAGGAAGCCCACCAGACTTGCCCCTATTCGAAGGCGACGCGCGGCAACATCAATGTCGAGCTTTCCCTCGTCTGAGGGCAAAGTTCTTCGTCCCGCCCGCCTTTTCCATCTCCAACCGACAGGGCGCGGCGTTGCCGCGCCCGACGAGGTTTCCAATGAAACGGATCACGATTTGCATTCTGGGCCTGGCGATCCTGGCAGCTTCCTGCGTCTATGAGCCTGCCTCCAGCGAACCATCGCCCCTTGCAGGGTTGCTGGCCTTTTCAGGAGTGCCGGCCCCCGGCCTGCCGCGATGACCGGCAGGTGACGCGAGGGGCCGCTCGGTCACGCATTGGCGTCCTTGCAAGACCGAGTTTGGCAAGGATCGGAGTGCTCGTCTTTCGCACAATCCGTCAAATCATAAAACGCTCCGGATGCTTGTGCACAAGGCTCGGGATATGGTGAGTTGTCACCGTTGAGTCTTTGATCGCCTGCTCGCGCGATGGCCGCCGTATGGAGTCGAGTTTGCCCTCTATCGTTTCGCAGCCTGTCGTAGCCTCCCTGACGGGCAGTGCGATATTTCTGGTGGTGACGGTCCAGCCTGGCGCGGAGGCGGAGGGGACGATCCGGGCGTTGTGCGCGGATCTGTCGGGTCTGTTGCGGGCGGTGGGGTTCCGGGACCTGGAGGGGCGGCTGTCCTGCGTGATGGGCCTGGGCTCTCAGATGTGGGACCGTCTATTCGGGGCGCCCCGGCCGAAGGAGCTGCACCCTTTCCGCGAGATCCATGGTGTGCATCATGCGGTGTCGACGCCGGGGGACATCCTGTTTCACATCCGCGCCCGGCGCATGGATCTTTGCTTCGAACTGGCGGCGCAGATCATGGCGCGGATCGGGGAGGCGGCGGCCAATGTGGACGAGGTGCACGGCTTCAAATATTTCGACGACCGCGACCTGATCGGCTTTGTCGACGGCACCGAGAACCCGGTCGAGCAGGCGGCGGTGGATGCCGCCCTGATCGGCGAGGAGGATGCGGCCTTTGCCGGCGGCAGCTATGTGATCGTGCAGAAATACCTGCATGACCTGGCGGGCTGGAACCGGCTGCCGGTGGAGATGCAGGAGAAGATCATCGGGCGTGCCAAGCTGTCGGACATCGAGCAGGAGGATGCGCTCAAGGCGCCCTATGCCCACAATGTCCTGACCTCGATCGAGGAGAATGGCGAGGCGGTGGAGATCCTGCGCGACAACATGCCGTTCGGGGATGCGGGCAAGGGCGAGTTCGGCACCTATTTCATCGGCTATGCGCGTTCGCCCCGCCGGATCGAGCAGATGCTGGAGAACATGTTCGTCGGGCGCCCGCCGGGCAATTACGACCGGCTGCTGGATTTCAGCCGGGCGGTGACGGGTTCGCTGTTCTTCGTGCCCTCGGCGACGTTCCTGGACGATGTCACGGCCGCTGCCGGCGCACCGGCAGCGGGCGAGGCGGCCCCGCCGGAGCCCGAGGCGGCGGCAAGTCCCGGCTTACGCCCGTCCGGCGGCGATGGTTCGCTCGGCATTGGATCGCTCAAGAGGAAGGCAGACCATGAATAATCTCCATCGGGAGCTGGCACCGATCTCCGAGGCTGCGTGGGGGCAGATCGAGGAAGAGGCGGCGCGCACCCTCAAGCGTCATCTGGCGGCGCGGCGTGTGGTCGACCTGGAGGGCCCGCAGGGCCTGGCGGCCTCGGCGGTGGGAACCGGGCATGTGCGCCCGCTTGCCGGGCCTGGCGAGGGCATCGAGGCGGTGCAGCGGGAGGTGCAGGCGCTGGTCGAGCTGCGCGTGGGCTTCGAGCTCGCCCGCTCGGCGATCGACGATGTGGAGCGGGGGGCGCTCGACTCGGACTGGTCGCCGCTGAAGGAGGCGGCGCGCAAGCTGGCCTTTGCCGAGGATCGGGCGGTGTTCGACGGCTTTGCCGCGGCCGGGATCGGGGGCCTCCGCCCGGGTCTCAGCAACCCGGCGCTGACGCTTCCGGCCCAGGTGAAGGCCTATCCGGATTTGGTGGCGCAGGCGGTGAGCCAGTTGCGGCTGGCGGGTGTGGAAGGCCCCTATGCGCTGGTGCTGGGGGGCGATGCCTATACGGCGGCGGCCGGGGGCAGCGATGACGGCTATCCGGTGTTCCACCATGTCGAGCGCCTGGTGGACGGGCCGGTGATCTGGGCCCCGGCGATCGAGGGCGGGCTGGTGCTGACGACACGGGGCGGGGATTTCGAACTCTGCGTGGGCCAGGACATCTCCATCGGCTATGCCAGCCATTCGGCAACGGCGGTGCAGCTCTATTTCCAGGAAAGCCTGACCTTCCGCCTGCTCACGGCCGAAGCCGCCGTCGCCCTCCTGCACGCCAAGAAATAGGGCGGGTTCCATCCGAGGGCCATGCGGCTCTCAAAAATGCGCAAAATCGTCGCCCGGGCGGATATAGATCCAGTCAATGCCTGTTCGGTCGGCCCATCTGATCGTGCAGGCGAGCAGATCGTTCAATAAATGGAAGGCCCCGATCGGGACGGAGGGCACGCTGTCGCCGGTGGATGTGGCGCTGTTGATCGACCAGACCGGGCCTTGTCTGGTGATCAGGACCCAGTCCCCCCGCTGCGTGGGGTATTCGTTGTCCTTCAGCCATTTGACTTCCGCCATGCCAAGCTCCCCCTATGGTGTTGCCCCGCGTCGGCTCGACCGCCGCGGATGATCTGGTCGGGGCCCCCCTTCCACCGCCATCCCGGCGGCCGAGAATGCCGCCAGGCGTCAGAACAACGCAATGACGCTCTTGAGCGTGACCCAAAGACCCCAGAAAATCGGGATGGCGACAGCGGCCCAGGCGAGCAGGGCTTTGCCGTCCAAGCCGCCCTTGCCGATCCCGAAGGACCCGGTCGTGCCGTTCTGGCCAGAGGCGGGCGCATCCTGAAGGGCTGCAACCTCGGCTTCTGACATGAACCACTTGTCTGCCAATGGTCGCACCAATGTATTGGCAATCAGGCCGAGCGCCAGCATCCCGGCGAGAATGTACATGGTGAAATCATAGACTTGCGCGCGTGACACGCCGGCCGCCAGCTGGAATTCGCGTATGTAGTTGACGATCACCGGCCCGAATATGCCGGCCGTCGCCCAGGCCGTCAGCAGCCGGCCATGGATGGCACCGACGAATTGCGTCCCGAAAATGTCGGCGAGATAGGCCGGTACGGCCGCAAATCCCCCGCCATACATGGAGACGATGACGCAGAAGATCGCCACGAACAGGAGCTGGCTGCCGGAATGCGCCGCGGATGGTGCCGCCGCATAAAGCGCGATGCCAAGCAGGAAAAAGACGTAATAGGTGTTCTTCCGGCCAATCTTGTCCGAAAGCGATGCCCAGAAGAATCGACCGCCGATGTTGAACAGAGAAAGCAGTCCAGCAAATCCGGCCGCGATCGCCGCGATCGCGACCTTCTGATCGGGGGAGAGCTTGTCGAAGCTCAGGTCCGGCAGACCGAGCAGCCGGCCGCCGAAGATCTCCTGCAGCATGGGCGAGGCCATGCCGATCACCCCGATGCCCGCCGACACGTTGAGACACAGCACCAGCCAGATCAGCCAGAACTGCCTGGTCTTGTGGGCGTTCCTCAGGTGGACGTGGCGGGTGGTGATCATGGAGCGCCCGGCCGAAGATACCGGGGACCAACCCTCGGGGCGCCATCCCGGCGGCGGAATCCGGTAGCCTAGCGCGCCGGCCATCATGAAGGCAAAATAGATCGTGGCCATGACGACGAAGGTCTGCCAGACGCCGATGCTGTCCGTTGTCTTGAAGGCGCCCATCAGGAGATTGGCGAGCGGAGCGCCGATCATGGCGCCGCCGCCAAAACCCATGATCGCCATGCCGGTTGCCATGCCGCGCCGGTCCGGGAACCATTTGATGAGGGTCGAGACCGGCGAGATATAGCCAAGGCCCAGCCCGATGCCGCCAATGACGCCCGCACCGAGCCACATCAGCCACAATTGGTGGAAGATGACGCCGACTGCGGCCAGCAGCATGCCGCCGCACCAGCACAGGGCGGATACCACCCCGGCCTTGCGCGGGCCGGCTCTTTCCAGCCAGCCGCCCCAAATGGCCGCCGAGCAGCCGAGCAGCACGAAGAACAGCGTGTAGATCCAGCCCAGATCCGACACGCGCCAGTTGCAGTTCGTGGTAAACAAGGCGGCCACGAGGCTCAGATCAGGACATCGAGCCGACGGGGCGGGACCAAGGGCCTGCGAGAGTGGCAGCCAGAACACGCTGAAGCCGTAGGCCATACCGATACACAGATGAATGGCCAACGCCGCAGGTGGCACCATCCAGCGATTGAAGCCCGGCCTGGCGACGATCCTTTGCCGATCGAGAAATCCGGCTTTCCGTGGCGCAGACAATACGTCATCCGGTGTGTCCACATCCGTTGTCATGATAATTCCGCCCTGTCTTCTCAGCATCCCGTCGGCTGTGTTTGTCGATGTGATCCGGCCCATCGTTTGGCGGGGCTGGTGCTCGGCTCAAAGCCGTTGGCATGGCGTCAGCAAGACGCGTGCCATCCAACATGGTGAGCAATATCAATGGATTACGGGGCCGGAGGCCGGCGATTGCGGGCAATCTGTCCGAGACGGCGAACAAAATGTCCGGCCGGGCCGCGTTCGCGTGCGATCGCCAACCATGGCGGTCCTAGTGCAAATACGGGTGTCGCCAAGCCTTATAGTCGCCAGGCCTTAAAAGCGCCGAAAGCCGCGGACCAGTGCCGCAGTGGGGCGCTCGATGCGGGCGAGTCGTGTGCCGGCAGCGAGCACTGTCATCGCGATGTGTTTGGACGTTTTGTCCACGCCAGGGCTGACAATTTGTCTGAAATTGGAAGACCCCGCGTGGCAAAAGCTCGGATCTCCCACCGTTTTTGTTTTGGCATGCGTGTTGCTTTGCGACTGGCAAGGCAACAATGCCGGCCTTTGTCAGCCGCTCCGCCCGGACTCGCGGCGCGGCCGGGCTCGGCAATCGTGACAGAATGCCGGAGCGCGCAATTCGCATACTAACGAACGGGAGGAAAGACGATGAAATTGCAGCGGCTACAAAGCAAAGCGAACCTCGACAATTTCGTCATTCAGGATGCGGATATCGATCATTCCTATGACCCGTTGAAATCCCCACCCGGGGGCTCGGCCTGGATGCTGTGCGTCATAAACATCACCGATGTCGCCTATGAGTATGCGGCACTTGCCGAGCGTGGCGGCTCCTACGGCAAGTGGTTCAGGATCCCGGTGACCGGCAAGACCTGCCAAACAGACTATGAAGAGTGTCTGCGGACGGGAGGATGGAAGGCCATCTTGAACCTGCCGAGGGCGGCTGCGCCTTTCGACCTTCGGCTGGCGACCGGCCGTGACGGCATCGGCAATGCGACGGGAACGGAATTCCTCGGGATCGAGCCGGATGGCGCCTGCGATGGCGGGGTGGTCGGAATTGATCGCTTATTTTGAAACAGGGCCGATACGAGCTCCAATTGGTGCCGTGCCGACGTCGCCGACGAAGGCTCGATTGCAAGCCAGAGGCGGAGACACTGCGACCTGCTCCCGGAAAACTCCAGCATCCGCTGGCTCGAGGTCGGAAAGGCATGTCAATGGGTGGAAAATTCCAGTCCAACTGCCTGGCTCTGCGGGAGCAGGATCGGAGGATCCCCCACGCAACACCAAGACGGGCAGCCGGTCTTTGCTTCCAAACTGCGACAAATTCGGGACGTCGATTTGTCCCGTTCGACGGCAGGCGTGTTAGATTGGTCGATCCCAATCGACCGGAGATATCGACATTCCGGTCATGCCGTGATCTTTCGCGGCAGGGTGCGCACCCAATCCTCGATCTTGTCGTGAAAAACGCCGCTGTCCGATTCCTGCACTGTCCCGTCGGGGCACAAGATCGCATAAGGCTCCGAACAAATAACGCCTTCCGCCACCGGCTCGGACCAACTGGCCAGACCCTCGTCGTCGAGGGTGATCTGCCAAGCAACAACAGGCGAACGGCCAAAGCCCCGCATGTTCCCTGGCTGTGGCCAAATCACATAATATCCGGCGGCCGCAGCAATAACTCGAATCGTCATCTTGGTTCCTTCCTCCTTCCTAATAGTTCGGTGTCTGCTTCAATCGAGACAGAAGGAAACGGAATAGAAAGTGCCTGCAAATTTCGAACCTCCCGCCGGGAAATTGGGCCTGACGGCGAAGTCGGGCCGTGCAGCATTTCCTGGAGAACCGTTCTTCGGCGCCGCGAGTTTCGGATCGGCTGGGGCGCGGCGACACATCACTTCAAATCGCTCCTCTACTAAGCCCTAGATTGCGGCGGAAAGCCGGCAAGTGCCACCTGAAATTGTGGATTATCGCCTATCCATAAGTCGGTGCCGGACGGGATTTCGCTACTCAAAAGCGGTAATATCGTTGTCGGCGACAGATTGTTTGCGACGTTGCGGGAGCGCTTGATGCCGCATCATTGCGAGGCCTGAGGGCACGTATCGGCAGGACCAGCGACAGGGCGACCGGTTGGATCGTGCGATCCGGAGTTCGAGTATTGGCATTTCTGTTGCGTGGGGGAGCAACGGCCTTCTCAATCCCGATGAGCAAGGCGCTTCCATCGTCGGCCCGGTCGAGGCGGGCGAGCAGATCAGGCTCAGCGAGACGGCGGAGCCGTTGAAAGCCAAGCCAACAGGAAGCCACGTCAACGGCGAGGGCTAGCTGCGGCGCCTTGGAGGCCGGGCTGCATTGTGACGACTGAATCTTGGAAGAAAACTCGGCGTGACCTGTTGCCGCGATGATCTATCACGACCGGCGGCTGGCTGCTCCGGATATCTGCCCTCGCGGGTCTCTTTCGACCGGGATAGGGGCAGATACGATGCTAGAGGGCGGGTATGGACGATCCGGCCGATATCTTTACATGCCGGCCGATCGATCTGCCGACCGTATTTCGCCGCACGCCTCTGTTCAGTCGATGGCAAGTTTGCGGAAAGTCGCCGGCGGTTGACCAACTGTCTTCGAGAACACCCTTGTGAAGTGCACGTGATCGGAAAATCCGCATTCTGCGGCGACCCGCACCACGGGCATCGCTGTCTTTGCCAGCAGATAGCGCGCACGCTGGATTCGGCTATGCAGAAGATATTGGTAAGGCGTCGTGCCGGTGGCTTGCTTGAACAGATGAGCGAAATGGCCGGTCGACAATCCGCTGCCCTCGGCCAGGTCGGTCAGTGTCAGCTTCTGGCTCATGCGGCTTTCGACCATCTCGCGAAAGCGTGCGATCTGACTCTTGGTAAGCTCTCCGGAGGTGTCTTCCGAAGGTTGTGGCGATCGCAGATTCGAATATTTGCGCAGCACGTGGCAGGCCGCCGCGCGTGCGAGATGTTCGACGTAAGGCTGGATTCCTTCCAGTTCCAGCTCCATTGCGTCATCGATGGCTGTGACCAATCCCTCGAGCAGGGGATCCATGAAAGCCAGCCTGCCGATGACGTCGATGGACGTCATGCGGTTTTGCGTCATCTCACCCGCGATCTCGCTCAACAGCGAGTTTCTCAGATAAAGATGGGTGGTGTGAACACGTCTGTCCCACTTCAGCCGGACCGGTTGGTTCGGTGCCAGAATGTTCAACTGGCCAGGATGAAGATAGGCCTTGTATTCCTGCGATTGGACATTGCAAATCAGCCGCGTGGAGCCGGATCTCGTCAGGCTGACCAGAAGGTGCGGGCTCGCTCGGAAGGTGCCCTCGTTGGGATCTTCAATCTGTTTGGAAATATATATGTTGCCCCAATTTCGACCGGCGCTCGTCCGGAGAGTGCGGCAGGATTCGAGGTCGCCGAAACTGTGAGTTTCCTCCAGTGGGAACTCGTTCGAGGAGGTATCAGCCTCGTGCTCGATCAGAAGGTTCTGTGCCGATGACATCGCACAAAAGCTTTGCTGCCGAGAGATTTCTTGGGCGAGCGGGTGAACCTGAGGGGTCGTCATTGCAACCTCACTGCATTGAATCCAACCGGCCAATCTTGCCGGAGGATCATTCCAGACAGATCAAACCAATTCCCACTCCGCTCTCTCACATAGAAGATTTTTATTAAGTTTCTATCTGACGTTTGGTCGCATGGTTAAGATGGATATGAAATTGGCCAAGGTTTCCCATTTGTGAGACTTATTGTCGTAAGATTTTCACTAAGGGTTCTCGGCGTAAGCGCGACTTTACCGTTGGGGTAGGTTAGCTGCTTCAGCGCTGGGCTGCCAGCGATTTCTGCCGGAACGTTCGCTTTTCGTAGCCCAAGGCCATGTTGCAGGCCGGATTATGGTATTTTAGTACCGTTTTTATTGTCGATCGGCAGTGCCATCCGTATCCACGGCTGCCATCGTGGGCGCTGTGGTTGCCATATTGACCGGGGCTTTCCCGTCGGGGCGCTTGCGATGTGCAGCACAACGCCCGAGGCCAGGCATGACCCAAGCAAGGCCGGCCATGGAGCGATGGCCTCGCTGGACGGGGGCGGAACCGGCAGACATCGCCTCAGGCATTCGCGCTGGCCGCGGCATGTGACGGAGGCAGCGGCCGCCGCCGACAGTGCCGCGAGCGGGTTTCATCGCGGACATCCTCGTCGCCAGCGCCCACCGCCCATCTTTGACTATTGTCTGGAATCGTTTGCGCAAAGTCCGAAATCAGGCATCGAGCGTTGACTCCTTTTGGGTATATGCGACGCTCATATCGCCTGAAGTAAACTCAGAGGAGACTTCCGATGCTTGATTTCTTGTTCGGCGGCACCCAAACCGCTACGACAACTACAGGCCATACTAACGTCCAGACAAACGACTATCACTATAATCACACGGGTGAGGTCACCTTTGATGACGCCTACCTTAACTTTATGGAAGGTGGCGGTCATCTTGGCATGGGAGCAGCCATGCTCGTCGGCAGTGCCTGGACCGGCATCGCGCTGACGCCTGCACTGGTGCTGGACTCGCTGCAGGCTCACGACGGCGTGCACGTCGCCTGATTGGCCACCTTGTGCGCTTGAAGAGGCGCTGCCGCTGTTGGGCCGTTGCTGACTTCAAGTGCTTGAGCGTCTTCAAAGAAGCACCAGCCGCTGCGGGGAGCCTCATGCCTCGCAGCGGCTGATTGGGATCTTTCCTCAAACTCGGAAGACGAACGTTGCGGGCAAGATATCATTCTATTGTACCAATACGCTACCAAGGAAAATCTGAATTCTTTTCGTCCCAATCGCGTTGTTGTTGGAAGATATGAAGGGACTTGGTGATGTCTTTGGCTGATGCGACTTCGTTGTTTCGATCAACAAAAAAAAGCGCTGAAACTGAGATCGGTGCAGCGGTAAGGTCACTTCGTCCGTATTTCATTGCTGTCGGCATCTTTTCGAGCACGATCAATCTGCTCTATCTCAGCTCGCCTCTTTATTTGATGCAGGTATACAACCGCGTCTTGCGGAGCGAGAGCGTCCCGACGCTCGTCATGCTCACCATCATCTTGATCGTCGCGCTGCTTGTCATGGCTATCCTGGACGCCATGCGCGCTCAGATGCTGACACGATGCGGGATCCTGCTGGACGAAAAACTGGCGAGCCGCGTGTTTTCCGCGCTCGTGCAAAAGTCTTCGAGGAACGGCTATTCCCTTGGCGCCTTGCCGATGCGGGAATTGGACGAGTTCCGCACCTTCGTCACCGGTCCGGGTATCCATTTTGCCTTCGATGTCCCCTGGATCCCGATTTATCTCATCCTTCTCTATCTCATCCATCCCATTTTGGGCGTCGTCGCGACGGTTGGCGCATTGTTGTTGCTGGGACTCGCCTTTCTGAACGAGGCCGTCACTCGAAAGCCCATGGATGATGCTCAAGCCGCGGCCAGACGATCATTCGTCTTCACCGAGAATATCATGCAGCATGCGGATGTCATTCGCGCCATGGGGATGGAGTCCGCGGTCGAGCGCCACTGGCAGGGCAGCCGGGCTGGAATGCTTTTCAGCCAAGCCTTTGCGAGCGATCGAAACGCACTGATCTCGGCCGGCATCCGGTTCACCAGATTGCTGCTTCAATCGCTGATACTCGGCACCGGCGCCTGGCTCGCGATCGATCATGCCATCAATCCCGCGACGATTTTTGCGGCCAGCATCATCATGGGGCGCGCAATCATCCCGGTCGAACAGGCCGTTTCCGCTTGGAAACAGGCAGCGACAGCCCGGACCGGCTATCAGCGCATCAGGGACCTTCTGAACGAGATCCCGGTAAGCGAGCTCAAGACGATCGTGCCGACCAACGAAACGATTCTCGATGTGAAGAACCTCTCATATCGCGTTTCGGGGCGGCCGAAGGCCGTTCTCGACGATGTGTCCTTCAAGATCGGCGAGGGCGAGGCGCTGGCGGTTGTCGGAGCAAGCGCTTCCGGAAAGAGTACGCTGGCCAAACTGCTGATCGGAGCCCTTCAGCCGGCTGGAGGCGATATCTCTTTCGGAGGGCTGAACTACGCACACTGGGATCCGGCGGAATTTGGCCGCATTACGGGATATCTGCCCCAGGATGTCGGGTTGTTTGCCGGCAGTGTCCGGGAGAACATTTCGCGGTTTAAAGATACTTCCACCGACCAGATCATGGAGGCGGCGAAGCTTGCGGGCATCCATGAGATGGTGCTGGCCTTGCCCAAACAATACGACACGATGCTCGGTCCGGGCGGGCTGGGGCTGTCGGGCGGGCAGCGCCAGCGCATCGGCCTGGCCAGGGCCTTGCTGGGGGGGCCGCGGCTGCTGGTTCTGGATGAGCCAAATGCGCATCTGGATGTGGAAGGCGTCCATGCGCTCAGCAAGGCGCTGTTCCTCATAAAGGCGCAGGGCACGGCGGTCGTCGTGGTCACCCACCAGCCCGCCATTCTCAGCGTGGTCGATACCATACTCGTGCTGAATGCCGGCAAAATCGAAAAACTCGGGCCGCCGCAGAGTTTCGCGGCTCCCGTTCTGCAGAGGTGAGGGACAGACCATGACCGCCATCTCCGTTCCTGGCAGCATCACCTATCGCAATCCGTGGCGCCCGGCCGTCTGGGGTGCGGTGTCGTTGCTGGCCTTCGTGCTGCTGGTCATCGTGTGGGGGTATGTGGCACCGCTATCGAGCGCGGCGATCGCCGAGGGCAGCCTGCAGGTGCAGGCGCAGAGGCAATCGGTGGCACACCCCTATGGCGGCGTCATCTCCAAGCTTCTGGTCTCGGAAGGCCAGCGCGTCGAACGAGGTCAACCACTGATCGAACTCGACGGAACGGAGTCCCAGGCAAAGCTCGACATCGCTCAGGCCGAGGTCGTGAACCTGGTTGCCCGCCAGGCACGCCTGTTCTGTGAACGTGACAATGAAGACACCAGTTGCCTGGAGAAGTTTCGGAAAGAAGCCCGCTCGTCGGGGGCGATGGAAGAGACAATTGCAAACGAGTCCGCAGTCTTGCTTTCGCGGGCACATCAATATGAGGCCGAGAAGGGCATACTCGTATCCCGGCTGGCCCAGCTTCGCGAGAAGATCGCCGGACTGAACGCACAGAAGGAAGGACTTTCCAGGCAGAATGCCTCGCTCGTGGAAGAGACGGCAGGTGTCCAGAAGTTGGCGGCCTCAGGCTTTGCGCCCAAGACGCGTCTTCTCGAACTGGATCGGTCGGCGGCCCGTATGCTCGCCGACATAGGCTCGCGCACGGCCGATATTGCCACGGCAATGCAGGAAACCGGCGAGGCTGAACTCGCCATTGCCAAATTGGACCGCCAGCGCATCAACGAGATCGTCGATCAGATCCGGACAACCCAGTCTTCGCTGGCGGAGGCATTGCCGAAACTCAAGGCGGCGCAGGATGTGGTGAACCGAACGGTGATCAAATCGCCCGTCAGCGGTTCGATCGTCGATTTGTCGGTGTTCACGGAAGGTGGGGTGGTTCAGGCTGGGCAAAAGCTGATGGACGTCGTTCCCGCTGACAATCCGTTCATTGTCGAGGCCCAGTTGCCGCTTTCCGACATCAACGGCGTCAAGACAGGCGCGACAGCCAGCATCTGGCTGACGGGTGTGCCCAGAAATGAGCGCCCGCCGCTACAGGGCGAAATAATCAGCGTTTCTGCGGACAAAATCACGGATTCGCGGACTGGGCGTAGCTATTTTGCCATCCGCGCCAAGATCAATCCCGATGATCTCAGCAAGTCGGCAGTTTCCTTGCAAGCAGGAATGCCGGCCGAAGTCGTTGTCACGAACGGGTCGCGAACCCTGATTGGGTATCTGCTTGGACCGCTTCTTGATGAAGTGGGACACGCGTTTCGAGAAAAGTGAGGATCTGCCATGGTATACCTGGAGAAGTTGAACGATCTCAAAGGCCGCCGTTCGGATACCAAGGCGAAAACCGGCAACGCGGACAATCCGCTGAATTTTGCGCTTGCGGCGGGCGCCGTGGGATTGGGGATTGCGCTGCTCGAGTCCGAGCAGGCCGCGGCCAATTCAGACCCCAAATCCGGTTTGTCACATGACGATCGTCGTGTGTCGGATACCACCGCTGCTGCGGAACAGGCCAAGGCCGGCGTCGATCACTCGGCAACGGCTGATCACCCAATTCACAACGAGGCGAATAATGGACCGGCCGCCACAAATGGCGGCGAGGTCAATGTGCAGGCGGCAAGCTCTCCCCCTTCAGAGAACTCCCCCGATGGTTTGCCGCGGGGGGCGGAATCCGCGCACGCATCGGCTGCAGCTGCGCATGGAAGTGCAGGAAGTTACGCAGCCGGCGCATTGATCGGGACTGCACTGGCGGATGACGCCCTGTCGGCAACGCTATCCCACTCCAGTTCGGGAGAAGGCGGATTAGCTGCAGTGACGCACCCGATATCGGCCGTTACTGGCCTGCTCGCTGAGGCTTTGACTCCCGTCGAACACATATTGGAGCCGGTCAGCCTGGCCGTCACCGGTCCACTCGCGGAGGCTCTGGCTCCCGTCGGACAAGTATTGGAGCCGGTCACTGACGTCGTACATGACCTGCTTGGAGATAACGGCGTGCTACCCGTCTCGCTGGATATCGGCGAGACGGTGAAAGAGGTTTTGGGCCCGGATGGCATCATCGGCAGTTTGATCGGCGATGACGGCAACATCATCAAGGGTCTGGTCGATCCCGGCAATAGCCTGGATACCGTCGTGACCAAGGTTACCAGTTTGGTGGGCGGCGATGACGGCAATATTCTCCATGCCTTGGCCGATACCGGCAAAGATGGCCTGGATGGCGTGGTTGGCAAAGATGGCCTCGTCGGCAGCATCCTCGGCAGTGGCGGGGTTCTTGCCGGCTTGACCGGCAGCCAGGACGAAACGCCAAGCCAGTCGACCGACAATGGCGGCCATCATGATAGCAATAACCTTGATGGCCTGGCCGATGCCGGCAAAGAAGGCCTGGATGGCGTGGTTGGTAAGGATGGCATCGTCGGCGGCCTCCTTGGTAGTGGCGGGGTCCTTTCCGGCCTGACTGGCGGCCATGACGATCCGTCAAGTCAGCCCAACAATGGCAGCCATAACAGCACGAGTCCCGTAGCAACGGCCGCGCATGAAAGCACCCCGGCCCCCGCAACGGAATCGGTCTCGGCAACGGAAACTGCTGCAGCGACGACACATGCGGCGGCGGAGACGCCGACTGATATGTTCGCTGCGACACATGCGGCACTACAGATCACGGAAGGGGTCGCCCATGCTCTCACTCCGATACTCACTTTTGTCGGCCAGCCATTCATCGATGATGATGGGCATACCGATACGGATCATTCACACCACGCTTCGACCCACCACGCTGCTTGATTGCGGCGGTGTGGGATGATGCTTTCGGATACACGGTCATCCCGGTTGCACGTCTGCTGATGGCTTGATGGCCGATGTGTGCATCGGCCAGAGCACTGCAGACGGACGTCGTCGATTGCCAATGAACTGCGCTTCGGGGCCGAATTCGGTTCGTGCGAACGATGTTTCATGCCCTGGATATGGGTGCAGATGAGAGAACCGTTTCAGTCAATACTTCTAGGGAATAGACAATGACGTCGCCCTGCATATGTGACAAGGTTGAGTAACGTTGCAGGGAAATCCGTCAAAATCGGAGATCCATATGATTGATTATATGGAATAGGAATCGCCAAGACTTAAGAATCTCGGCGTTCTTGCGTAGATCGCAATAGAGCGATCCGGCTCCGACATAAACTACAGAGGCTTTTTGAAGTGAACTGTTCATTCGGTTTGCCAAGGTGGCGAGCCGTGAGCGTTATCGTGTGCGCAATTTCGTTGAGGAAGCGACGAACGCGGCAAAGCTCAACTATGCCGGCTTCATCTGCTCGAGCCGGTCAGAATTTAGTCGACTTTCTTTTACGAGACCCCCGCCGGCGGACAGCGTCAACCGTTGGTACTGCGGAAGATAACAAGAGGCACTAGCAGGAGTACGTACCATGTCTAGGATCAGCAGGCGTTCTCACTTCTTCCTGTCCACCGCAACGATTGCACTGCTGTCGGCATTCGTCTCTCATGGAGACGAGGCCAGTGCCGCCGGACTCGGAGTGGGCGGTGGCTCATCCGGCGGTCTGGGCGGTTCGGGTGGGGGGCTTGGTGGAGCCTCGGTGGGCGGCCGCTCAACGGGTGGTGGGCTATCTGTTGGCGGTGGCGCTTCAGTCGGTGGCAAAGCGACTGGCGCCGGACCATCCGTCGGCGGCAGGGCCAGCGCCGGTGCTTCAGTCGGCGGCAAGGCCAGTGGTGGCGCTTCGGTTAGCGGCAAAGCATCAGTCGGTGGCAAAGCGACCGGCAGCGGACCATCCGTCGGCGGCAAGGCCAGTGCCGGTGCTTCAGTCGGTGGCAAAGCGTCGGTCGGCGGCAAAGCGGCCGGTCGCGGACCGTCCGTGGGCGGCAAGGTCAGTGCCGGTGCTTCGGCTGGCGGCAAAGCTTCAGTCGGTGGCAAAACGACCGGTCGCGGGCCGTCCGTGGGCGGCAAGGTCAGTGCCGGTGCCTCGGCTGGCGGCAAAGCATCAGTCGGTGGCAAAACGACCGGTCGCGGGCCGTCCGTGGGCGGCAAGGTCAGTG
>NZ_JASGFM010000023.1:0-107812 GCF_047605565.1 Labrys sp. (in: a-proteobacteria)
AGCTCGACACCAACACCACCAATCTCGCCAATGCCGCGGTGAAGTATGACGACCCCGCGGTGAAGGACAGGATCACGCTCGGCAATGCCGGCACGCCGGTGGCCATCGGCAATGTCGCCAATGGTGTGGCGGCCACTGACGCGGTCAATGTCAGCCAGCTCGACGCGGTCAGCCAGACCGCGAACAAGGGCTGGAACCTCTCCACCAACAAGGGCGCAAGCACCAGCAACATTGCGCCGGGCGGTACGGTCGATCTCAGCAATACGGACGGCAATGTCGTGATCGGCCAGTCCGGGCCGAACGCGACCTTCGACCTCGCCTCCAACGTGAAGATCGCCAACAGCCTGTCCGTCGGCGCGGTGACGATCGATACGACCAGCGTAGTGGTGGGCGCGTCCAAGCTCGACGCGACCGGCCTGACGATCACAGGCGGGCCGAGCGTGACGACTGCCGGTGTCGATGCCGGGGGCAAGAAGATCACCAACGTCGCCAATGGCGACGTGACGGCGACCTCGACCGATGCGGTCAACGGTTCGCAGCTCTTCGCCGTGGTCGGCAATGCCACCGCCAATGCGGTGCAGTATGACGACGCCACCAAGACCAAGATCACCCTTGGTGGTGCCGGCGCGACGCAGCCGACCCAGATCACCAATCTCGCCAATGGCGCGGTTGCGGCAGGTTCGACCGACGCGGTCAACGGCTCCCAGCTCTATGACGTGCAGCAGACCGCCAACATGGGCTGGAACCTGACCGCCAACGGCGCCAACTCCTCCAATGTTGCTCCCGGCAGCACGGTCGATCTCAACAACACCGACGGCAATCTCGCCATCACCAAGACCGGCAACGCCGTCACTTTCAACCTGTCCAAGGATGTCACGGTCGACAGCGTCACGTCCGGCAATTCCAAGCTCGACACCAGCGGTCTCACCATCGCGGGCGGCCCGAGCGTGACGACGGCCGGCATCGATGCCGGCAACAAGGCGATCACCAATGTGGCCGCCGGCACCAATGCCACCGACGCGGTCAATCTGAGTCAGCTCAACAGCGTCTCCACCTCGGTGACGAATCTCGGCAACAACGTCAACAATCTCGGCAATTCGACCGCTTCGACCATCGGGGGCGGCACGACCTACGATCCCAACACCGGCACGCTGTCAGGCTTCAGCCAGAATGTCACCGCGGTCGACGGCAAGGGTAATGCGGCCGGTGCGCCGACCCAATACACCACGGTGTCCAATGCGCTGACTCAGCTCGACACCAATACGACCAATCTCGCCAATGCCGCGGTGAAATACGACGATCCGGCGATCAAGGACAAGATCACGCTGGGCGGCATCGGGGCATCGGACCTCACCCTGATCACCAATCTTGCCAAGGGCAATATCAGCGCCACCTCGAGCGATGCGGTCAACGGCTCGCAGCTCTACGCGGCCTCGAACTCGATCGCCGACAATTTTGGGGGCGGCTCGGTCGTGAACCCGGACGGCACGGTGAGTGCACCGAACTACAATATCGGCGGCAACACCTATAACGATGTCGGAAGTGCGCTGAATGCCGTGAGTTCGACGGCGAGCGCGGGCTGGAACCTGTCGACCGGCGGCGATACCGCGGGCAAGAGCAATGTCGGTCCCGGCGGCACGGTGGATCTGAGCAACACCGACGGCAACATCGTCGTCGCCCATAACGGCTCGAACGCCACCTTCGACCTCGCCAAGAGCATCACACTCGACAGCGTCACGGCGGGCGGCAACACGCTCGACGCCACCGGCTTGACCGTGGGCAACACCACGGTGACCACCGACGGTCTCACCATCACCGGTGGGCCCAGCGTGACCACCGCAGGCATCGACGCAGGCAACAAGAAGGTCACTAATCTCGCCGACGGCAGTGATCCCAATGATGCGGTCAATTTCAGCCAGCTCAACACCGTCGCGACGTCGGTGACCAATCTCGGCAATAACGTCAACAATCTCGGCTCGACGACGGCCTCGACGCTGGGCGGTGGGGCAAGCTATGATCCTGCTACCGGCAAGATCGCTAATTTCAGCCAGAACGTCACGGCTGTTGACGGCAAGGGCAATGTCGGTGCCAGCACGGCCTATACGACGGTGGCCGGGGCGCTGACGCAGCTCGACACCAACACCACCAACCTCGCCAATGTGGCAGTGAAGTATGACGATCCTGCCACCAAGGACAAGATCACCCTGGGCAATGCCGGCACGCCGGTGACCATCGGCAATGTCGCCAACGGTGTGGCGGCCAATGATGCGGTGAATGTCAGCCAGCTCCAGGCCGTGGGCAACAATGCCAATGCCGGCTGGAACCTGTCGACCGGCGGCGATACCGCGGGCAAGAGCAATGTCGGTCCCGGCGGCACGGTGGATCTGAGCAACACCGACGGCAATATCGTCATCGCCCATAACGGCCCGAACGCCACCTTCGACCTCGCCAAGAGCATCACGCTGGACAGCATCACGGCGGGCGGCAACACGCTCGACGCCACCGGCCTGACGGTGGGAGGCACCACGGTGACGACGAACGGCCTGACCATCACGGGCGGGCCGAGCGTCACCACCGCAGGCATCGATGCCGGCAGCAAGGCGATCACCAATGTCGCAGCCGGCACCAACGCCACCGACGCGGTGAATGTCGGCCAGTTGCAGACGGTGAGCAATGCCGCCGGCAATCTCGGCAATTCGACGGCGTCGACCCTGGGGGGCGGCACGACCTATGACCCGGCGACCGGCACGCTGTCGGGCTTCAGCCAGACCGTCACGGCGATCGATGGCAAGGGCAATGTCGGCACGACCACGGGCTACACCACGGTAGCCGGCGCGCTGACGCAGCTCGACACCAACACCACCAACCTCGCCAATGCTGCGGTGAAGTACGATGATCCCGCGGTGAAGGACAAGATCACGCTCGGCAATGCCGGCACCCCGGTGACGATGACCAACCTTGCCAACGGTGCGGTGACGGCAGTCTCGAGCGATGCGGTAAATGGCTCGCAGCTCTACGCCGTGCAGCAGACGGCCAACAAGGGCTGGAACCTCTCGACCAACAACGGGTCGACGACCGCCAATGTGGCGCCCGGCGGCACGGTGGATCTCAACAACACCGACGGCAACATCGTCATCAGCCAGTCCGGCTCGAACGCCACCTTCAACCTCGCCAGCGCCATCACGGTTGCCACTCTCACCGCCAACAGCGTGACGACCGGCAATGCGACGCTCGACACCAACGGCCTCACCATCACCGGCGGGCCGAGCGTGACCACCAACGGCATCGATGCCGGCGGCAAGAAGATCACCAATATCGCCAAGGGTGACGTGTCCTCGACCTCCACCGATGCCGTCAACGGCTCGCAGTTGTTCAGCCTGGGCAATTCGGTGGCAAGCGGCCTTGGCGGCGGCTCGAGCTTCGATCCCAGCAGCGGCACGGTGATCACCAGCCTCAACTATGGTGGCAGCACCTTCACCTCGGTGCAGAGCGTGCTCGACAAGATCGGCGGCTCCATCAATGGCGGTGGCATCAAATATTTCCACGCCAATTCGACGGAGGCGGACAGCGTCGCCAGTGGGGATGGTGCTGTAGCGATTGGTCCGAAGTCCGTGGCGAGCGGCGCCAAGTCGATCGCCGCGGGCAACGATGCCAACGCGGGAGGTGCTTCATCCGTCGCGGTCGGCAATGGTGCCGAGGCCAGCGGCAATGACTCGATTGCGACAGGCACCCAGGCCAAGGCTAGCGGCGAGGGGGCGATCGCCACCGGTAAGAATGCCGAGGCGAGCGGTACCGGTTCCACCGCCATGGGCTCCGGCAGCAAGGCCACGGCTGATGGCGCCACGGCGGTCGGCGCCAATTCGAGCGCGACGACGGCCAACTCGACCGCGATCGGCAATGGCGCCCAGGCCTCGGCCAATGAAGGCGATGTCGCGCTCGGTGCTGGTTCGGTGACCTCGACGGTGATCAACACCACGGGCACGACGATCAACGGCACGCCCTACACCTTTGCCGGCACCAATGCGACCAGCACGGTGAGCGTCGGCTCGGCGGGCAATGAGCGCACGGTCACCAATGTCGCGGCTGGCCAGATCTCGGCGACCTCGACGGATGCGGTCAATGGCTCGCAGCTCTACGCCACCAACCAGGCGATCGAGGCTGCCAACCAGCAGGTCACGCAGCTTGGCAATAACGTCAACAACCTCGGCACCTCGACGGCCACGACCATTGGTGGTGGCGCGACATACAACTCGACCACAGGCAAGATCGAGAACTTCAGCCAGGGCGTGACCAAGATCGACAAGAATGGTGATGTCGATGCGAATGGTCCCACGCAATACAGCAGCGTGTCGGATGCGATGACGCAGCTCGATCAGAACACGACCAATCTTGCCAATACGGCGGTGAAGTATGACGATCCCAGCAAGACCAGCGTCACCTTGGGCAACGCCGGCACACCAGTGACCATCAACAATGTTGCCAATGGCGAAGTCTCAGGCGCTTCAAAACAGGCCGTCAATGGATCGCAGCTTTATGGCACGGCCAGTTCAGTGGCGGCCGCTCTAGGCGGCAACACTACCGTTGATGCCAATGGTCAACTCACGGGCACTAAGTATCAACTGAGCACAGGCACATACAATGATGTGGGAAGTGCGCTGACCGCCCTCGACAAGCGCTTCGACGGCATCGGCGGCAGCATCGCCAATCTGCAGAGCCAGGTGTCCAACAACCTCAAGGAAGCCCGGCAGGGCATCTCCCAGGCCATGGCGGCCTCGGCTTTGCGCTACGACGACAGGCCGGGCAAGGTCTCGGCCGCGGCAGGCATGGCGGTCTATCACCGCCAGGTCGGCCTCGCCGCCGGCCTGGGCTGGACCTCGGAGGACGCCAAGTGGCGCGCCAATATCGCCGGCACCTATTCGGCGGGCGGCCGCAAGCCGGACTTCGGCGTGATGGGCGGCCTGTCCTACACCTTCAATTGACGGGGACGGCGTCGCGCCCTGTCGACACGAGGCCCCGGGAAACCGGGGCCTTTGCCTATGCGGGGGCAGCGGTTTAGCAGAGAGCGGCGAGATCCTGCCTGAGGCGGATGGCCTGGCCGCCCGCCAGCGCCGTATCCAGCAGGGCATGGCTCTCCTGCCAGATCGGCACGGCCCGCGCCAGCAGCGACCGCCCCGCCGCGGTAAGCGCGAGCAGGCGGGACCGCCGGTCCGCCGGATCGCGCAATATCTGAACGAGGCCGCGGGCCTCGAGCCGCTTGAGGGCGGCGGTGAGGGTGGTGCGATCCATGGCCAGCAGTGCCGCCACCGGCCCCATTGGCGGCGGGGCAGGGCGGTTGAGCGCCATTAGCAACGAGAACTGGCTGTTTGTCAGCCCGACCGGACGCAGGGCGTCGTCGAAGCGGCGAGCCAGTGCCCGCGCCGCGCGCTGGACGTGCAGGCACAGGCAAGTATCGCGCACGAGCAGGGTCGTCGCGAAGGGAACGAGGGTTTCCTGCGTGCCCTCCGCGTCCGGGGGATCTGCCTCATCGAGGCCCGGCTGGGATGAAAAGCGCCGATGATCGGTGTGTTTTGACATGCACTAATAATGTTGATATCAACCTATTTAGTCAAGCGATCCAGAATCCGCTATCCAGGAACTGCTGCAGGGAGGTCGACATGCCAGCCCATCAGGTCGTGTCTCGGGAAGAATGGCTGACGGCGCGCAAGGCGCTGCTGATCAAGGAGAAGGAGGCGACGCGGGCACGCGACCGGCTGAATGCCGAGCGCATGGCGCTGCCTTGGGTCAAGGTCGACAAGGCCTATCTTTTCGACACGCCCCAGGGGCGGCGTACGCTCGCCGAGTTGTTCGAGGGCCGCAGCCAGCTGATCGTCTACCATTTCATGCTGGGCCCCGACTGGGATGCCGGCTGCACCGGCTGCTCCTTCCTGGCGGATCATCTCGACGGCGCCGTGGCCCATCTCAACCACCACGACGTTACGCTCACCGCCGTCTCGCGGGCGCCGCTTGCCAAGATCGAGGCCTATAAAGAGCGCATGGGCTGGCACTTTCCCTGGGCGTCGGCCTTCGGCAGTGATTTCAATTTCGACTATCACGTCTCCTTCAGCCGGGAGGACCTGGCGGGCGAGGAGATCGTCTATAATTTCACCAGCCAGCCGAGCGCCCAAGGCCATGACGAATTGCCCGGGCTGAGTGCCTTCTACAAGGACGAGCAGGGCGAGGTGTTTCACAGCTATTCGAGCTATGCCCGCGGTCCGGAGGAACTGATCGGCACTTTGATGATCCTCGACCGCGCACCCAAGGGGCGGAACGAGGCTTCGACCATGGATTTCGTGCGGCGGCATGACGAATACGAGGACAAGCCCGCTGCACATGGCTGCTGCAGCTGACACCCGTTTCGATGGCTATCGCCAAGGGGCTGTGATCGGGCCGCCATGGTCTCGGCCTATCGTCCCCTGCCAAGAAATCTGATCCGCAATCTGATCCGAAACCGACATCAAAGGGAGCCCGTCATGTCCGTCACGCATGGAAGCTTTGTCTGGTACGAACTGATGACCACGGATGTGAAGGCGGCGGCGGCCTTCTATAGCGCCGTGCTGGGCTGGGATGCGGCCGATTCCGGTATGCCGGGCCTCACCTACACGCTGTTTTCCAACAAGGGCGCGCTCGTGGCCGGCCTCATGGACATTCCGCCCGATGCTGCCGCCCGCAACGTGCCGCCGAACTGGACCGGCTTCGTGGCCGCTGACGACGTCGATGTCTCCGCGGCCGAGGTGGTGAAGCTCGGAGGCCAGGTTCATCGTGCGCCGGATGACATTCCCGGCGTCGGCCGCTTTGCCATTGCCGCCGATCCCTATGGAGCCGTGTTCGGCCTGTTCAAGGGGCAGGGGGAACCGCCGGAAATGCCGGGCCTGGGCACGCCGGGCCATATCGCCTGGCGGGAACTGCATGCCGGCGACGGGCCCGGCGCCTTCGAGTTCTATTCCAGGCTGTTCGGCTGGGAGAAGCACCAGGGCCTCGATATGGGGCCGATGGGGGTCTATCAGCTCTATGGCCAGAACGGCACCGATTATGGGGGCATGATGACCCGCACCAAGGACATGTGCGGGCCGATGTGGGTCTACTACATCCAGGTCGACAATATCGACGAGACGGCCAAGCGCGTCACAGACAATGGCGGCAAGATCCTGATGGAGCCGATGGAAGTGCCCGGTGAGATGTGGGTGATCCAATGCCGTGATCCGCAAGGGGCCCTGACGGCGATGGTCGGGCCGCGTTCCTGATCGTGTCCGCTAACGCGAATGATGGCGAGGCCCCGGAAGCGATGACGGGGCCTTTGTCATGCGCCACCATGTCCTTGTTTAATTTGTAAGACAAGAATTGGCCCAATTTGTAAGACAAGAACTTGCCTCACCTCGGCAAAGGCCTTATCGCTAGGCTGAGAAACGGCGGATTCGAGCCGTCTTCGGGCCCAGAACGGGCATCATGAGACAAAAGATGCGGTGCGATGCGCGAGGCTTCGGCTGGGTGTTTTCGGTCGCGGGGAAATGACGAGGCGAGGCGATGAAAGTCCTGATCCTGGGTGCGGCCGGCATGGTGGGCCGCAAATTGCTGGAGAGCATGAGCCGCGACGGCAAGCTTGGCGGCAAGTCCGTCAGCGAAGCATTGCTCAGCGACGTCGTGCTGCCCCAGGTTCCCGCCGGTCTGCCGTTCGCCTGCAGCGCCAGCCAGGACGATCTGCCGGTGCCCGGCACGGTCGAGCGTCTGATCGGCACTCGTCCCGATGTGATCGTCCATCTCGCCGCCATCGTCTCGGGTGAGGCGGAGGCCGATTTCGACAAGGGTTATCGCATCAACCTGGAAGGCACCCAGCGCCTGTTCGAAGCGATCCGCCAGGCCCATGGCGATGCCCGGCCGGGCGAGGGCTATTATCCGCGCGTGATCTTCTCCTCCTCCATTGCCGTGTTCGGCGCGCCCTTCCCGGAGCGTATCGGCGACGAGTTTTTCAACACGCCCCTGACCTCCTATGGCACGCAGAAGGCGATCGGCGAGCTGCTGCTGGCCGATTACAGCCGCCGTGGCTTCTTCGACGGCATCGGCATCCGCCTGCCGACCATCGCGGTGCGCCCCGGCAAGCCCAACAAGGCAGCCTCGGGCTTCTTCTCGGGCATTTTGCGCGAGCCGCTGAATGGGCAGGAAGCCATCCTGCCGGTCTCGGACGATGTGCGCCATTGGTTTGCCAGCCCTCGCTCGGCGGTCGGCTTCCTCCACCATTCAGCGGCGATCGACACGGCCCGCCTGGGCGCGCGCCGCAATCTTTCCATGCCCGGCCTCTCCGCAACGGTGGCCGAGGAGATCGAGGCCTTGCGCCGGGCCGCCGGTGACAAGGCCGTGGCGCTGATCAAGCATCAGCCCGATCCCGTGATCGAGAAGATCGTGGCGGGTTGGCCGCGCGACTTCGACACGGCGCGTGCCCTCGAACTCGGCTTCGTCGCCGATCGCGACATGGACGCCATCGTGCAGGCCCATATCGAGGACGAGCTTGGCGGCAAGCTGCCGGCCCTCTGAGCAGGCGCTTTCCTGGAGCGTCGTACCGAAAAGTGAATGCCGATTTTCGGTAAAAACGATGCAGCAACAATAGTCCATGGCGTGGGATCTGACTTCGAAAATCAGATCCCACGCCATGGATCTGCCTGCCTGCCGGAGCTTCTCGTTCCAATGCATTTTGCGATTTGGTGATTTCGCCAGACCGCAAAACGCTTTAGGTCTTGGCGCTATCCTTCGATCCATTCCATTCCCTGAGAGTTCCCTCGGCATGTCCGCACCCGATCTTCTGATGCCCAAGCCCATGCTTGCCCAAACGGTCGAGGCCTTGGATCAGGCCTTTACCGTGCACAAGCTCTGGCTGGCGGATGATCCCGATGCGGTGCTGGCGAGGATCGCCGACCGGGTGCGCTTCCTCGCAGCTGGCGGCCATGCCCATGTCGACGAAGCGCTGATCGCTGCTTTACCCAAGCTCGAAATCATCGCCAATTTCGGCGTCGGCTATGATTCCGTCGATGCCGCCGCGGCGGCACGGCATGGCGTCGTCGTCACCAACACGCCCGAAGTCCTCAACGAGGACGTCGCCGATCTCGCCATGGCCTTGCTGCTGGCGACCATCCGCGAAGTACCGCAGGCCGACCGCTTCCTGCGGCAGGGCAAATGGCTGAGCGAAAACTATCCATTGACGCCGGCGACGCTGCGCGGGCGCACGCTCGGTATCGTCGGCCTGGGGCGGATCGGCAAAGCCATCGCCCGCCGCGCCGAGGCCTTTGGCCTGAAGATCGCCTATTACGGGCGCCGGCGCCAGGCGGATGTCGCCTATGCCTACCACTCCAGCGTGAAGGCGCTGGCGGAGGCGGTGGATACGCTGATGATCATCGTCCCCGGCGGGGCGGAGACGCGCCATCTAGTCGATGCCGAGGTGCTCAAGGCGCTCGGCCCCGACGGCGTGCTGATCAATGTCGCCCGCGGTTCTGTCGTCGACGAGGGCGCCCTGATCGAGGCGCTACGCAATCGCACCATTCTCGCGGCGGGGCTCGACGTCTTCGCCGACGAACCGCAGGTGCCCGAAGCGCTGGTGGCGCTCGACAATGCGGTGCTGCTGCCGCATGTCGGCTCGGCCACCATTCACACCCGCCGGGCCATGGGCCAGCTGGTGGTCGACAATCTCGTCTCCTGGCGCGATGGCAAGGGGCCGCTGACGCCGGTGTCCGAGACGCCCTGGCCCCGAGAGAAGGCCTGACGGCCGTCAGCTTCAGCCATAGACAAGACAAGCAAGCACCGCTGGACCATCGGTCCGGCGGTGCTTGCTTGTGTCTGATGCGGAGAGATTTCTCGTCTCGTTGCATGGCATGCCACCTGCAAGCAAAACGGGATATCGGATAGGAACTTTTCCGAACTCATTCCGGCATCGATGTGCGGGGGCGGTGGATCGGTAAGTCTTATATTACCACATGGAAACTGATTGGCCTGCAATGACGGGCTTGTGGTGTCTTTTGCTAAGAGATAGAGGTTTCGTGTATTAATTTTATGTGTTCCAATTATAAAACACCGAAATAAACTTATATTTTGTTGGTATATTAATTAGATATACCCTTAAGGGTAGTCGATTCTTTGGTGTAAGCTACGATGCTCTGGATGTGTCTTTTGAGTGACACATATTCGCCAAAATGTTTTCTGTCGGTGCCAAGGTAGAAAAACTCTATTGTGGCGCTTTCTAGAATATCGCACCTTCATTGCGACGATTCACGTGGCGGCCAAGTGCTTTCCAAGCATGCGCCAAGTTCGGTCGGCTGTTGCGAGTGGGGTGTCATGACAAGAAGTCCCCTCGTGCAAGTAAAATAATGTCCCGGAGGGGGTTTTGATGACGATTAAATCCGCACTTCTCGGCGCTGCTGCAGGCATCGCCGCCATCGGCGCCGCCCAGGCTGCCGACCTGCCCATGACCAAGGGCGAGGCCGTCGAATATGTGAAGGTCTGCTCGGCCTTCGGTCCCGGCTTCTTCTACATCCCCGGCAGCGATACCTGTCTGAAGATCGGCGGCGAGATCCGCGCCGATTATCGCGCGTTCGGCGGCGACCGGGTGGGCATCAATACGGCTCCGACATCCATCAACAATGTCTTGACCAATGTTGGGCAGAACCGGAATGATGATCGCTCGGCCTTCAACACGCAGGCCCGTATCTGGTTCGACGCCCGCACCGAGACCGATTGGGGCGTGCTGCGCTCCTACTTCCAGATCAATGCCGACTCTCATCCGATTTCGGCTCAAGGTCGTGGCGGCACCTACAACGGCAACACCTTCACGATCGACAAGGCCTTCATCCAGTTCGGTGGCCTGACCGCTGGTTACGCCCATTCGTTCTTCGGCTTCTACGACAACGAGTATGGCGATACGATCTGGGCACCCTACTACGCAGAAACCAGCACGGTTAACCTCATCGCCTACACCGCTCAGTTCGGCGGTGGCTTCAGCGCCACGCTGTCGATCGAAGATGGCCGCGACCACCGTGTCAACGACGTTGGCTTGGATAGCACGGTCCTCGGCTTCGGTAACAGCGTGGACATCAATCTGCAGGGCGGGCAACAGCTTCCGGACGTCGTTGGTCAGTTGCGCTATGATGCAAGTTGGGGATCCTTGGCCGTCCAAGGAGCTCTCCACCAGCTGCGCTCGCCCGAGACTGTTGACGTGACGGCGACGTTGGGTGGCAACACTGGCACTCTTTCCATCCCGACGACTCACGACAACAAGTACGGCTTTGCCATTGGCGGTACCGCCCTCATTAAAATACCGGTCATCGACGGCGGCCATTTTATCGTTGAAGGTCAGTATGCCGATGGCGCTACCGAGTATCTCGGTGTCAAGAACAGCCTGGGCACGCTCATCGGCTTGTCGGACCTCTTCCCCTCGTCGATCGGGCCCGGAGGTATCTCGGGCTATGACACGACCAAGGGCTGGTCGATCGTGGCCGAACTCGGTGGCAATATCACGCCGCAGCTCAACGCCAATCTGGTGGGCAGCTACATCGACGTGAAGGCGGACGGCATTCTGCGCAACGTTGTTCCGGGTATCGATATCTCGCTCAAGGAATACTCCATCGCGGGCAATCTGACCTATACGATCGTCAAGGGCCTCTCAGTGGCGGGCGAAGTCTCCTATACCCACACCAAGCAGGAAGTTGGCATCGGGCCGCTCGGGTCTTTGGATGGCTCCGCTAACTCCTGGCAGGGTGGTGTTCGCCTGAAGCGCACCTTCTGATCCGAACGAAACGATCTGAGAGCGGGGCCTGGCGTGAGCCGGGCCCCGCTTGGCCTATTGTGCTTGCGGTCTTGAAGTTGTGCTGTGCGTTTTGGCAACGTCCTCAAGAAATTGTGATGTTACGAATTTGATCTGTAACGCTGAATGCATTCCGGTATGGTAACGTATATTGGAGTGCCTTACGTATAGCAGTTGAAGTCCAGTGCATTTTGCGGAGTCTTCCCGGTTCTGGAGAAGTCGCGATGAAATATTTGAGAATGTTTGCTGAAAGAGTTCCAGGCAATGTAGCGCGATCTCACCAGGCGTGAAGTGAGTGAAGAAATGCAGGAAAGAGCGAGCCGTCCCTTCCAGAAGAACTCCACATCGCTCCAGATCGATTGGAAGCGATTTGGCGACGATTTGCGGAATGCGCGCGCCGCGCGCGGGCTGACCTATCGACAGTTCGGCGCACTTACGGGTGTGACCTTCAGTACGCTGGCGCGGCTCGAATCCTCCTACCTGCCCTGCAATGCCGAAACCTTCATGACGCTGGCGGTGGAAATGGGGCGTGATCCCCTGGCCTATGCGATCCGCGGCAATGCCAGCGCGAGCGGTGTGCTCGCCCAGGAGACGGATGCTGCGTGATTGAGGTGCTGCGAAAGCAGGACCAAGCATGCGCTGTTGCTGGAGCGGTAAAGCTGGTAGGGTCGCGCATCCTTCTCGCCGATTTGCCGCTTCATGCTCGATCGTTCCACGCCGGTTCCCCTTTATTTTCAACTCGCCGAAACCCTGAGGGCCGGAATTTCGCAAGGCCTCTACGCCGCGGGTGAGAGACTTCCTTCCGAACATGAGCTGTGTGCCCGTTACGACATCTCGCGTAGCGTCGTGCGCCAGGCCCTGCAGTCGCTGGCGCTGCAGGGATTGATCGAGACCGAGCGCGGCCGTGGTGCCTTCGTGCGCGAACGCAGGGTGCCGATCAATCTAAGCCAGCGCCTCGACCCGCTGCGGGAGGATCTGGCGCGGGCCGGCTTCAAGCTGAGCACGAAGATCCTGGCGCAGCGCCTGATCGAGGCCCCTGCGGCCATCGCCGAGCGCATAGGTGATGCCAGGGCCGTGCTGATCGAGCGCCTGCGCTATGCCGATGGCGAGGTGCTGCTTCTGGTGCGCAACTATCTGCCCTATGGCCGTGTGCCGGGATTGCTGACCTATCCCGGCCTCGACCAGGTCTCGCTCTACGAATGCCTCGAGCGGGATTTCGGCGTCATCGTCTCCAGCGGGCAGCGCACCGTGGAGATCGGCACGGCCGATGCCGAGATAGCCGGTCATCTCGGTCTCGATCCGGGGTCGCATGTGCTCTTCAACCGCGAACTGACCTATGACCAGGAAGGCAGGCCGGTGGAATATTACGAATCCTGGCACCATCCCGATCGCACGCGCCTGACCATCGAACTGCATCGGGCGCGCTGACGTCCTTCTCAGGTGCCGACCGCCAGCAGCGCCCTGGCCCTTGCCGCCACCGCCTCGGCCGTGAGGCCGAAATGCTGGTAGAGCAGCGGGCCGGGCGCGCTTTCCCCGAAGGCGTCGATGCCAACAACCGCGCCAGGGCCGCGCAGGAACTGATACCAGTAGATCGACGAGGCCGCTTCGACGAACAGGCTCGGCAGGCCCGGCGGCAGGACGGCGTCGCGATAGGCCGCCGACTGCTCTGCAAAGATGTTCGCGTTGGGGATCGATACCACCCGGGCATGGATCCCCTCGGCCGCGAGATGCGTCGCCGTTTCGGTGACGAGGCCGAGCTCGGAGCCGGTACCAGCAAGGACGAGATCGGGGCGCTGCGTTGGCTCCGAGAGGACATAGCCGCCGCGCCGGATCGCCTGCCGGTGTTCCCCGCTGTGCGTGATGGCTGAGCCGTCCTGGCGGGCGGCGACGATGACGCTGGGACCCTCGCGGCCCACCGCGTCTTCCCAGGCGAGCAGCGCTTCGAGCTCGCTGCCGGGGCGCCAGAGCGACAGGCCGGGAATGGCGCGCAGGGCAAGGAGCTGTTCGGCCGGCTGGTGAGTCGGGCCGTCCTCGCCGACCCCGATGGAATCATGCGTATAGAGAAAGATCGCCTTCAGCTTCATCAGGGCTGCAAGGCGCACGGCGTTGCGGGCGTAGTCGCTGAAGACGAGATAGGTCGAGCCGAAGGGGATCAGGCCGCCATGGGCTGCCATGCCGTTCATCACGGCGGACATGCCAAATTCTCGGACGCCGTAATGGATGAAATTGCCGGCGAAATCCCCCGGCAGGATCGACCTGGAAGCGGCGGTCCAGGCCAGGGTGGACTGGCTGAGGTCAGCCGAGCCACCGATCAGTTCCGGCAGCAGCGCGGTGAAGCGGGCGAGAACCTTGCTGGAAGCCTTGCGCAGAGGCTGGCGGGCTGGCGGTTCCGCCAGCAGGGCATCGGCATAGGCTGCCACGACGGAAGCAAAAGCGACTGGTGCTTCGCCGGCCATGCGGCGCTGCAGCTCCGCGGCAAGATCCGGATGGGTCGCCCGGTAGCGGGCGAACAGGGCCTCCCAGGCTGCCTGCCTGTCCGCTCCGCGCTTGCGCGCATCCCAGCCGGCGCGGATGGGAGAGGGCACTTCATGCGGCGGATAGCGCCAGCCCAGCGCTTCGCGGGTTGCCGTGGCCTCGGCAGCGCCCAATGGGGCGCCATGAACTTCTTCCTTGCCCTGCTTGGTGGGCGCGCCGAAGCCGATAATGGTGCGACAGCAGATCAGGCTCGGCCTGTCATGCACGCCACGCGCTTCCTCGATCGCGGCCTCGACGGCGCCGGGGTCATGGCCGTCGACATCAGAGACCACGTGCCAGCCCAGCGCCCGGAAACGCGCCGGCGTGTCGTCGGCGAACCAGGCCCTGACTTCGCCGTCGATGGAGATGCCGTTGTCGTCATAGAAGGCGATCAGCCGGCCGAGACCGAGTGCGCCGGCGAGCGAAGCGGCCTCCTGCGCCACGCCTTCCATCAGGCAGCCATCGCCGACAAAGACGTAGGTGTGATGGTCGATGACGGGAAAATCGTCGCGGTTGAATTCGGCCGCGAGCTTGCGCTCGGCGAGCGCCATGCCGACGGCATTGGCGAAGCCCTGGCCGAGCGGCCCGGTGGTCGTCTCCACGCCGGGCGTGATGCCGTATTCGGGATGGCCCGGCGTCCTGGATCCAGGCTTGCGATGGGCCTTGAGCTCCTCGAGGGAGAGGTCGTAGCCCGACAGATGCAGCAGGGAATAGATCAGCATCGCGCCATGGCCGTTCGACTGCACGAAACGGTCGCGGTCGATCCAGCTCGGGTCGGCCGGATTGTGCTTGAGGAAGCGATTCCATAGCACCTCGGCGATATCGGCCATGCCCATGGCGGTGCCGGGGTGACCGGTCCCGGCCGCCTCGATGGTATCGACGGTCAGGAAGCGGATGGCGTTGGCGAGGTCGCGCTGGGAGGGGGCAGGTCGTTCGTCGAAGCTCATGGCGTTTCCTGTGCGGTCGGCTGGTCCATTCAGGGCGAGCTGGTTTCGCTTCTTGTAATCCTGTCCGTACAAGTAGGCTGGACAATCGATGCTGTCAAACACGACCGCTCATGCGGGCCGGATGGCCTGCAGCGGTCACAGCGGCGGATGACCGCTTCTGCTGAGCCATCCTTACCCGAGGGACGACAGTCGTAATTCAACTGCTGGCAAAGACGCTGGAAAATCGCCTGGACAACAGAACTTCGACTGTAACCCTATCCATGGTCCATAACAGCCTCTAGCCTTTCACGTAACGCCGCCAGGGATGCTCTTCGCGGAAACCCAGCAGCTCGCGGGCCTTCTTGTTGGACAGCAGCGTCTCGTATTCGCCGAGCGCGCCCTTGACCGGTACCTCGGGGTAGAAGCGGCGGAGCAGTTCGGCTGTCGGCAGATTGGACGAGGTCTCGTCGTTGACGGCATTGAAAACCTGGAAGCCGAGGCCCTCCTTCTCGATGGCGAGCCGGGTGATCTGGCCGAGGTCGCGCGCATCGATGTAGCTCCAGGCGATGCGCTTGCGAAAACCGGGATCGGCGAACCATTTGGGAAAGTTCTCGGTGTAGTCCTCGGGAATGATGACGTTGCCGATGCGCAGCGCGTAGATGTCGATGCCCTCGCGCAGGGCAAAGGCCCGGGCCGTCTTCTCGTTGACGACCTTGGAGAGGGCATAGCTGTCCATCGGGTCGACGTCATAGTTCTCGTCGAGCGGGAAATAGGCGGGATTGCGGTGCTCATGGGCGAAGACGACGCCATAGGTCGTCTCGCTCGAGGCAATCACGACCTTGCGGATGCCGAGCTTGGTCGCCGCTTCGATGACGTTGTAGGTGCCGAGCGCATTGACGCGGAACACCTCGTTGTCAGGCACGATCATGATGCGTGGAATGGCGGCGAAATGGACGACGGCGTCGACCTTCTGCGGACGCAGCGAGGCGTCGAACTCGTGCGTGCCCATATAGCTCGACAGCGCATTGAAGACCTGGCCGGCATCGGTGATGTCGGCAATCAGCGTGCGAACGCGCGGATCGTCCAGCGGCTTGGTGTCGATGTTGAGCACCTCATAGCCGTGATCGAGGAGATCCTTCACGACATGGCGGCCGGCCTTGCCGCTGCCGCCGGTGAACATGATGCGCTTGGCCATTGTCCGCTCCCTCATCTTGTCATCGTATTTTGTATGACAATAGTGGGAGGAAGCCGAAGCGCAAGAGCAAGATTCTACCTTAGATTTGCGCCTCGGCAGGGGGGAATTATCCTGACGGTCGGGCCAAGCATGGCCGCCATCGGCATCACCCCTTCTTGATGATCACATAGCCGAGCACCAGCGAGATCGCGGTGGCGACATAGATCGAGAGCGACTGCTCGACGAAGCGCATCCAGAACAGATGGATGGCGATCAAGAGGACCACGGCGATGAAGCCGCGGTCGAAGCCGTTGGTGTGGATCGGCAGGAAGCCGGTCTTTTCGACGGGAGGCTTTTCGAGCTCTTCGTCCTGCTTGTCGAGATTGGCGAACTGGTTCATGGCCTCATCCCTTCACGGCGCCGAAGGTCAGGCCGGCGACGATATGGCGCTGAACCACGCCGAGGATCACCAGGGCGGGGATCAGCGTCAGCATGGCGGTGGCGGCAAGCTGGCCCCAATTGGTGCCGGTGACGGAGACATATTCTGCAAGCAGCGTGGTGATGGTGCGGGCCTCCACGCTGGTGAGGGTGGCGGCCAGGAGATATTCGTTCCAGGCGAAGATCCAGGTGAGGATCATGGTGACGGCGAGGCCCGGCCGGGCGAGCGGATAGATCACCTTGGCGAGAAGCTGGAAGGTCGAGGCGCCGTCGATGGTGGCGGCCTCGTCGAGTTCCTGCGGGATGGAATCGAGCACCGGCCGCAGCGTCCACACGGCGAAGGGCAGGTTGAACACGCAATAGAGCAGGACGAGGCCGATGCGCGTATCGAACAGTTTCCAGTCGCCGACGACGAAGACCTGCGTGTAGAGCAGGAACAAAGGCAGCAGGAACACCGCCGGCGGGGCCATGCGGTTGGTGATGGTCCAGAAGAAGACGTTCTCCTTGCCGACCAGCTTGTAGCGCGTCAGCGCATAGGTGGCGAGGAAGCCGAGCAGGGTCACAAGAAAGGCATTGGAGGTGGCGACGATGACCGAATTCAACATGTATTTCTGCAGGTTCGGGTCGGTCAGGGCGTTGGCGTAGTTGTCCGGGAAGAAGGAAGTCAACAGGAAGCTCGGCCGGCCGAAGAGCTCGACGCGGCTCTTGGCCGAGACCACGAACAGCCAGTAGATCGGCGCCAGCGTGATCAGGCTGAGCACGATCCAGAGCAACAGGCTGACGAAGACATTGGGCTTGCGCATCACTCGGGCCTCCTGAGGTCGCGGCGGGCCACCAGGGCCGAATAGAGCAGCCAGCACATCACGATGGTGAGGTAGAGGACCAGCACGGACATGGCGCCGCCATAGCCGTAGTCCTTCTTGGGAAACACCACGCGGAAGATATAGAGGCCGACGAAGCGGGTGGCATCGCCAGGGCCCCCGGAGGTCAGCATGAAGATCTCGTCGAAGGTGCGCAACGCATCCATCAGGCGGATGAACACGGTGGCGAGAATGGCCGGCTTCAGCATCGGCAAAGTGATGTGCCAGAAGATCTGGAAGCGGCTGGCGCCGTCGATCTGCGCCTGCTCGAAGGGATCCTTGGGCAGGGACGACAGGGCGGCGAGCAGGGTCAGCGTCACCAGCGGCGTCCAGTGCCAGATATCCATGATCACCACGGCGGTGAAGGCCTGGTCGGAGAAGCGGCTGATGTTGAGGTCGTAGCCGAACCAGCTTCGAAGATAGCTCGGCAACGGGCCGAGGCCGGGCGTCAGCAGCAGACGCCAGATCGCGCCCACGGCGATCGGCGCGATCACCAGCGGCAAAGTATGGATGGTACGGAAGAAGCCCTTGCCCGGGAAGTCGCGCATGAAGAGTTGGGCGAGGAAATAGCCGAGCACGATCTCGCTGACCACGGCGAAGAAGCCGAATTTCAACGTGCCCCAGATCGACTTGAGGAAGTCGGTATCGAAGACCAAGGCCCGGAAATTGTCGAGCCCGTTGAAATGCATGGTCGGATCGGCAGCGAAGCTGTTCCACTGCGTGAAGGAGACCACCATCACGTAGATGAACGGCACGACACCGAACAGAGCGAGGATGAACAGGGTGGGTGCCAGCAGCAGCCAGCCGGTTGTCGACGATCGCATGAGGGTTCCTTCACCCGCGAGGCAAGAGGGATGCCGATCTCGAAAGCTACGGCACCTCGAGCAAGTGAGCGTTCAGGCGTGAACGCTCACTTGCTCCAACTCTTTGATCCAACGTGTCTTTGCGATTTGAAGTGTCTCGTTCAAATGGCGGCCCGCTTTGGATCGATGCGGCCTTTGTCATTGCCGGGCTTGGCCCGGCAATCCAGTCCCCACCTGGCCAGTACTCACCTGGCGAAGGCACCCGGATGCCCGGGTCAAGCCCGGGCATGACAAAGGCCGACGTTCTTACTTGCGATAGCCCAGCTTCTTGAGTTCGGCTTCCGTCGTGGCCGCCATCTGGTCGAGGGCGTCGGAGGCGGAAAGGTCGCCCGTGATCGCCTTGTAGAAGATCGAGGCGGTCGCTTCACGCACCTGGGCGTGGAAGGGGTAGGGCGGGGCACCGGCAAAGAGTTTGCCGTCCTTCTTCATCAGCGAATAGTAGCCGTTCGTCTTCTCGTCCTGCGCCTTCACCTTGGGATCGTCATAGGTCGCGGTGTGGGTGATGCGCGAACCGGCGACGGCCCAATCGGCCTGGACGCTCTCCTGGGCGATATATTGCAGGAAGAGCAGGGCCGCTTCCTTGTTCTTGGAGGCATAGGAGATGCCGAAGGCACCGCCGTCATAATAGCCGATATAGCCCTTGCCGGCTTCCGCGGCCTCGATCACGCCGGGGGAGGTCGGCGGCAAGGCCACGCCGACCTTGCCCACCACCTTGGACTTGGAGGCATCGGTGGCGATCCAGGCGGCGTTCTCGCCATAGACCAGGCCCTGGGCCGCGCGGCCGGCTGCGAAGGTGGCGGCGACTTCGTCCCAGGTGCTGGCGGTGGATTCGGGCGGCGCGTCCGGCAGCAGGCTCAGCCAGTATTCCAGGGCCTTCTTGGCCTCGGGGCTGTTCATCGAGCCGCCATTGGCGACGGTGGCGGCATAGTTCTTGGAAGCGTCGATGCCCCAATTATAGACGCCGAAGGTCGGCGCGACGCTTTCGAAGAATTCGTACCAGGAGGCGGGGTGGCCGGTATTGGCCTGCACCGTCGAGCCCCACAATTCCTCGCCCTTGTCCTTGCCCCATTCGGTGAAGAAGTCGGCGATGGCCTTGTAGTCCTCATGGGTCTTGGCGGGCGCGAGATCCTTGCCGGTCTTCTTCTTGTAGGCTTCCTTCACCGCCGGATCATCGAACAGGTCCTTGCGATAGAGGTAGATCTTGATGAAGGCCTCCATCGGCACGCCGTAGAGGTCGCCCTTGTCGTCCTTGAAGTAGTTGGCGAAGCTGGTGAACTTCGCGGGATCGTAGTCGGGCGCCTTCAGCGCCGGCTTGTCGGCGAGGGTCTTGGTGATGTCGACCAGGAAGTTGCGGGCCAGATAGCTGTAGATGATGTCCTGCTCGATATAGACGAAGTCATAGACGCCGGTCTTGGCCTCCATGTCCTTGATCGCCTTGTCGTACATCTGGTCCCAGGAGGTGGCTTCGAACTCCACCTTGATGCCGGTGGCCTTGGTGAAGGCTGGGCCCAGCACGTTCTTCACATAGTTGGAGGGCGGCGTGCTCTCGGAAATGCCGTGGATGGTGACACCCTGGAGGTCCTTGGATGCGTCGGACCAGAAATCGGCATAGGCGGAGGTGGTGGCGAGCAGGACGCTGACCGTCAGTGCGGCGAGGCCGGCTCCTATCTTCCTGTACATCTGGTTTCTCCCTGGAAATGGCTTGTTTCTTATTGCCCGCGTGGCGACGGGATTGGCGCCGGAGCCACATCATAGGGGCGCCCTTCATTTTGTTGCGCATTTCCACAAACTGAGTCAATGGGCAAGGTCACGCGCAAGGTGAAGTTGTATGAAGAATCTTGCGCAAAGTCATCCCGAAAATGTGACGAACCTTCTCCATTGTGTGAAGAAGGTTCGTCGCACGCTGCCTGTCTGGGAGAATGAATGCCGTTGCCGGTCTCAATCGGGCAGAGGAATATGCTCGGCGCGATCGTCCGGTGGCAGATCGAACAGGCCCTGGCCCCAGTTCTGGGCCTGCCATTGCGCCTTGGCTTCCTCGATGCGTTCCTTCGAGGAGGCGACGAAGTTCCACCAGATATAACGTGGTCCGCCGAGGGTGGCGCCGCCCAAGATCATCAGGCGGGCGCCCCGGTCGCCGGCCGCAACCGTGATGGCGTCGCCGGGGCGGAAGACCATCATCTGCCCGGCCTCGAAATCCTGGCCGGCAATGGAGACGGAGCCTTGCGTGATGTAGAGGCCGCGATCCTCATGATTATCCGGCATGGGCAGTCTTGCGCCGGGAGAGAGGACGACGTCGCCGTAGAAGGTTTCCGAGAACATCGTCGCCGGCGCCTTCTCGCCATAGGCATTGCCGAGGATAAGCTTCACGCTGACGCCGTCGCTTTCGATCACCGGCAGAGTCTCCTTGCCGTGATGCTCGAACATCGGCGCCATGTCCTCGTGGGTTTCCGGCAGGGCGATCCAGGTCTGGATGCCGAACAGGCTGTTGGGACCGCGGCGGGCTTGCGCCGAGGTCCGTTCCGAATGGGTGACCCCGCGCCCGGCCACCATCCAGTTCAGGGCGCCGGGGTGGATGACCTGGTCGGTGCCCAGGCTGTCGCGATGGTGGAAATCGCCGCGATAGAGATAGGTGACGGTACCCAGGCCGATATGGGGATGCGGACGGACGTCGACGCCCTGGCCGGTCAGGAATTCGGCAGGCCCCGCCTGGTCGAAGAAGATGAAGGGGCCGACCATCTGGCGCTTGGGGGCGGGCAGGGCGCGGCGAACTTCGAAGCCGCCGAGATCGCGCGAACGCGGAACGATCAAGGTTTCGATCGCGTCGATGCCGATCGCGTCGGGGCAGCCGGGTGTCAGGGCGGGGTTCCAGCTCATTCGATCCTCCAGTCCACTTGGTGCTTCGGACGTTGTCGGCCGCAAGATCTCAAACTTTGCTCAGGCGGCCCATGGCTCAGCATAGGTCGGGAACTGGTCGCTCAAAACCCTTTTGCCGTTCGACAATCGAGAACGCCGATTTCGATGTCAGTGACTTGGACGAACGCAGACGATCATGCGAGTTTGGAAAACATCGACAGGAGAGAGACGGGTAGCAATATGATGGCAATGGCCGCGAGCGGGATCCACCACGTCACCTTGATGACGCGCAACGTGCAGGCGAATGTCGATTTCTATGTCGGCTTCCTCGGCCTGCGCCTGGTCAAGCGTACGGGCGGCTACGAAGATGCCCAGCAACTCCATCTCTTCTATGGCGATCGTCTCGGCTCGCCCGGCTCCATCGTCACCTTCCTCGTCTGGGAGGACGGTGCCCCCGGCCGTGTCGGCAATGGCCAGGTTTCCGAGATCGCCTTTGCGGTGCCGTCGGCCAGCATCGGCGACTGGATGACGCGGGCCCTCAGCCATGGCGTGCCGATGACGGGGCCGTCGCAGGAATTCGGCGAATCCGTACTGCGGCTCAAGGATCCCGACGGCGTCATCGTCAAGCTGGTCGGTGCCGACCTGCCATCAGCCGCGCCCTGGGGCAACGAAGCGACCGCGCCGCGGCGCTTGCGTGCGGTGACCCTGCTGACGGACCAGCCGGAGGAAACGGCGGCCTTCATCGCGCGTTTCGGCTACCGGCCCGGGCCGCGCGAGGGCAGTGTCCAGCGCCTGCTGTCGGATACGGATGCCGTCGATGTCCGCGATGCCTCGGGCTATGTGCCGGGTGTTCCCGGTACCGGCACAGCCGATCATGTCGCCTTTCGCGCGGTGGATGTGGCTGAGGTGCGCAAGCACGAGGCTGCGCTGTCGCGTCTCAATTCGTCGCCAACCAATTTCCATGATCGCAACTACTTCACCTCGCTCTATGTACGGGAGCCAAGCGGCACCTTGATCGAAGTGGCGACGGATGGTCCGGGTTTTGCCATCGACGAGGAAGCCGACCGTCTCGGCGAGCGCCTGTTCGTACCGCCCGGCGATGCCGGGCGGGCGGAGGAGCTGAAGGCCATGCTGCCGCAGTTCTCCCTGCCTGGAGAGCCGCGCCTGCCGCATCGGGATCTGCCGTTCGTGCATCGGTTCCATACGCCGGACCAGCCCGACGGCAGCACATTGGTCCTGTTGCACGGAACCGGCGGGAACGAGGCCGATCTGATGCCGCTCGCCCGACAGATCGCGCCCCATGCGACCTTGCTGGGCGTGCGTGGGCGTAGCCATGAGGAAGGCGTGCTGCGCTGGTTCTGGCGCATGGGGATGACGGAGTTCGATCAGGCCGACATCGCCTTCGAAGCGAAGGCCTTTGCGGCTTTCATTGAGGGGGCCGTTGCAGGCTATGGACTCGACCCCACCCGTCTGACCTTTCTGGGCTATTCAAACGGCGCCAATTTCATCGCCGCCGTGATGGGGCTGCATCCCGGCATCATCACGCGCGCCGTTCTGCTGCGGGCGATGCCGGTGCTCGCGGCCTTGCCGCAGGCCGATCTTGCCGGGACATCGGTCCTGATGTTGGCCGGGGCTCGGGACCCCTTCGGGCAGGAAGCGCCCCGGCTTGAGGCCTGGCTGCGGGACCAGGGCGCCGACGTCACCGCCCGCAGCATCGACACCGGCCACGAATTGTCATCCGCCGACCGGTCGGCGGCACGTCAATGGTTCGAAATCACTGAAGGAGGCCGCAATGGCTGATATCGACATTCGTCGTGAGGAACTGACCGAACCGCGTGGGCGTTATGTCGCGCGCATCGACGGGGTGGAAGGGGAGGCCGAGATCGTCTTCACCAGGCACGGAGCCGGCCTGATCAGTGCCGATCATACCGGTGCCCCCGAGACGATGCGCGGCACCGGCGCTGCCGCGGCTCTGGTGGCCTACATGGTGGAGGACGCCCGCAGGGACGGCTTTCGCATCCTGCCGCTCTGCCCCTATGTGCGGGCGCAATACCGCAAGCACCCCGACTGGGCCGACGTGATGACGCTGGCGCCGGGCGAGGACCCGCCGGCGACGGCGTAGCTATACTGTTCTTATTCTTGTCTTATTCTTGGCGAAAGATCTAACGGAACTGCTCAAGCCGGGGCGATCGGATCTGGCCTGATTGCCTCCCGAACGCAGTTGCGGCACCGTGCGGGGATCGCACCTCGAGGTCGTCATGCAGTCTCCCGATGCAATCGCTACGCACGCCTATTTCGGACAGGTCACGGCGGATGGGTGGGATCTCATCTTCCATCCGCCTGCCAATCGCTCCGACGTCGCCTATAGGGCGGGGTATATGTGCCATCCGACCCGTGAGCATTACGAGGCGCTCCTGCCACGCCTGCCGGCCTTCGAAGCTTTCTGCCGCAATCTGGAAGAGAATGACCGGCGCGTTCGCCAACATTTTCGCTCCTGGCCCCCCTCCGCAGGAGCGTTCGAGCTCGTCTGTGCCATGATGGGCGGTGACGATGAGTTGCTTCCATCCTCGCTGACGCCTTACCCCTATGATCAGCGGCCCTTCGCCCTGCAATATCGCGCGATTGACCAAGCAGTCTGGGAGTTTGCCGGCATCCCTTGGTGGCCACCGGTTTTCGCCGCTCTTTTCGATGCCACCGGAAATTTCTCGGGGATCGAGTACCAGGTCGAACAGGCGATGCGCGACCTGCCGGATTCAATCGCACCGTCTCGATGGGAGGCGGGATATCGGCATTCCTTTTTCGGGCGACGCAAGCTGTCGGATTTTTCGCGCCTGGTAACGCCGATGGTTGCCGGGCGCAAAGTTCCGTTCGATCTTTTCATGACCAAGAAAACCATGGCTGCCTTCGAGCCGGAGCATCTGGATCCGTTCGTACCCCTGGTCGAGAAATTGGACAGGTTGGATGCCGGCGTGCGGTCTGGCTTTCCCGAGGCTTTGCGCATGGAATGGCTGGAGGAGCGTTTCACCTATGGTACCCCGACCCTGCGCCGGGCTCTCGATCAGATCTTTCCCGATGCAGCCGATCCTGGTGCCGTCTCGCCGCAGGCCTTTGCCGCGGCACTCGTTCTCAAGCGTGGATGTTTTTCACTTTCGCCCGAGAAAAGCGGCGGCGCGGCACTGACCCTCGACTATTCGATCCTGCCGGCCCGCAACGACAATGAATTGTTCGCAACCAAGTTTTCGCTCGATGGCGAGTTGCTTGACGTCGTGATCGAGAGTTGAGGGAGAGTGCCCGTTGCGATCTCAGGCCCAGACGTCGTTCTGGGCCGTGCGCTCGCCGCCTTCATGGCCGGTGTTGAGGGTGCCGCGCGGTTCGATCAGCAGGAGATGGACCTCGCTTTCTGCATAGGGCTTGTGCTCCAGGCCCTTGGGCACCACGGCCATCTCGCCCGGGCCGATGACAACTGCACCATGGCGAAAATCGATGCGCAGGCGGCCGCTGAGGACGATGAAGGTCTCATCCGTTTCAGGATGGTCGTGCCAGATGAAATCCCCCTCGATGCGCACCAGCTTGAACTGGTAGTCGTTCATCTCGGCAATGACGCGGGGCTGCCAGAGATCGCCGATCTTTGAGATCTTCTCGGCGAAGTTGATCGCTTTGGGCGTGGTTTCCATGGTGCCTTGCTCCGTTCTCGAATGATGCGACTTATGGAGCCTGCCGCGGCTGCGATCTTGAACGATTGTGCGCTTCTGCCGCGGTGCGGTTTCAAGGCTTGTCTCCAACAAAAAACCAGCGCCGGGGGATACCCGGCGCTGGCCTTGCGTTGGTTGGGCTATGTTCGTGGCCGATACTACAGGGACTGCAGACCGGCTTCGATGGCGGCGCGGCGGCCTTCGAGGAAAGGCGGCAGCGACAGGCGCTCGCCCAGGCTCTCCAGCGGCTCGTCGACGGCGAAACCGGGGCCATCGGTGGCGATCTCGAAGAGATTGCCGCCGGGCTCGCGGAAGTAGAGCGAGCGGAAGTAGTAGCGTTCCACTTCGCCCGAGCTCGGAATGCCGAACTGGCCGAGCCGTTCGGTCCAGGCATGGATTCCCGCGACGTCCGGGGTGCGGAAGGCGACGTGATGTACGGCGCCGGCGCCCTGGCGGGCAGTGCCGAGCCCCGGCTGCACGGCGACATGCAACTCGGCAGCGGCACCGCCTTCGCCCATGCGGTAGACATGCACTCGGCCCTCGCCGTCGGGCGAAGCATAGTCGCGCTCCTCCTTCATGTTGAGCACGCGGGTGAGGACGGCATCCGTGGGCTCCTTCTTCGGCACCGAGATGGTGATCGGGCCAAGGCCCCTGATCTGGTGTTCAGTCGGTACGGGGCTGCGGCTCCAGGGGTGCAGGGCGCCGTTGCCGCCATCGTCCACCAGCCGGAAACGCTGGCCCTCCGGATCCTCGAATTCAAGGCTGGCGCGACCGTCGATCAGGCCGACGTCGCCGGCGGTTACGCCCAGATCCTTCAGGCGGGCCGCCCAATAATTCAGGCTGTCCTCGCCGGAGACGCGCAGGCCCGTGCGGCTGATCGAATGGGTGCCGCGGCGTTCGGGTGCCACCGGCCAGTCGAAGAAGGTGAGGTCGCTGCCGGGCGTGGCCTCGCCGTCGGCATAGAAGAGATGATAGGCGCTGGTGTCGTCCTGGTTGACGGTTTTCTTGACCAGCCTCAGGCCAAGCGTGTCGGTGTAGAAGCGCTTGTTGCCGGGTGCGTTCGCGGTGATCGCGGTGAGATGATGAATGCCGGTGAGCTGCATGGCAGTCTCCTTCGTGTTGCGTTGCCCGGAATATCGGCGCGAACGGCTCGGCCGTGTAGCGTGATACTTGCACACGCCGCGTTCGAAGATTTCGAACGATTGGGGTTGGAAAGGCGGGGCTGACGGGGTAGGCAGAGGTGGGCCCGGCCCACCGATTTGGACGCTCGCCATGAAATGGACCATCGACGAGATCAAGACCTTCCTGGATGTGATGGAGACCGGCACGGTGTCCGGCGCGGCGGCGCGGGCGAACCTGTCGAAATCGGTGGTCAGCAAGCGCATCGCCGATCTCGAGCTGGCCCTGGGCGCGCCGTTGTTCCAGCGCCATGCCGGGCGCATCCTGCCCAACGAGACGGCGAGCGAACTGGCGGTACGGCTAAGGCCGGCCCTCGCTGAGATGACCAACGCCGTCGAGAGCGTGGCCTGGGGCATGGCGGGCCTGCGCGGTTCGCTCGCCATCTCGGCGCCGATGAGCTTCGGCATCCGCCATCTCAGCCCCTTGCTGGCTGCCTTCGCCCTGCGGCACCCCGATCTGGAACTGGTGGTCGACTATGAGGATCGCTTCGTCGATCTGGTGCGCGGCGGCTTCGACCTTGCCGTGCGCATCGGCCAGATGTCGGATTCCGGCCTGATCGCCCGCAAACTCTGCGACGATCCGCGCGTCGTCTGCGCGAGCCCCGACTATCTGGAGCGCCGGGGGGCGCCGAAGGATCTCGCCGACCTGCCCAATCATGCCGCTATCGGCTATCGCAACCTGCAGGCGACGCAGGTCTGGCAATTGGCCGATGGCTCGGGCGGTGTCGTCGGCGTGCCGATGCGCGGCCGCATTGCCGCCAACAATGGCGAGGTGATGCGCGACATGGCGATTGCCGGCCTTGGGCTGGCCCTGCTGCCGATGTTCATTGCCCATGAGGCCCTGGCCGATGGTCGCCTCGTCGCCCTGCTGCCCGGCAACCCGCCGCAGCCTTTGCCGATCGCCGCGGTCTGGCCGCCGGTCAAGCCGATGCCGCGCAAGCTGCGGGCCATCGTCGACCACCTGGTCGAGGGCTTCGGTGAGGTGCCCGACTGGCTGCGCGGGCCCGCGCGATGATACCGGTTCTCTGCCCGCGGATGTGCCGATGCCGATAGAACGATATGACGGCCCGCGCGACGCCCTGCTGGCGCTGTTCGCCCTCGCCGATGATTCACCGGTTCAGATCGCCTCCTATATCGGGCTGGGCGATGTGCTGGTGGCCCGCCGGGAAGGCATCATCATCGGCCACGCCCAGATCGTCGCCACCGATGAGCCAGACGTGCTCGAGCTCAAGAGCCTGGCGGTGCTGGCCGAGCACCGCGGCACGGGGATCGGGTGCGAACTGGTCGAAGCGGCCATCGCGTTTGCCCGGGATCAGAGCGCTCTGTCGCTGGTCGTCTCGACGGCGACGGCCGATATCGGCAATCTGCGCTTCTACCAGCGCCGGGGCTTTCGCATGACCCGAATCGTGCCGGATGCCTTCCGGCCGGAAACGGGTTACCCCGACGGCATCATGATCGATGGTATAGTCCTACGTGATCAGGTGTTTTTCGAGTTGAAACTTGCGGATTGAGGGAGAGAAATCGATATTTTCTTGGTGAATTGACGGCGTGATCTGGAATAATGCAGGCGTTGCTTTCGAGAGGAAGCCGTCATGGATCAGCAACTGGTCGATCGGATCTACGAATGTGCCTTCGTGCCGGAACAATGGCCGGACACGCTGGACACGCTTTCACGCATGACGGCGGGGGCAGGCGGCAGCCTCTATGTCTTCGGCAAGGATGCCACCATGCTCACGGCCTCGCCCGACGCACGGGAGAGGGCCAAGGCCGCTCTGGCCGGCGGCTTCGCCCAGCGCGGCCATGGGCTGAGCCGGGTGTTGGCATCCTCGCGGGCCGGTTTCATCACCGAGCGGGACATCATGACCGAGATCGAGCTCGAGCAGGAGCCGCTCTATCGTGATTTCTGGCGTCCCTCGGGCATCGGCTCGATGATCGTGACCACGGTGGAGCTGCCGACCCGGGAAATGCTGCTGCTCCTGTTCACGCGCTGGCTCGCCCAGGGGCCGGCCGAGCGGGCCTTGGTCGATCGTTTCGATATATTGCGCCCCCATCTGGCCCGCAGTGCCCTGATGACCGCACGCCTGCAACTCGAGCGGGCCCGCGCCGCCAGCCAGACCCTGGCTGCTCTCGGCCTGCCGGCGCTGGTGCTCGACCGGATGGGCAAGGTGCTGGCCGCCAACAGCCTGATCGAGGATCTCGGCGCCTTCGTGCATTGGCGCGCCTTCGACGGCGTCTCCTTCGTCGATCGGGCGGCCGACAAGCTCCTGCGCGATGCCATCGTCACCATCGACCAGCCGCATGGTGCGAGCGTGCGGTCCTTCCCGGTGCGGGGGGAGCCCGAGGCGATGGTCGCCCATATCGTGCCGATCCGCCTGAGCGCGCGCGACATTTTCGTGAGCAGCGCGGCGGCCCTGATCCTGACGCCAGTGACCGCGCCGCAGGCACCGCCGGTTGAGCTGGTGCAGTCCCTTTTCGACCTCACGCCGGCGGAGGCCCGGGTCGCGCGCAGCCTCGCGACAGGCGACAGCGTGGAGCACATCGCCCAGCATAGCGGCGTGACGCCGAACACCGTGCGCACGCAGGTGCGCGGCGTCCTGGAGAAGACCGGTTGCAGCCGCCAGGCCGAGGTGGTCGCCCTGCTGGCCGGACTGGCGCCACTGCCTCGCATGGCGTGATCCCGGCGGGGTTGATAGGTGCTTCCTCACCTCATCTTTCCGGTTGCGTTGCCCCTCACCCTAACCCTCTCCCCGTGAGGACGGGGCGAGGGGGACTTCAGCCTTGTATTTCAGGCCGAAAGTGTCTCATCTCGCCCAGCGGTTGGGCGAGATGAAATCTCCGACGATTATTCGTGACGTTTGCGCCTCCCTCGCCCCGCTGCTTGCGGGGAGAGGGTTAGGGTGAGGGGCAGCGCTCCCGTGTGCAGTCATGTTGATAGACACTTTGCTTTCGATGAGCACCGTGACGCAAGAAATCCGGCTGCGCCTCATCTGTTTTGATGATGTTTCCCTGGCAGGAATGGCGAAACTGGAGCTGCGGCTGAGACAGCCGGAGGCTTCCTGCAAATCCTCCTGCACTTTTTCGGCGGCACCACAGACGGAGCGGGGACAAACCTCGCCCAACCCCCACTGCCGAGAGAGTAGAGACATGGATCAGGAGCTGACTTACAGGCTCGGCGAATCCGTTCTGGATCTCAGCCGAGGTACATTGCGCAAGGCCGGCGCGCGCGTGCCGGTGCGCTCCAAAACCTTCAAATTGCTGAGCTATCTTGCTCGCAATGCCGGAAGGGTCGTCCGCAAGGACGAATTGTTCGCCGCGGTCTGGCCGCATGCCGTGGTTACCGAAGGGGCCCTGCTGCGCTGCATTCGCGATGCGCGTCAGAGCGTCGGAGACGAGCAGCACCGTATCATCCACACCGTGCCGGGGCGGGGCTACATCTACATGCCGCCCGAAGGCTTCGCTGATGCGCCGGAGGCACCGGAGCAGGGCACCGATGACATCGATCTCGATGCCGGCGCGGCGGAGCCCAAGGTCGCGGTGATGCCGTTCAGCCTGCGTGGCGTGGATGGCGGGATGAAGCCTGCCTTCGAGACCATCGTGCAGGAAATCCGGGGCGCGATCGCCAATTCGCGCGTGATCGTGGTGCAGCCGCCGGCACGGCGCAAACCGTCACCCAAGACGGTCGCCGGTGTCGACTATCTGGTCGAGGGTCAGGTCGTGGCCGGCGAGCCGCATCTCAATGTCGTCGTGACCTTGTCCGATGCCCGATCGGGCCGCCGCCTGCTGACGCAGTCCTTCTTCCTCAAGGCCGAAAGCGTCGTGGCCTTCCACCAGAACGTCGCCAGGCAGGTCGTCAGTGCGCTCGTCTTCAATATCGAGACGGCCTCCTGGCACGGTACGACGCAGGGCACGACATCGCTGCACATGTGGTGAAGGCCAAGAAAAAGGCCTTTCTCGTGCGCCGATATAGGCAAGGGAGCGGTTTTCGCCTGCCGGTGGCTTGCTATTGTGGGTTGTAGTCACACATGAAGATGTGGGGATCTCGCAACGGGCGGGAGGCGACTTTTGTCCAGCAATGGCGATCCGGACAGATCCGGGCTGTTTTCGTTCGTCTGGCGGTACAGCAGGCGACATCAGCTTTTATTACTGGCTGCGACCGTGGCTTCCTTTCCGGTGCTCTATCTGTCGCTGGAATTGCCGAAATATATCCTGAACGGCGCGCTTCAGGGGCATGTCACGCCGCTCAACCACCTGGGCCTGCATCTCGACCAGACCACGCTTCTCATGGTGCTCTGCCTGGCCTTTCTGGTCTGCACTTTGGCCAATGGCGTCATCAAGATGCAGCTCGGCATCTACCGGGGTGTCATCGGCGAGAGGCTGATCCGGCGGCTGCGCTACAAGCTGATCGCCCAGGTGCTGCGCTTTCCCCTGCAACGCTTCGACACCGTCTCGCAGGGCGAGGTCGTCTCGATGGTCACCGCCGAGGCCGAGCCCTTGAGCGGCGTGATGGGCGATGCCTTCGCCCAGCCGGTGTTCCAGGCAGGCCAGATCTTGACCATCGTCGCCTTCCTCTTTCTCCAGAATGTCTGGCTCGGCGTTGCCGGCATCGGCCTCATTCCGGTGCAGGCCTATCTGATCCCGCGCATGCAGCGCTATGTGAACAGGCTGCATCATCAGCGCGTCAGCCGGGTACGAGCCCTGTCGGAACGCATCGGGGAAAGCGTCGCCGGTGTCGCCGATCTCCGGCAGAGTGGCGGTTTGCGCTATCGCCTCGCCGAGTTCAGCCGGCAGCTGGGCGAGCTCTATACGATCCGGCTGCGCATTTTCGAGCGCAAATTCCTGATCAAATTCGTCAACAACTCGATCACGCAGCTCACCCCCTTCCTGTTCTTCTTGATCGGCGGCTATCTGGTCATCCATGGCCAGCTCAGCGTCGGCGCCCTGATCGCGGCGCTTGCCGCCTCCCGCGACATCGCCGATCCCTGGCGCGAATTGCTGACCTATTGGAACCAGGCCCAGGAAGCATCCTCGCGTTATGACGCCCTCCTGGAGCAATTCGAAGTGCCGGAGGTTCCGGCCCCGGCGGTGGCCGATGCCGATGTGCCGCGCCTGAACGGCACCATTCATCTGCGCGACGTCACCGTGCCGGGCCTTGGCGGCGTGCCTCTGCTCGATCAGGTCGATCTCACCATTCCCGGCGGGGCGCTCGTCGCCATTCAGAGTGCGGACATGCTGGTGCGCCGGGCCTTGTGCGACCTCTTCTCGGGCGCCTCGGCGCCGAGCACCGGGCAGGTGAACATATCCGGCCTCGATCTCGTCGGCGTCAGCCCGACCGTTCTGGCGGCGCGTATCGGCGTCGCCACCAGCACGCCCTACCTTTTCCGCGGCACCATCGCCCAGAACACCAGGATGCCCCTCTATTTGGAACCCGTGCCGTCGGGTGAACCGTCGGACGAGGAGGCCAAGGCTGTGGCCGAAGCCGTGGAGACCGCCAACAGCCCCGATCGGCTCGATAGTGCCTGGAACGATGGCGGGCTCGTCGGTTTCAAGGACGAAAGCGAGGTCGACGCCTGGTGGCTCGCTGTCATCGAGGTGATCGGTCGCTCGGAAATGCTGCTCGATCGCGCTCTCGACGGCTATCTGGTTCCGGGCCAGCATGACGATCTCGCCGGCCGCGTCCTCGCCCTCAGGGAACGGGTGGCGCGACGCCTGGAGACTGATGGATTGGCCGGGCAGATCGACCGGTTCGATCCCGGCGCCATCAATCCAGGCCTGACCATCGGCGAGAACCTGCTCTATGCCGTCCACCATCACGGTGAGACCGAATCGAGCCATCCGGGTGAACGCCTCCTGGCCGAGATCGCCGGGCTCGACATTGCCGAACAGCTCCTGGCCTTCTCGATCGACCTTGCCTCGACGCTGGTCAGGGCCTTTGGCGAAGTCGGGCCTCGCCATCCGCTGCTGCGCCGCTTCACCACAATCGGCCCCGAGCTGTTCGAGCGCTTGCGGTCGGTCGCCTCCAAGGAGCAGGCCCACGACGTCGCCGGCATGAGCGCCGCCGAGCGTGCCACGCTGCTGTCATTGCTCTTCAACATCGCGCCGAGTGATCTCGGCACCGATTTTCCCGCCGAACTTGCGGCCGCCATCGTGGCCGCACGTGCCCGCCATGGTGCGCGCCTGAGGGAGCTGGCAGGCGGAACTTTTTCGCCGATCCAGGCCGATGCCTATAATTATGACCTGACCGTACTGGAAAACTTGGTGTTCGGCCTGTCGGTGGCGCCGTCGGAGGCGACCCGCCGGCAGATCCACCACGTGCTGATGGAAGTGGTGGAGGCGCAGGGCCTCGCCGGCGCCCTGCGCCTGCTGGTGGGAGAGGTGCGTACCGCGATCGCCGGCACCAACCTCTCGCCGGCGGTGCGCGAGCGCATCGGCCTCGGCCGGGCCCTGATCCGCCGGCCCGATCTCGTCCTGCTCGATCATGCCATGGCGAGCGCTTCGGAGGCGGACCGTCGTGCCATCTGGCTCAGGCTGCGTGCCCTGCTGCCTGACAGCACCATCATCGTACTGGAGCCCCAGATCACCCAGAGCGAAGACTTCGACCTGGTTGTCACCATCCGCGACGGTCGTTTGATCAACGGGGCCAGCCGCCCGCCGGCGCCGGCCTATCACGCCTCGATCTCGGGCGACCTGCAGGCCAAGGTCGAGGTGCTCTCGGCGGTGGAGAGCTTCCGCGGCCTCAAGCGAAGCCAGATCGAGCTGCTCGCCTATGCCTCGCGCTGGATGTCGACGAAAGCCGGCGACTATGTCTTCCGCACCGGCGAGGTGCCCGATGGCGCCTATGTCGTCGCCTCCGGCAGCGCCGAACTGCGCTGGCTCAATTCGCTGGGCGAGGAGGAATTGATCGATACCATCCTGCCCGGGCGGCTGATCGGTGATCTTGCCGTCATCCTCGGCCAGACGCGCATGGTGTCGATGATCGCGACGGCCGACCTGACCGGCCTGCGCATCGGCACGCGCGAATTCCTCGACATCGTCGAAAGCGACATCACCGTCGCCCTGCATTTGCTGCGCACCGTCGGGCATCACCTGGTCGAGGTCGGCGAGGAGGTGATCACCAAGGGCGCCTACAAGCCCAAGCAGCCGGGCGAGGTCGCCACCGGTCGGCCATAAGAGTGCTCGGGCGTTCTCCGGAAAAGCCAATGGGGAATGGATCACTCCCTGTCGCCGAGGTCGCGCAGCCCCTCACCTCTATCCTCTCCCCGTGAGAACGGGGCGAGGGGACCTTGACGGTACATTTTATACTGAAAACGTCTCATCTCGCTCAACCCCCGGGCGAGATGAACGGCCCGAGGATGAATCGCGACGCCTGCGCCCCCTCGCCCCGTTCTTACGGGGAGAGGATAGAGGTGAGGGGCTGCGCGACTTTGATGGGACGTGCCATTACAAGCGGGGTTGCTTGTAATGGTGCCGACCCTATTCGCCGTAGGGCACCCAGATGTTCTTCACCTGGGTGGCATGGCGCAGATAGTCGGCGCCCTGGGCCTGCGCATCCTTCAGCCAGTCGATGGCCCGGCCCTGGTTGGTCCAGGTCGCCTTGAGGTTGCCGGCGGAGGCCTTCTCGGCGGCCGCGGCGCCGCTTCTGGAGCCGTGATACCAGAGGGCGTCGACGTCGTCGTGCTCGGCCAGGGTCTTGGCGAGTTCGTCGCGCGCGCCGGTGACGATGTTGACGACGCCGGCCGGCACGTCCGAGGTTTCCAGGATCTGGTAGAAGTCGGTCGCCGCCAGCGGGAAGGCCGGCGAGGGTACCGCGACGACGCGGTTGCCCATGGCGATCGCCGGCAGCACCAGCGAGACGAAGCCGAGCAGCGGCGCCTCGTCCGGGCAGAGGATGCCGACCACGCCGAAGGGCTCGTTCATCGCCAGCGTCACGTTGCGCGAGCGGGTGGCATGCACGCGGCCGTCATATTTGTCGGCCTGGGCGGCGTAGTAGAAGATGCGCCGGATCGCCTTCTCGACTTCCGCCTTGGCTGCCTTGGCGCTGTGGCCATAGCTCACCAGGCGCTGCTCGAACTCGGCCGCACGGGCCGACAGGTTCTCGGCGATGTAATAGAGCACCTGGGCACGGTTATGCGCCGTGGCGGCGCCCCAGCCGCCTGCCTTGGTCGCTGCTTCGACCGCGTTGCGGATGTCCTTGCGATTACCCAGGCCCGCCTGGCCGAGCGTGGCGCCGGCCGTGCTTTTGACCGTGTAGCTGTAGCCGGAATCCGGGCGGGCCTGCTTGCCGCCGACGAACAATTTGGCGGTGCGGTCGATGCTGGGCAGGCCGGTGCTGGCAGGCGCGTCGGCCGGCGTGACGCCAAGCGTAGCGGCCTTGTTGTCCTCGGCCGCCGGCAGGGATTTCTCCCAGTCGGGCTTGAGATATTCGTAGAGGCCTTCGCGGCCGCCCTCGCGGCCGAAGCCGCTCTCGCGATAGCCGCCGAAGCCGGCGGCGGCGTCGAACAGATTGGTGGAGTTGACCCAGACCACGCCGGCCTTCATGCGGGCGGCGGTGTCGAGGGCGCGGTTGATGTTCTCCGACCAGATCGAGGCGGCGAGGCCATAGCGGGTGTGGTTGGCGAGCTGGATCGCCTCGTCGGGCGTGCGGAAGGTCATCGCTACGGCGACCGGGCCGAAGATCTCGACCTCCGAGACCGTGGAGGAGGGCTCCACATCGACGAAGATCGAGGGCGGGAAGAAGCTGCCCTTGGCCGGCAGGGCGCAATCGGCCTGCCAAAGGGTGCCGCCCTCCTGCTCTCCCTTCCTGACGAGGTCCTGGATGCGCTGGAGTTGCACCGGCGCGACGATGGCGCCCATGTCGACGGATTTGTCGAGGGGATCGCCGACGCGCAGCGTCTCCATGCGGCGGCGCAGCTTGCCGAGGAAACGCTCGGCGATGCCTTCCTGGATCAGCAGGCGCGAGCCGGCGCAGCAGACCTGGCCCTGGTTGAACCAGATGGCATCGACCACGCCTTCCACGGCGCCGTCGAGATCGGCATCCTCATAGACGATGAAGGGCGACTTGCCGCCGAGCTCGAGCGAAAGCTTCTTGCCGGAGCCCGCCGTGGCCTGGCGGATCAGGCGACCGACTTCGGTGGAGCCGGTGAAGGCGATCTTGTCGACGTCGGGATGGGCGACGAGGGCTGCACCCGTGGCGCCGTCGCCGGTGACGATGTTGACCACGCCATCCGGCAGGCCGGCTTCGCGGCAGATCTCGGCGAAGGCCAGCGCCGTCAGCGGGGTGAACTCGGCGGGCTTGAGCACCACCGTGTTGCCGGCCGCGAGCGCCGGCGCGATCTTCCAGGCCAGCATCAGCAGCGGGAAGTTCCAGGGAATGATCTGCCCGCAGACGCCGACCGGGCCGTAGCCGGCGAATTCGGTCTCGACCAGCTCGGCCCAGCCGGCATGGTGGTAGAAATGCCGGGCGACCAGGGGAATGTCGATGTCGCGGCTCTCGCGGATCGGCTTGCCGTTGTCCAGCGTCTCCAGCACCGAGAGGAAGCGCTCGCGCTTCTGGATGTGGCGGGCGATGGCATAGAGATAGCGGGCGCGCTCGTGGCCCGGCAGGGCGGACCAGGCGGGAAACGCCTTGCGTGCAGCCTTGACGGCGGCATCGACGTCCTCGGCCGTGCCGGCGGCGACCTTGGCGAGCAGCGTATCGCGGGCGGGATTGACGACCTCGAAGGTGTCCTTGCCCTTGGAGGCGACGAAGGCTCCGCCGATGAAGTGCTTGAAGCCCTTCTCATGGCTCGCCAGCCAGGCCGTGACGTGATTGTCGGCTTCGGGCGCAGGACCATAGTCCATGGTTTGCAGAATTTCCTTTACGGTGGGCATCGGTGTGTTCCTCCAGCCGGCGAGGGCTGTATCACCCTCCCCTGGAGGGGGAGGGTCGACGCGAAGCGTCGGGGTGGGGTGAAACTGGTACGACACTGATCATTTGGTGCCGGCAGGCGAGGGGTAAGGAAGTCACCCCACCCCGGCCCTGCGGACCGACCCTCCCCCTCCAGGGGAGGGTGAAAAAATCAGGCCAAAGCGTGGTGGGTCAGCGCCGAATAGCGCCCGGTCACGAAGTGTTCGAGCTGGCGCTCGATGTCGGCGAGCATCGAAGAGGCTCCGATGCGGAAGAGATTGGGTTCCAGCCAGGGGCGGCCGAGCTCTTCCTTCATCAGGGCCAGCCAGGCGAGGGCGTCCTTGGCGGTCCTCAGGCCGCCCGCCGGCTTGAAGCCGACCGCCTCGCCGGTGAACTCGCCATAATCGCGCAGGGCGCGGAGCATGGTGAGGCTGACGGGCAGGGTGGCGTTGACGTCCTCCTTGCCGGTGGAGGTCTTGATGAAATCGGAGCCCGCCATCATGGCGACCATCGAGGCCTTGTAGACGTTGCGCAGCGTCTTGAGGTCGCCGGTGGCGAGAATGGCCTTGAGATGGGCTTCGCCGCAGGCCTCGCGCATGGCGCGGATCTCGTCATAGAGGGCGTTCCAGTCCTGCGTCAGTACCTGGGCGCGGTTGATGACGATGTCGATCTCTCCGGCACCCTGGTCGACGGCATAGCGGATCTCGGCGAGGCGCTGGGGCAGCGGGGTGAGGCCGGCGGGAAAGCCGGTCGCCACCGAGGCGACGGGAATGCCGGAGCCGGCGAGCGCCTTGACGGCGGGGCCGACCATGGTGGGGTAGACGCAGACGGCGCCCACCGTGGGCGGGGTGTCGGCGAGGCCGAGAGCGGCCACGATGTCCTCGCGGATGGGGCGGCGCGCCTTCAGCGCGAGGCGATGCACGCGTCCGGGCGTATCGTCGCCAGCCAGTGTGGTGAGGTCGATGCACTGTACCGCCTTCACCAGCCAGGCAGCCTGATATTCCTTCTTCACCGTGCGGCGCCCGCCGAGGGTCGCGGCCCGGCGTTCGGTGGCGCTGAGATTGACCTCGATCGCGTCGAACCATTCCGGCTTGAGGGCGGTGCCGGGATTGCGGGCATGGGCGCCCTGGCCTGACACGGTGAGGGCGGAGCTGACAGGCACCACGCTGAGGGCAGGGACTGTTTGACCCGAGGAGACCTGGGCGGGCTTTTTGGAGGCAGCCGGCGTGCCTTTTTCGGTCTTATCCATGGTGGCTTTCATCCAGGAGGAAGCGTGCCGTCTCTTCGTCGGTGACGAGCACATTGACATAGCCGGCCCGGAGGCAGGCAAGGGTTACAGGCTGTTTGGACTTGCCGGCAGCGACGCCGATCGAGAATTTGCGTTCCCGGCAATAACGCAGGTCCAGACCGATGGTTCGGGCATCGATGTCCGCATCGACGATATTGCCATGAGCGTCGATATAGCGGCTGAGAATGTCGCCGACGGCACCCTTGGCCTTCAGAGCGGCGGTCTCCGCCTCGGTGACGAAGCCCGATTGCACCAGGACGGAATCGGGGCTGATCGTGCCCATGCCGAAGCAGATCACCGGGGCCTGGCGGGCAAGCTCCAAGACGCTGGCGATGGTGGGGTCCTGCTCCAGGGCGATGCGGGTGGCGGCATGGCCGAGAATGGCCGGCACCGGCAGCAAGGTCGCCGTGCCATTGGCCGAACGGGCGAAGAGCTCGGCCGTGTTGTTGGTACGCACGGAGGGCGAACGGATATTCATGGCACCGTTGAGCAGCACGACTTCCACGCCTTCGTTCCAGAAGGGCGGCAGGCGATGGGCCACCGCGCTCATGGTGCGGCCCCAGGACACGCCGATCAGCGGCACCTTGCCGAGGCCGGCGAGCATGCGTGCGGCGGCCTGCGCCACGGCATCGAGCAGGAGCCCCTCGTCCTCCTCGCCATTGTTGGGGACGACGACGGCCTCCTTCAGGTTCCAGCGGCGCTGGAGCCTCGACTCGATATCGGGCGAGCGCGGCGCCCGCGGCACGATCTCGATGCGCACGATGCCGGCCTCGCGTGCCTCGGTCAGCAGGCGGCTGGCCTGCCAGCGCGTGAGGTTGAGCTCCTTGGCAAGGTCGCCCATGGTCATGTCGAGCTCGTAATAGCGCTTGGCGACCTGGATCATCAGGAGTTCGCGCTGCTCGCCGGACATCGTCCTGAACTGGACGTCTTGGTCGAGATTGCCGACACTCATCAACGCGGTCCCTCAAGCTGTCTTGATGCCAGCCTGCGCGAGAGTGGCGCAAGAAGCTCGGTGGCTTCAAGATAATCCTGCAGCAATTCACCATAGCGGGCATGGGCAGCGAGGTCGGGCTCGACCAGCGTGACCGGCTGGGCCACCGCGTCCGCCGCGGCAAAGAGGTCGTCGAACAGGCCGGCGCCGGTGGCGGCTGAGGCGGCGGTGCCGACGAGGGTGAGATTGGTCTGGCCGAGGAGTTCGACGGGCATGCCCATGGCATCGACGGTGGCCCGCAACCACAGCGGATTCTTGGCATAGCCGCCCGAAGAGACGATGCGGTTGCAGGGAATGCCGAGGTCCTGGATACGGCGGAACACGTTGGCCGAACCCAGCGCCACCGCTTCGACGGCGGAGCGATAGAGATCCGCGCGAGTATGGCTGAGGGCGAGGCCGAGCACCGCGCCGCGCAGCAGGGGATCGCGATAAGGCGTGCGATTGCCCATGAAATAATCGAGCGTCAGCAGGCCGGTGCCGCCGACCGGCAGGGCGCTCGCTTCCTGTACCAGAGCAGCGCGCTCCTGCTGGTCGAGCCCGAACATGTCGCGCGCATACCAGGACATCACCGAACCGGCCGAAACCTGGCCGGCTTCCACCAGCCAGTAGTCATCGACCAGGGCATGGGGATAGGGACCCCAGAAGCCGGTGACCGGGGCCTCGGCCGCGAGCTGGAAGAGATGGACGATCGAGGTGCCCCCGATCAGCAGATGCTCGCCCGGTTTCAGGGTGCCGGCGCCCGCGATGCCGGTATGGGCGTCGATGCCGCCCTGGGCGAGGATGGGCCGGTTGACGAGGCCGAGATGCTCGGCCGCGGCGGCACTGACGGGGGCGATCGGCGCGCCCACCGCCTTGATATCGTTTGGCAGTTTCGTGGCGAGATCGGCAATGCCGAACTCGGCATAGAGCTCGTCGGGGAAGCGGCGGCTGACGGAATCGTAGTTCCACTTGCAGGTCGCGTTCATGCGCGAGCCGACCCACAGCCCCGTCAGCTTGAAATTGATGTAGTCGAGGCACTCGCAGACGATCTCGGCCTCGGCATAGACGTCTGGCTCGTGCCGCGCGAGCCACATCGCCTTGGGCACCAGCCATTCGGCCGCATCGCTGCCGCCGGCATAGGCCAGCACGGGGTGCTTCGAGCGGGTCGTCCGGGCCGCTTCCTCGGCGGCCCGGCAATCCATCCACAGGAGGGAGGGGCGGAGCGGCGTGCCGTCCCGCTTGCAGGCCACCACGGTCGAAGCGGTGGTCGCGGCGCAAACGCCGTCGATGACGGGCGAGCCGAGGTCGCGCATCAGGCCGCGGCTGGCCTGGCCGAGTGCCTCCCACCAGTCGGTCGGCGATTGTTCCGCCCAGCCCGGATGGGGGTGGCGGGTGGGGTACTGGACCTCCCGCTCACCGAGCATCGTGCGGCTGTCGAGGTCGAACACGCCGACCCTGATGCCGCCGGTGCCGAAATCCAAGCCGAGAAGACGTGGCATGAGGTTCTCCAAGATAGAGCGCAACTCCCTTCTCCCCTTGCGGGAGAAGGTGGCGCGTAGCGCCGGATGAGGGGTGGAAGAGGATGCCTTGCAAGGTAGCGCATCTCCCCTCATCCCCCTGCCGGGACCTTCCGCCGCAAGGGAGAAGGGACCCAGTCTACGGCCTGAACATCACCTTGGAGAAGAACTCGTTCTTGCGCTTGAAGCTCTCGAACATGCCGGGTAGTTCCTCGAGCGTGAGCTCATGGGTGATCATGAACTCCCATTTGAGCTTGCCGGTGGCGAGGGCGTCGAGGGACACGGTCCATTGCTTGCCAGGGAAGGGGGCGCCGAAGGAGTTCCAGGCCCCGTGCAGCGACACTTCCTGGCGCAGGAAGTGCTGGAAGGTCTGGTTCTCCAGCGCGACCTCGCCGACGGGAATGCCGATGAACACGACATGGCCGCCTGGGCCGGCCAGCTTGGCGGCAAAGTTGATCGAGGAGGGATGGCCGGCAGCCTCGACGATGAGGTCGCAATTCAACCCTGATGGCAACGGATCGGTGATCAACTGGGTGTGGGTCGCACCGGCCTCGCGCGCCTGTTCGAGCTTCTGCTCGGAGACGTCGACGGCGACGACTTCCGTGCAGCCCATCAGCTTCATCCACTGTATCGCGAACAGCCCGATCGGGCCGCAGCCGATGACGCCGCCGCGCTGGCCAACGGTGGGCGGGGCCTTCCAGACGGCGTGGAGGGCGATCGAAGCCGGGTCGGTCATGGCGATGGCGCGGGGATCGGCGTCGGCTGGGGCCTTGAGCAGATTGCCCACCGGCACCGAGACGAATTCGGTATAGGCGCCGTCGCGACGGCTGCCGAAATAGTCATAGTTGCGGCAGCGCGAGAAATTGCCGGTCGCGCACTGATCGCAGACCCGGCAGGGGATGAGCGGGGCGACGCCGACGAGCTCCCCCTTCTCGAAACCGCTTACGCCGGCGCCGATCTCCGTGATGTGGCCGGAGAATTCATGGCCGCAGATGATCGGCATGCGATGGGCGCCCTTGGTCAGCATGCGGGGAAGGTCCGAGCCGCATACGCCCACCGCGGCAACCCGCAGCAGCACCTCACCCGTTGCGGCAACTGGCTTCGGAACATCCTCGAGGCGAATGTCGCCCGGCGAATACATGACGGCTGCGCGCATGGTCAAAGTCCTTGAATAGGGGAGGAGGTGTGTCGGAAAAGGGGAAGCAGGGGCCGTCAGACGGCCTGCCGCTCCGCGCCGAAGAGCGAGGAGGTGAAGGCGTCCAGGGCGATGATGGCATCGCGGACGATCTCCACCGACAGGGGCACGGCGACCCGCCAGGTGATCGACCCTTCCTTCAGGGCCGCCTTGGCGACGCGCTCGATGTCGGCGGCGGTGGCCTTGCCGAGCCTGAGGTCGGCTAGGGTGGCGGGCAGGCCCAGCGATTTGCAGAAGCGGGCGGTTTCCTCGATCTCGGCGAGCGGGCGCCCCTCCAGCATCAGGAGGCAGAGCACGCCGAAGGCGACCTTCTCGCCGTGGAAGAAGCCATGGCTTTCCTCGAGAGCGGTCAGGCCGTCATGGATGCCGTGGGCGGCGGAAACCGCGCAATTCTCGAAGCCCAGGCCGCTGAGCAGCGTATTGGCCTCGATGATGTTCTCGACGGCCGGCGTCAGCGCGCCCTTCTCGACCGCGAGCTTGGCCGCCAGCGCATCGCGCATCAGCACTTCGTGGCAGGCCTTGGCGATGGCGATGCCCGCGAGCGGGGCGGGATAGCCGCCAGCGATGAAATTGTCGGAACGCGATTCCAGGTTGGAGCGAGCCTCGAACCAGGTGGAGAGCGCATCGCCGATGCCGGCGACCAGGAAGCGCGCGGGCGCCTTGGCGATCAGGGCGCTGTCAACCACCACCACGTCCGGGTTGCGCGGCAGCATGAAGGATTCCTTGAACACGCCCTGCGGGGTGTAAGTCACCGCGATGGCGCTGGTCGGCGCGTCCGTGGATGCGATGGTCGGCACGATGGCGATGCGGGCCTGGTTGGCGATCGCGGCCAGCTTGGCGGTGTCGGCCGTCTTGCCGCCGCCGATGCCGACGACGACATCCGCCTTGGCCTCGGCGACCAGGGCCGTCACCCGGTCGATCTCCTCGCGGCAGCATTCGCCGTTGAACTTCTCCATGGTCAGGCCGAGGCCGCTGCCCTCCAGCGAGGCAAGGATCGAGGGGCCGAGTTTCTCGAACACGAAGCCATCGACGAGCAGGAAGGCCTTGCTGCCGAGCGGACGAAGATGATCGGCGAGGCGGTCGATCTCGCCGGCGCGCTGAATGTATTTGAGCGGACCACCGAAGGCCCGGCCCTGTGCGCTGTGCCATCCCTGAGTTGCGGCCATTTGAAGGAATTCCCTGTGTCGCACCGCCTGGCGGCGGTGAATGACCGATATTCACATTTGTGAAATATGATCATATATGTGAAAAACTAGACAAAAAGAGACGCGCTGTCAACGGAGTCGGCAGCGCGTCGGGTCGTGTTCTATCGTTTCAAGGTGCCGGTGGCGTATTGCAGCAGCATCGCCACCACGATGATCAGGCCGGTATAGAGCTGCTGGCTGTAGCCCGGCACCCCGGCGAGGTTCATGATGTTGGCGATGATGCCCATCACCAGCGTGCCCAGCAGCGTGTTGACCACGTCGCCGCGGCCACCCATCAGGCTGGCGCCGCCGATCACCACCGCAGCGATGACGTTGAGTTCCATGCCGACGCCGACCTGCGCCGAGCCGATGGTCGTGCGGCTGGCGGAAATCACGCCGGCGAGCCCGGCCAGCGCCCCGGAGATCACATAGACGGAGAGAACGTAGCGCGGCACCGCGATGCCGGAGAGCCGCACGGCCTCCTCGTTGGAGCCGATGGCGGTGATGATGCGGCCGAAGCGCGTGAAGGAGAGCACGATGCCGCCGACGATGAACACCGCGAACATCAGGATGACGGGCTGGGGTATGCCGAGCCAGTAGCCGGCGCCGAAATCGGCCAGGGCCTGGCCGCCGTCACCGATCGAGATCGGCCGCCCTTCCGAGATCATGAAGGAGAGCGAGCGGGCGATCGCCATCATGGCCAGCGACATCACGAAGGAGGGCAGGCGCATATAGGCGACGAAGAAGCCGACGGCGAGGCCACAGGCGGCCCCGCACAGGATCACCAAGGCGATGCTGACGCCGACGCCATAGCCGAGCTTGGCGATGAAATAGGCTGTGAGCACGCAGCCCAGCGCCAGCACCGAGCCGACGGAAAGGTCGATGCCGCGGGTGAGGATGACGAAAAGCATGCCCACCGACATGATGCCCGCGCCGGAAGCGACCTGCCGGAGCACGTTCAGGATGTTGTTCTTGGTCAGGAAGCTGTCGGTCCACACGGAGGCGACGATGACCAGGACCAGGAAGATGCCGAGGGTCGCGAAACGCTGCACCAGGGCGCCGAGATCATAGCCGCGCTTGCCGTCGCCGCGGTTCTCGCTGAGAGCTGTCATTGTCCTATACCGTTCCAGCTTGAATTGGTTTGCCGGGCTGCCCACCCTCGCTCATGGCCAGGGAAAGCAGGTTTTCCTCGCTGTAGCCGTCCGGCCTGAGTTCGCCGCGGATCTCGCCCTCGCGCATCACCAGCACGCGGTCGCACAGGCCGAAGAGTTCCTGGTGCTCGGAGGAGATCACCAGCACGGCCTTGCCGGCCTCCGCCAGGCGATTGACCAGCGTGTAGATCTCGGTCTTGGCGCCGACGTCGACGCCGCGGGTCGGCTCGTCGAGGATGATGAGATCGCCATCGGCATGGAACCACTTGGCCAGCACTACCTTCTGCTGGTTGCCGCCCGACAGGCTCGAGACGGGCGCGTCGACGCTGGCGGCCTTGAGGCGCAAGCTCTGGCCAAGCTCACTGACGGTACGCCGTTCCAGGCCCCGGCGCAGGAAGCCGAGTGCAGTAGTGATCGACGACATCCGCGCCATGGTGGCGTTCACCCGGATGGGTTTGTCGAGGATGACGCCCTGATGCTTGCGGTCCTCAGGGACCAGCCCGACGCCGGCCGCGACGGCATCGCGGGGCGAGCGGAAATGCACCGGCTTGCCCTTGAGCTTGATGGCGCCGCTATCGGGTTTGTCGGCCCCGAAGATCAGGCGGGCAACCTCGGTGCGTCCGGAGCCGACCAGGCCGCCGAGGCCGACGATTTCACCGGCACGCACCGCCAGGCTGACATTGCGGACCTTGCGGCCGGCATGCAGGGCGGAGACGCTGATCACTTCCTCGCCGATCTTGCGCTCCCCACGCTCGGGGAAGAGGGCGGAGAGCGGCCGGCCGACCATCATGCGGATGATGTCGTCGATGCTCACGTCCTTGGCAGCGACGGTGCCGACGAGCTGGCCATCCTTCATCACCGTCATGCGGTCGGAAATCCGCATCACCTCTTCGAGGCGATGGGAGATGTAGACGACGCCGACACCATGGGCGCGCAGGTCGGCGATGACCTTGTGCAGGCGTGCGGCGTCTCGGTCCGACAGCACGGCGGTCGGCTCGTCGAAAATGATGATCTTGACCTCGCGCGACAGCGCCTTGGCGATCTCGACCACCTGTTGATGGGCGACGGCGAGATTGCCGACGCGCTCGCCCGGATCGATGTCGAAACCCAGCCGCTTGATCAGTTCGCCGGCGCGTTTCCTCAGCCCAGGCCCGGCGAAGACGCCGGGTAGTTCGCCCAGGAAGATGTTCTCCGCCACCGACAGATCGGGCGCCAGCGCCAGTTCCTGGTGGATCACGGCGATGCCGAGGGCCTTGGCCATGCGCGGATCGCGGAAATCGACATGGCGGCCGGCGATCTTCACCTCGCCGCTGCTGGGCTGGAGCTCGCCGCCCAGCACGCGCATCAGCGTCGACTTGCCGGCCCCGTTTTCGCCGAGCAAGGCATGGACTTCGCCGCTCTGGACGTCGAAGTCGACGCCCTTGAGGGCGTGCACGCCGCCGAAGGATTTGGTGATGGCGGTGAGCCTGGCGAGTTCGGACATCAAGACCTCGCTGGTTTGGATATCGCAGGGCGACTATTGCCTTCTCCCCTTGCGGGAGAAGGTGGCGCGAAGCGCCGGATGAGGGGAGACGCACGACCTTGCCGTGTCTGCGTTTCACCCCTCTGCCGGGACCTTCTCCCGCAAGGGGAGAAGGCGCATGACTCGAAGCGGCCGCTTAGAACACCGCGTCCTTCTTGTAGAACTTGTCGACGTTCTCCTGGGTGATCACCGCGGGCGTGGTGAGCTGGAGCTTGGGCGTGTCGGCGCCGAGCTCGCCCTTGAGGGCCTTCAGGCCGATATCGACAGCGGTACGGGCTACCAGATCGGGGTCGTTGAGGCCGGTCGCGCCATATTTGCCTTCCTTGATGAGGGCGAGCGCTTCCTTCTGGCCATCGGCGGCAGCGAGCACCAGCACGTCGTTCTTGCCGGCGGCCTGCAGCGCCTTCATGCCGCCCAGCGCCATCGAGTCGTTCTCGGCCAGCAGCACGGTGACGTCGGGATGGGCCTGCAGCAGGTCCTCGGCGGCCTTGAGGCCGTCTTCGGTCGCCCAGTTGCCCCAGCCCTGGCCGAGCACTTCGAAGCTGGCCTTGCCGTCATTGACGAGCTGGCCTTCGACCAGGCCGCGGAAGACGCCGAGGCGACGGTCACGGCCGACTTCATTGCCCTGCGAGCCTGAGAGCAGGATGATCTTGACAGGCTTGCCCTGCATCTTCTTGGCCAGCCACTGGCCGACCAGGAAGCCGTTCTGGTCGTTGGAGGAGCGCACCTGGGTGACGATGTTGGCCTTGGTGTTGATGGAGGAATCCATCACCACCACCTTCACGCCGGCCGCGCTGGCGGCATTGGCGGCGCCGACGAGGCCTTCGGGATCGCGCGGGTTGAGAATCAGGAGGTTGACGCCCTTGGCGACCATGTCCTCGACGTCGGAAATCTGCTTGCCCATGTCGTTCTGGCCGTCGGAGGTGGTAACCTCGCAACCCGCCTTCTTGCCCTGGTCGATGGCGGCGGCCTGCTGGGCAGCGAAATAGGGGGCGCTCAGCGTGTACATCGCCACGCCGATCTTGCAGTCGGCGGCGCTCGCCATGCCCATCGTGCCGGCCAGCAATGCTGCGGCCAGGCTGCCGCCCAAAAGGGTCTTCTTCATTGGCTCTCTCCTCCACGTCGTCTGTCAGGGCATTTTTTCGGGCCCAGTTCTGTAGCATAAGTACATTTTTTGATAGGGGTCAAGCGAGTGAAATTTTAAAAAATTGAAACAAAATCACATTCGTGAAATATTGCAACGCAATATTGCATAAATTAGCTTGAAATAGGTTAAAATAATGCATCTGGGGTTGTCGGGGTGCTGATAAAAATGTAGTGATGCTACAAAATGGCGAACTTCCTAGATTGCCGCAGTCGAAAGAAAGGTTGGTTGATATGTCCATGCGCGAGCCGGGCCTGTGCGTCGTCGATATCGAGAAGGGGGAATTGCGGGGGGCGACCAACCGCTACACCAAGACGATGGCCGACCTTGCCGGTCTCTATGAAGACGAGGCGGCCTACCAGGCGGTCCTGGCCGAACTCGGCGACAAGGTCGTCTATGAGGTGACGGATTACAAACCCTCGGCGGATGCCGGGGACATGATCATCGGGGTCACCCGCATGATTCCCGGCAAGGTGGGGCGGGAATATTTCCTCACGCGCGGCCACATCCACGCCAATCCCAATCGTCCGGAAATGTATTACGGCGAGAGCGGGCATGGCATCATGCTGCTGGAATCGCCGGCCGGAGAGATCCGCACCGTCGAGATCGGGCCGCGCAGCCTATGCTATGTGCCGCCCTACTGGATCCACCGCTCGGTCAATGTCGGCACCACCGATCTCGTCATGACCTTCGCCTATCCCGCCGATTCAGGGCAGGACTACGACATCATCGCCAAGGCTGGCGGCATGCGCAGCCGTATCGTCGACGACGGCAAGGGCGGCTGGGCGGCCGTCGACAATGACGGTTACCAGTTCCGACCGAAGGATTTGGTCGAAGCCATCATGGCGAGATGAATGAGGCTTCCCTTCTCCCCTTGCGGGTGTCGTCAACTCCCTTGAGTTGACTAGAGGTCCCGGCAGGGGGATGAGGGGTCTCGCGACTTATCTAGGTCATGTTGGCGGCAGGTCGCCAAGAACGGTGAGGTTGCAAAACCCCTCATCCGCCCCTTCGGGGCACCTTCTCCCGCAAGGGGAGAAGGGAAGGTGGGCTGCTTCCCACCTTCACGCCTCGTCGGCGTCGCCCTCGTCGTCGTCATCGGCGTCCATCTCGCCGCCGAGTGCATGCTTGAAGCCCTTTTCGACCCGCTTGAGCAGCTTGCGCAGGCGCTTGCGGTCCTTGTTGTCGAGATGGCTGGTGGCTTCCGCCTCGATGTCGAGCGCCAGGGCTGCGATGGCGGCGGCCTTTTCCTTGCCGTCCGCGCTCAGGCCCACGCGCACGACACGGCCATCGCCGTCCGTCGCCTTGCGCTCGATCAGGCCGGCGGCCGACAGGCGTGCGATCGTCTTGGAGGCCGTAGGCGGCCTGACGCGCAGGATGTCTGCCAATTCGCTCATCGAGAGGGCTTCCCGCCCGGCAAGGGCTTCGAGCACCTGTTCCTGGCCCGGAAACAGGCCGAGCCCTTCGAGGAGCTTGGCGGTGCGGGCCCGGTGCAGCCGGGCCACGTGGATCAACTGATAACCAAGTGTCTTGGAGGCCGGATGTCGCATGGCAATGATCCGCCGGCTGATGATTTGCTGTAGCCGGCTTCAGATACAGTTTCTGGCAGAAAATGTCGAGGATTTCGTGGGCTTTTACCTGGAATCAGGTAAAAATTTCCTATCCGGCGCAGCTTTTAGATCCTGGCGAGCGTCCGCTTCACCTTGGCCAGGAAGGCAGCACGCGACCGGTCCGTCGACAGGTTCATCGAATAATGGGCGAGATAGCGAAAGCGCGCGAAGGGCTTGACCACGCCCCGCAGCATGCGCGTGATCACGCGTCGCGGCGGGTCACTCATCAGCAAGGCTTTCAGGTGCGAGCCGCCATAGGTGGTGACGGCCACCACCTTGGTGATGTTGTGTAAATTGCCCTGAACCTTGCCGTCGACCAGGGTGAAGGATACGCCGGGCAGGAAGACCCGGTCGAAGAAACCCTTGAGGATGGCGGGAAAGCCATAATTCCAGATCGGCGTGACGATCACCAGCACCTGCGCCCGCTGCAGGCGTTCGACGTAAGCCGCCACGCCGTCACGGTTTCGCGCCAGGTCGTGATAGGCGCGCCGTTCGGCGGCCGTCAGCACGGGCTGGAAGCCCTCGGCATAGAGGTCGCAATCGTCGACCTCGTGGCCGGCCTTGCGCAAGGACTCCACGACGCAGGCATGCAGTGCCGCGCCGAAGGATTCCTCGCAAGGGTGGGAGAAGAGGACGAGGACCCGCATCAGCCCTTCATCTCGACCTCGACGAAGGCCATGTGGGACTGGCCGCCATTGAAGACATTGTGCTCGACGCCGGCCGGGCGCGAATAGGAGATGCCGGCTGCGAGCGGCACCAGCTTCTCGCCCTGCGCGTCGACGATGCGCAGCGTGCCGTCGACCAGCGGCACCACGGCATAGGGATATTCATGCCGATGCCAGCCGGTTTCCTGGCCGGGCTGGAAATCGTAGCGAGTGATGCGCACCCGATCGTCGTCGACCTGCAGCGTTCCTGTCGCCAGATTGGTGTTGTCGCTGTTGTGTGCTCCACACATCGTCAGGCCTCCATTTGCATGCCCCGGAACAGATAGGTCCGGTTCTTGGTGTAATCATAATCGGGATCGTCCCAGGCGATCATCTTGCCGGGATTGAGCAAGCCCTTGGGATCGGCTTCGCGCTTGAAGGCGAGCTGCACCTCGTCGGTCTGCTTCATGCCGCCTTCCTCCAGCGTATAGCGGTGCGGATTGAACACCGGCGCGCCCATGTCCTCATGGATGCGGATGATCTCGTCGAGACGCTCCTCGGTGGTGAACTTGACGAGCGGCAGCCCGAAACAGGTGATCTTGCCGTCGAAGCGCACGAATTCGAGATGGGCCACCACTTCGTCGCCGAAGACAGCGTGGATCCTGGAGACGAGGTCGAGCTGGTTGGGGAAGGGATAGAGCGTCTGCAGATAGGTGATGGTAGGGTCGATCTTGAGGGCACGCAGCGTGGTGTGGTTCCAGCCGAGCTCGTAGATGTCAGGCAGGCCCTTGCGGTCGGCCTCGCTCATATCAGATGTCGAGAACAGCAGTTCGGCGCCCTTGCGCCGACGGGTGATGGTGAGGAAGGCGTCGTAGTTCTGCGGGGCGATCATGGCGCAGACGATGTGCTTGTCGCGCGGGATCCAGCGCCGGTGCCGGTTGAAATAGTCGTGGGCAGCCGGTGCGGCCACCACGGCAAGCTGTTTCTTGAGGATGCCGTCGGCCTCACCCGTCTCATTGGCGAAGGCGGCTGCCTCGGCGAGCGTATCGAAGCCGACGATGACGTCGATCCATTTGAAGGCGGTGGTCAGCGGCATCTCGACTTCGGTGATGATGCCATTGGTGCCGTAGGCATGGCTGACCTTGTGCAGGTCCTCGCCGGTGAGATCGAGGATGCGCGGGCTTTCTTCCATCGTCACTACCTTGAGGCGGGTGACGTTGCCCCAGTCACGCAGCCCGCCCCAGGTGATCGAGCCGACGCCGCCCGAGCCGCCGGCGACGAAGCCGCCAATGGTGGCGGTCTTGGCGGTGGAAGGATGCAGGCGTAGTTCCTGGCCGGAATGGACCTGCGTCTTCTTGTCGATCTCGGCCATCACCGCGCCGGCTTCGGCGACCAGCACGCCGGGCTCGATCGAGATGATCTTGTCCATGAAGGACAGATCGAGCACGGCCCCGCGCGAAAGCGGCATGGCCTGGCCGTAATTGCCGGTACCGGTGCCGCGGGGGGTGACGGGAATGTCGAGCTTGTAGCAGGCGGCGAGCGCGGCGACGACGTCGGCGGCCGATTTGGCGAAGATGATGCAATCGCCGGTGATGTGGTCGAGCTCGCGCTTGAGCACCGGCGAATACCAGAAGAAGTCGCGGCTCTTCTGCCGCACCAAAGTCGGGTGATCCTCGATGCGGATGTCGGGCAGGCGGGCCTTGAGGGCGGCGATGTCGGTCATGCGATCGAACCTGGCGGAGATTTTCGGGGGGCGGGTCTTCAGACCCGCCGATTCGAGCGATCAGGGGTGGTGGGAAGCAGGCGGGTCTGAAGACCCGCCCCCCAGCACCGCGTCCAGCTCTTCATAGTCCGGCAAAGTGGTGTCGATGGCCCGGCCATCGCGCACCACGATGCGGTCGGCCTGCGGGCGGGACAGCAGTTCCGTCCAGGTCCTGGCCTTGAACAGCACGAAATCGGCCGGTCCCCCGACGCGCAGCCGGCCGGCATCGATGCCCATCACCGAGGCCGGCGTCGCCGTGATGGCCTTGGGCCAGTCGCCGAAGGGATGGTCGAGATGGGCCACGCGCGTCGCCTCGCGGAAGACCTCGAGGGCATCGAGATCGCCATAGGCATAGAAGGGGTCGCGGGTGTTGTCGGAGGAGACTGCGACATCAACCCCCGCAGCCTTCAATTCGTGCAGCAGCGTCACGCCGCGCGAGCGCGGGGTGCGGCCGGGAACACGATCCTGCAGATAGAGATTGCACATCGGCAGCGACACCACGGCGATGCCGGCTTCGGCCACCTTGTCGATGGTGGCCTTGATCTCGTCCTCCTCCTGCCGGGCGAGGGAACAGCAATGGCCGACCGTGACCTGGCCGGCGAAGCGATGGCGCAGGGCCGCTTCGGCGACGTGGCGCAGGGAACGGGCGGTGGGGTCCTGGGTCTCGTCGACGTGGAAATCGAGGTCGAAGCCATTATCGGCGGCGAGACGGAACAGCGTGTCCAGGCCCTGGTCAAGCTCCGGCACCATATAGGTGACGCCGCCCAGGATGCCGTCATGTGCGCGCAGGGCTGCGATGATGTCCGACATATGCGCACGATCGGCCACGTGCTCGATGGAGAACAGCGCCACCGCCTGCAATTCGATGCTGCCAGCCCATTTCTCCCGCATCTCGGCAAAAACAGGCCAGGAAATGCCGATCTGCTTGCCGATCGAATCGAGATGGGTGCGGATGGCGGATGTGCCATGCGCATAGGCGCAGCGCAGCGAGAAATCCATGCGGGCGGCGACGTCGGCGGCCGACCAATTGGCTTCGCGATCCAGGGTGACGTTGTCGAGCGCGCCGAAGAAGGTGCCGTCGGGATTGCGGCGACGCGGCCAGATATGGCCCTTGTCGAGATGGGTGTGCAGTTCCACGAAGCTCGGGAACACCATGCCGGTCGAGAGCGCGTCGGTGGGGCCCGTCACGGCCTCGATCGCCTCGATGCGGCCGTCGGCGACGGTCAGGCAGACGCGCGCCAGGCCGTCTTGGTCGATGCCGGCAAGCTGCTGCGGCACCAGGCAGGCCGGCACGCTGGCCTCGACCGCCCAGCGGCCGGCGGGTGGGATCTTGGCGGCTGATTGAACGGATTTGGGCACGATCAGTTTTCCCGCTTCAGCGCGCTCTCATGCCATTTGTGCAGCAGGAGATGCGACAGATAGGACAGGGCGAGGAAGATGACGATGCCGCTCAGCGACAGCAGCACCAGCGCGGCATAGGCACGCGGATAGGCAAAATAGCGCGGCGCGAGATAGATGATATAGCCAAGCCCGCCGCGGGCGCCGCCCGCGCCGGTGGCAAGCTCCGACACCACGGCGCCGATCAGCGACAGGCCGCCGGCAATGCGTACGCCGCCGAGGAAATAGGGCAGGGCGCCGCGCAGCCGCAGCAGCCATAGCTTCTGCCAGGACGAAGCGCGGTAGAGCTCGAACAGATTGAGCAGATTATGGTCGGTCGAGCGCAGGCCGATCAGCGTGTTGGCGAGCACCGGGAAGAAGGCGACGAGCCACACGCAGATCAAGAGCACGGTGGCCTGCGAGAAGATCACCAGCAAGAGTGGCGCCAGGGCCAGGACCGGCGTGACCTGCAGGATGATGGCATAGGGATAGAGCGTATATTCGACCAGCCGCGACAGCGAGAACAGGATGGCCAGGCACACCCCGCCCACCACCGCGAGTACGAAGCCTTTCAGCGTTACTTCCAGGGTGAAGAGCCAGGCCGGCCCCAGTGTTTCCCATTCGCGGAAAAAGGCCGCCCAGATCTCGCTGGGAGCGGGCACCACCTTCATCGGCGTGAGACCGGCCGCCACGCAATATTCCCAGGCCCCCAGCACCACCACCAGAAAGGCGAGCGGCAGCAGCCATTTCAGCAGGGCTGGCGGGCCCCGGCGGGATGCTGCGGAAGGGGCGGCGGCATCGCCCGCTGAACTGATCGCGCTCATCCTGTTCCTGCCCTCCTGATCCAAATCTCTCGCGATCAATGCCCGTCGACGGTCCCGGCGGCCTTGCCGATGGCCGAGGTCAGCGCGGCGGAGGCCTGGCGGCAATAGTCGACATAGATGGGCGTGGTGCGGAAGGCCGCGCCGCGCGGGCGTTCGGCATCGATGGTGAGTTCGGCGAAGGCCCGTCCCGGCCGGGCCGCCATCACCACGATGCGGTCGGAAATATAGACGCTTTCGAACACCGAATGGGTGACGAACACCACCGTCCAGCCGAGTTCGCCTTGCAGGCGCATCAGGTCGTCGTTGAGTTTCTGGCGTGTGATCTCGTCCAGCGCAGCGAAGGGTTCGTCCATGAGGAGGAGCCTGGGGCGGGTCACCATGGCGCGGGCGATCGAGACGCGCATGCGCATGCCGCCGGAGAGTTCGCGCGGATAGGCATCGGCGAAGGCGGCCAAGCCGACGCTTTCGAGGGCCTGCATGACCGGATCCCGGACGGCCTTTCGCGATACGCCCTTGAGGCGCGCGGGCAGCCAGACATTGTCGAAGACGCTGGCCCAGGGCATCAGCGTCGGTTCCTGGAAGACGAAACCGACGTCGCGGGAATGGTCCGCTCCGCCATCCGCCCAGACCACGCTGCCGCTCGAGGCCTCGCCCAGCCCGGCGATGATGCGTAGCGCCGTCGACTTGCCGCAGCCCGAAGGTCCCAGCAGAGAGAGGATCTCACCCTGGCGAATGTCGAGGTCGAGATGCTGGAGCGCGGTCGTGCCCGAGGAGAAGGTCTTGCCCACGTCGCGCAGCGAGACGACGGTCGGGCGGGCCGGAGGGTTCAAGATGGACCTCCGGTACGTTGGCTTGGCCTGTCGCCTCGGCGAGATGGCCCTTTATTGCCGGGGCAGCGCCACCCCGACCGGGAGGCGTGGCGGAACTCTGCCGGTAACACTCGACCCAACATCGTCACTTCTTGATCAGGTCGGAGCCGACATTCTTGTTCACGAATTTCAGCGTGTAGGCCTTCTTGTAGTCGAAATCGGGCTTGTAGAGGCCGACGGCGACCATCTTGTCGAAGAAGGACTTCATATGCTCGTCGGTCATGGCGCCGATGCCGCTTTTCTCGGCGTCACCCGACATGACGATGCCATAGGCCTTGATCTGCTTGACGGCGAAGGCGAGGTTCTCGTCGGTCATGTCGGGATTGTCCTTCTGGATCGCCGCATTGCCGAGCTTGTTGTCGCCGTAGAGATAGGTGGCCCAGCCGATCGCCGAGGCATCGACGAATTTCTGCACCACGTCAGGCTTGGCATCGATGATGTCCTGACGGGTGACGATCAGGGTCGAATAGGTGTTCCAGCCCTGGTCCGCGATCAGGAAGACATTGGGCTTGAAGCCGCCGCCCTTTTCCACCTGGAGGGGCTCGGACGCCACATAGCCTTGCTGGACCGAACCCTTGTCGGCGATGAAGGGGCCGGGATTGAAGTCATAGGGCTTGACGGCCTCGTCGGTGAAGCCGAAGGCCGCCTTCATCCAGGCATAGCCGGTGGCCTGGAAATCGGGGCCGATGAAAATGGTCTTGGCCTTCTTCAAATCCTCCCAGCTGTCGAGGCCGACGCCGGGATGCGTCATCAGGATCTGCGGGTCCTTCTGGAAGGTCGCGGCCACCGCGACGAGGGGAACCCCCTCCTTGGCGGCTGAAAAGACCTCGACCAGATTGCCGCCCATATAGAAGTCGTTCTTGCCGGCGACCAGGGCAGTGGCGTTGTTGGCGGTCGGTCCCCCCTGCACGATCTCGACGTCGAGGCCGAACTTCTTGTAGGTGCCGTCGGCCACGGCCTGATAGTAGCCGCCATGCTCGCCCTGGGCCAGCCAGTTGGTGCCGAAGCGTACCTTCACCAGTTCCTCGGCACAGGCGGCGTTCAGGTTGGCAAAAAACACGGCCGTCGCTGCAAGCACGGCGGTCTTGAGCATGCTGTTCATTCCTGTCGCCTCTGTTCGGTTTCGTCTTGGGAGTTACTGGTATCGGATTGCCGCAACGCCGGTGCCCGATTGTTAGCGCCAATTCACGCTTGCACAAGTCGTGATCACGATTAATTTTGCGCCGGCCAGATTTTCGAAGGACCCGCCATGCTTCGCGCCGTCACACCGTCCTCGCTGCGGGCTCCCTTCGCCCGCTACAGCCACGCCATGGAGGTGCCGGCCGGCGCCCGCATGCTATTTTGTTCCGGTCAGCTCGGCATCGGCCCGGACGAGTCGATTCCGGAGGGGGCAGAAGCACAGGCCAGGCTGATCTTCAAGACGATCGAGACGATCCTGACCGAGGCCGGTATGGCGCTCGCCGATATCGTCAGGATCAATGCCTATGTCACCGGCCGCGAGCACATGGCAGGTTATATGAAGGCCCGTGATGCGGTGGTGGCCGATCCGCCGCCCGCCTCCACCCTGATGATCGTCTCGGGCTTCACGCGGGAAGAGTTCAAGGTCGAGGTGGAGGTGGTGGCGGCAAAGGCGTGAGAGCCGAGGGAGGCAGCCGGTCGCCATAGGCCCTTGTGATTTTCGATCGGTATGGAACAATGCCCACAAGCGTCCTGGGCCTTGAAAGGGCCGGCCGGCACAGGCGGGGACGCCAGACCAGGGGATCGAGAGCATGGACCACCCTATCCGGCGCCCCGCGGCGCACGTGCCGCCGTCATGCGTCCCGCCCATCCGGCTTGCCGGCTCTTCGCCGCACTCCGCATGCTGAACCTCGATCCCTACCTGCTTCGCGCCTTTCTCTCCGTCGCCGAAGTGGGGACGGTGAACGGCGCGGCGCTGTCGCTGCATCGCACGCAGGCCGCGGTCAGCATGCAGATCCGCAAGCTCGAAGCCCTGGTTGGATCGGACCTGTTCGAGCGCAGCCCCAAGGGGCTGACGCTGACCGCGGACGGGCTCCTCCTGGTGCCCTATGCCCGCGAGATCCTCACCTTGACCGACGAGGTCGGCAAGCGCCTGAACGGCCGGCAGATCGAGGGGCGCATCCGCCTCGGCGTGGTCGAGGATTTCGCCGCCACCCGGCTGATCGAGATTCTCCGCGATTTCCGTGACAAGAATGCCCGGGTCGACATCGACATCCTGGTCGAATCCAATGCGCGGCTGGCCGCCATGCTGGAGAATGACGAACTCGACATCGCGGTCTGCGATACCAGCCGCTGCAGCCGCAAGCCGGCGCATGTGTGGAACGAATATCTGCACTGGGTCGGGCGCTCCGACATCGAGTTCACGCCGGACACGCCGCTGCCCGTGATCATGTTCGTGGAAAGCTGTCCCTGGCGCGGACCGGCCATGGCGACGCTGGCCATGCGCAACCGCAACTGGCGCATCGTCTGCGAGGCCTCGACTTTGGTGGCGATGGCGACGGCGGTGCGCGTGGGCATCGGCATCGGTCCGATGATTGCGGCAACCATTCCCGAGGGCTGCCGTGCCCTCGACAAGACCATCGACATGCCGGGCTCGGCCCGGGTCGATATCGGTCTCTATGTCCGCAGCGGCGCGCGCGAGGAATCGCGTTTCCTGGCCGATTTCGTGCTGCGCCAGGTCGAGCTCGGCCACGCCTGAGCTGTTTTCAATAGGCGACCCGAGCTCGATAAGATCGCCACGAGAAGTCGAGCTTGCACACGCCTGATATCGATCTGGGCGAATGTTTTGTCATCCCCGGCCGAGCGAAGCGAGGGGAAGGGGCTAAGGTATTGAAACCGTTGGCCGCTGGATCCCCTTCCCGAGGTCTGTGGCCTCGCCGGGGACGACAAACAGACACTCGGTATCGTCGGTATGAGACAATCCGCATGTCCGGGGGCATTCAGCAACGCTTATACCCTCACGCGAATTATCCGGCTACCGCAGGCGGCCTTTTTCGGGCCCCCTTGGCCTCGCCTGAACCTGTCCATAACAGTCGATCCACGACGAGGACATGGTGATCGCTACCGAGGGGAACATCATGGTCGAACTGTCGCGCAGGAACCTGCTCGCTCTCATGGGCTCGCTGAGCCTGCCCGTCTTGCTGGGGCAGGCCGCACCGGCCCGGGCCGCCGGCACCAAGCTGACCGCCGTCGAATGGGGCGGCGACGTCGTCAAGGCGATGAAGGAAATCGCCGCCCAGCAAAGCGCAGCCGAGATCGACTGGGTGCTGCACCAGGGCGGCGCCGCCGCCATCCTGCCCAAGATCAAGGCGATCTGGCCACGCACCGATTTCGACTATGTCGCCGGCTGGGAAGGTTCCTTCAACTCGATGATCAAGGAAGACTGGCTGGAGACCGTCAACCCGGCCGACATTCCCAATCTCGCCGACATCCCCGCCAAGATGATCATCAAGAACGACAAGGGTGGCATCATGGCGGTGCCGCGCGCCGTCGGCGGCATGTATTTCGGCTATCGCACCGACACCGTGCCGATGCCGGTCACCAAGATCGACGACCTGTTCGATCCCAAGCTGAAGGGCGCCATCTGCTGGCCGGGCCCGACCCAGAGCATGATGCTGCAGATCGTGGCGCTGGCCCTGCATGGCGGCGGCGACGAGAAGAACATGGAACCGGGCTGGAAGCTGATGGCGGACCTGGCCAAGTCCGGCAATATCGGCCGCATCGCGGTGACCGATGTCGACTTCACCAATTCCTTCACCGCGGGCGAAACCTCGGTCGGCTTCTTCGCCGAACCGAGCTGGGCGGCGGTCGCCAAGAACTTCCCGGTGACCCGCCTGACCAAGCAGAAGGGCATGGCGACCTTCCTCTATCAGAGCGGCTTTGCCGTGCTGAAGAACCGGCCCAACCTCAAGGCGACGCTGGACTTCATCAATTTCGCCATCAGCCCGGCTATGAACACGCTCTACGCCAAGGTTGCGGGCGAAGCGCCGCTCAACGCCAAGGCCGAAAAGCCCGACAATCTCAAGCACCTGATCTTCACCCCGGCCGAAATGGACGAGTTCGTCCATGTGCCCGACTACAATGTGGTGCTCTCCAACCAGGACGCCTGGGCCAAGCGCTGGGAAGCCGACATCGCCCCGCTGCTGTGAAGTAACTTCGAGTGGGCGCATCGGAATCGATCTCCGGCCTAGTAGGCAACAGCCTTGCGGGTCGCGCGAGATGACGGACTTAACGAAAGAGTGCGACGCGTGTGCCCCCCTCGCCCCGTCCTTACGGGGAGAGGATAGAGGTGAGGGGCTTCGCAAAGCGCTTAATCACTAAGGTCACGCTGCCCCTCATCCCTACCTTCTCCCCGTAACGACGGGGCGAAGGGGTGGCTGGCGTCGCGACCATGAAGCCAGCCCTGACCTCCGGATTGCCCGCTCCGTCTGCAGGAGGATTTCGCCTTGTCGGCCCCAGCCCTTTTGACGGCCAGCCCCACGACGTCATCGCCCAATCGTGGCGCGATACTGCTGCTCGTGCCGGCGCTCGCAGTCTTTGCCCTGATCTTCGTCGCACCGCTGATCGACCTCGCTTTGGAGAGCTTCCGTCAATTCGTGCCGGGACGCATCGGTTCGGCGGCGGATTCGCCCTTCGTACTCGACAATTATCGCGAGCTGGCCAGCCCGTCCTTCGCGGGTGTGCTGGTGGAGACCTTCCGCATCAGCGTCGCTGCCTCGCTCGTCGGCCTCATCATCGCCTTCCCGATCGCCTATGGCATCGTGCGCCGCTTCTCGCCGCGCGGGCGGGTTGCCTGCATCGGCCTGATGATCACGCTGGTGCTGCTCTCCATGCTGGTGCGTACCTATGCGCTGGAGCTGACCTTCGGCTCGGTCGGCATTATCAGGCCTCTTCTGACCCTGCTCGGCATCGCGCCCACCAGCCGCTGGTATATCGAGACCCTGGTCGGGGCAGGGCTGTTGCATGCGGTGATCCCGATCAGCGTGCTGACCTTGATGGGCACGGTGCAGAATCTCGACCCGCGCCTGATCGATGCCGCCCAGTCCCTGGGGGCGCCGGCCTGGCGCGCCCATCTCGACATCACCCTGCGGCGCAGCCTGCCGGCGCTGGTGTCGTCCTTCCTGGTCTCGCTGACCTTCTCGATCAGCGCCTTCGTCATTCCGATGGTGCTCGGCAAGGGGCGGGTGCTGTTCATCTCCAACGTGATCTACAACCGCTTTAGCGACGTCTCCAACTATCCCAGCGGCGCCGCCGTCTCGATCACCATGCTGATCCTGACCCTGATCGTCGTCTATCTGGTCTCGCTCGTGCAGCATGGCCGGAGGAAAAGCGCATGACCGCCGACGGCAATGCCAAAGTGTGGGGCGATCGCCTCGCCATTACCGGCACCAACATGGTGATCGGGCTCGGCCTGGTCTTCCTGATCGTGCCGCTGTTGGTGGCGGGGCTGCTCGCCTTCGACGCCCGCGACTATCTCGGGCCACTGCCGCCGCCAGGCCTGTCGCTGCACTGGTTCGAAAAGCTGTTCTCGCAGGATTATGTCGTTGATGGCCTGACCACCAGCCTCGAGATCGCCGTGCTGGCGACCGTCATCAACGTGGTGATCGGCACCGCGGCCGCCGTGGGGCTCGATCGCGGCGAGTTCCGCGGCAAGGGCGTGATCATGGGGGCCTTCCTGTCGCCGCTGATCGTGCCGGCTGTGGTGACGGGTTTCGCCCTGCTGCTGTTCCTCTCCAAGATCGGCGTGGTCAGCGGCTTTCCGCGCCTGCTGGCCGGGCACATCATCATCACGCTGCCCTATGCCCTGCGCGCCACTTTGGCGAGCCTGGTCGGCCGCGACAAGCGCCTGACCGAGGCTGCCCTGATCCTGGGGGCCACGGAGAAGCAGGCCTTCTGGAGCGTCACCCTGCCCTTGATCCGCACCGGCATCGTCACCGGCGCCGTCTTTACTTTCGCGATCTCGATGGATGACGTCGCCGTCAGCCTCTTCCTTACCGATCCCACCACCTACACGCTGCCGGTGGCGCTGGTGAGCAATATGCGGGCCTCCTTCGACCTTACCATCGCGGCCGCCGCCGTGCTGCTGGTTGGCATCACCGCCATCCTCATCATCATCCTCGAACGCCTCGTCGGTTTCGACCGGCTGATCGGGCAGGGCATGTTCAGGTAACAGGAGCCAGACATGGCGAACTCCGTGGAATTCATCAATGCCGTCAAGCATTTCGGCGATGTGACGGCGGTCGACGGCGTTTCCTTCTCGATCGCCGGTGGCGAGACCGTCGCCCTGCTCGGCCCGAGCGGCTGCGGCAAGACCACCATCCTGCGCATCATCGCCGGTTTCGAACGACCCGATTCCGGCGTGGTGCGCATCGCCGGCGAGGACGTCACCCGGCTCCGGCCCTATCAGCGCAATGTCGGCCTCCTGTTCCAGCATTATGCGCTGTTCCCGCACATGACCATCGCCGAGAACGTCGCCTATGGGCTGCGCTACCGGGGCTGCCCGCGCAACGAGATCGACGACCGTGTCGCCCAGATGCTGGAGCTGGTGCGCCTGCCGGATTTCGGCCATCGCAAGCCCCATCAGCTTTCAGGCGGCCAGCAGCAGCGCGTCGCCCTGGCGCGCGCCCTGGCCACGCGCCCCGGCCTGGTCCTGCTCGACGAGCCGCTCTCCGCCCTCGACGCCAAATTGCGCCAGGAATTGCGGGCCGAGCTCAAGCAGGTGCTCGCCGCCGTCGACGCCACCACCATCGTGGTCACCCACGACCAGGAGGAGGCGATGAGCCTGGGCGAGCGCGTCTTCGTGATGAAGAGCGGCACGATCGTGCAGGAAGGGCCGCCGAACGAGGTCTATGGCCAGCCCCGCTCGCGCTTCGTGGCCGAGTTCATGGGCCGGGCGAACTGGTTCCGCGGCCGCCTGGAAGCCCATGGCAACGGCCTTGCCGCCTTTGTCGGCGCCAATGGCATGAAGCTCGTGGTCTCGACACCGCATGACACCGCCGGTCGGAGCGAGGTCGATCTGTGCGTGCGGCCTGAGAGTATCGACCTGATGCCCCTGCAGGCCGCCGCCACCTCCGGCGAGCGCAACCGCATCCCGGGCCAGGTGCTCGAGGTGACGCCGCTCGGTGCCATGCGGCAGATCCTGGTCGAACTGCAGGGCGGCGGGCAGGTCCTGGCCGTCCAGCCCAACCGCGGCAGCGACCTGCATGGCCTCGGCCAGCCGGTCATCGTCGGGCTGCCGGCCGAAGGCTGCGTGGTCGTGCCGGTTGCAGCCTGAGACGTTTCCTCCAACCAGAACAAACCATCCAAGGAAAGGACTGACATCATGATCCTACGCAGTCTCCTGCGGGCCGCCACCCTGACGGCCACTCTGCTTGCTGCGACCGTCGCGGCCAAGGCCGACGCTCTCGACGACATCACCAAGGCCGGCGTGATCAATGTCGGCGTCTTCGCCGACTTCCCGCCCTTCTCCTCGGTCAATCCGGACATGAGCCTGAAGGGCTATGATATCGACGTCGCGCAGATCCTCGCCGACGGACTGAAGGTCAAGCTCAACCTGGTCAGCGTGACCGGCCAGAACCGCATTCCCTTCCTGACCGAAAAGCGCGTCGACCTCCTGATGAGCGTCGGCTACAGCGCCGAGCGCGAGAAGGTGGTCGACTATGTCTCGGCCTACGCGCCCTATTATATCGCCGTGATCGGCCCGCAGGCCCTCAAGGTCAGCGGCAAGGAAGACCTGGCCGACAAGTCCATCGCCGTCAATCGCGGCACGCTGGAGGACACCTCCCTGACGGCAGTGGTGCCTGCATCGGCCGATGTCCGCCGCTTCGACAACTATAACTCGGTGATTCAGGCCTTCCTCTCCGGCCAGGCCCAGGTGATGGTGGTGGGCAACGATGTCGGCTCGCAGGTACTGGCCAAGCGGGTGGACCTCAAGCCCGAGCAGAAGTTCCAGCTTTTGTCCTCGCCCGACCATATCGCCATCAATAAGAACGAACCCCGCCTCAAGCAGGCCCTCAATGACGCCGTCGCCAAGCTGCTGGCGGATGGCAAGCTCAACGAGATCTCGGTGAAGTGGCTGCAGAAGCCGTTGGACCCCAAGGATCTCAAGGACTGATGCCAAGGCAGATGTTCGATCTGTCATCCCCGGCGGGCCAAAGGCCCGGAAAGGGGGTCCAAGGGCCAACGCCGCCGCGATTGCCCCTGGATTCCCTTCCCCCCCCGCCTTCGGCGGTGCCGGGAATGACAAAGACATCGGTCGATCGGTCAAATGCACAGCCGTCGGTGCGGCGCGGCTTTGAGGGGAAGGGCCTTATAATGGGCAGTAGTCTCGACTTCGGCTGGCTCGGCGAGGCCTTCGCCGCAATCGCAAGGGGGGCGGGGATCACGATCCTGGTGATCCTGGTCTCGGCCCTGCTCGGCATCATCCTCAGCGTTCTCGGGGCGGCCGCCCGGCGCAGCCGCCAGGCGCCGTTGCGCTATGCGGTGACCGCCTATGTGGAGCTGATCCGCAACACGCCTTTCATCGTGCAGATGTTCTTCATCTTCTTCGGACTGCCGACAGTGGGCATCCTGCTCAATCCCCTGGTGGTCGCCATCCTGGCCGTTACCATCAACCTCACGGCCTATGGCATCGAGATCGTCGGGGCGGGGCTCGATGCCGTTTCGCGAGGGCAGAAGGAGGCAGGGCTTGCGCTCGGCCTGCGCCCCCGCCAGGTCTTCGTCAAGATCGTGCTGCCTCAGGCCCTCAAGGTGATCTTTCCCGCGCTCAGCAGCCAGATCGTCATCATGATGCTGGAATCGGCCGCCGTCTCGCAGATCGCCGTGAAGGAGCTGACCTATGAGGCCGATCTCATCCAGGCCCGCACCTTCCTGCCGTTCGAGACCTATCTGGTGGTGGCCCTGATCTATCTGGTGCTGAGCATCGCCCTGCGGCGCCTGCTGCAGTTCGGCGGCCGTCGTTACCTGTTCGGAGGCTTGGCATGATCGAGTTCACCTTCTGGGACATTGCCCGCAACCTGATGCTGGCCGCCCGCTGGACCGTACTTCTCTCGATCGTCGCCTTCATCGGCGGCGGCCTGGTCGGCCTCGCCATTCTGATCGCGCGCATCGACCGTCGCAAATGGCTGAGCCGACCGGCCGAATGGTATATCGGGCTGTTCCAGGGCACGCCGCTCCTGCTCCAGCTCTTCCTGGTCTTCTTCGGCCTGCCGCGCATCGGCCTGCGCATCGATCCCTGGCTGACGGCGGTGCTCGGCCTCACCCTGTGCGCCAGCGCCTTCCTGGCCGAGATCTGGCGTGGCGGCGTCGAAGCCCTGCCGCGCGGCCAGTGGGAGGCGAGCGCGAGCCTCGGCCTGCACTATTGGCGGCAGTTGCGCCTGATTGTCTTGCCGCAAGTGCTCTCGATGACGCGCGCTCCGACCGTCGGCTTCCTGGTGCAGCTGGTGAAGAGCACGGCGCTGACCTCGATCATCGGCTTCGAGGAATTGCTGCGCACGGCCAACGCCATCAACAACGCCACCTTCCAGCCCTTCACCGTCTATGGCTTCGTGGCGCTGATCTTCTTCGTGATCTGCTTCCCGCTGACGCGCTATGTCGATGCACTGGAAAAGCGCAGGGCGTAGAGTGGCGACACAAGCCGCCGTGCCGGCTCACTGGTCGCCGTCGCGATCCCGGAAATCGGTCTCGCCCTTCTTCCAGTAACCGGATGCGGTGATGCGGCGGCGATCGAGGCCGAGATCGAGCTGGAAGTGACGGCGCAGCGTGCGCACGGTGCCGGCTTCGGCAGCGAGCCATACCTGGCTCGCCTGCGGGGGCAGCACCGCCGCCATTATGGCATCCTGCAGAGCCGTGCCGACGCCGGCCGGCAAGCCGTGGCGAGGCAACCAGGTGAGATGAAGCTGCGCCTGCGTATGCAGGATCTGGATATCGGCGGGATCGGGGATTTCGACGAAAGCCTCCACCGTGAGACCCGCCGGCAACGCCTCGATGATGGCACCGATGGCCGACAGGGCGGTCTCGTCGCCGCCGATCAGGAGATGGCGCAACTCGGGCTCGAGCCGGAAGCCGCTGCGAGGCCCGGCGATCTGGATGACGTCGCCGGGTTTTGCCTGTGCGGCCCAGAGCGAGCAGGGGCCATCGCCATGCAGGACGAAGTCGATATCCATCTCGCCCTCGGCCTGGCGGAAGGCGCGGATGGTATAGGCGCGGCCGCTCGGCCGTTCCAAACCGGGCGTCGGTACGAAGACCTTCACCCATTGGGCGGGCTTGTTTGCCAGAAAATGCACCAGGGCCGTGCTCGCGAGGGTGATGCGCTGCATATGCGGGGTCAGTTGCCTGGTGGTGCGGACTTCGGCGACGTGCAAGCGGCGCTCGGGCGAAACCGGACGCGCTTCGGTCCGTTCATCGATGTCATGGGGTGTCATGGCTGTTGTCCTGTGGGAGGAAGGTCAGGCGCGGCGACGGCGGAGCGTGACGAGCGCTAGGAGGAGGGCCAGGACGCCCATGGCGCCGCCCCATTCGAAAACGATGCGCATGCCGTGGGCGATGGCCTCGGGCGCAGCGGTGGCGCTGTCGCCGCCGACCGCCAGGGCGAAGACGGCCCCCATCAGCGAGGCGCCGGTGACCAGGCCGAGATTGCGCGAGAGCGCCAGCAGCCCGGAGACGAGGCCGCGCTGTTCGGGGCGGGCATCGGCCATCACCGCCGTGTTGTTCGGCGTCTGGAAGAAGGCGAGGCCGATGCTGATCAGCAGGATGGCGGCGATATAGACCGGCAAGCCGTTGCTCACCGTGAGCTGGGCCATGCCGAAGGTGCCGACGGTGAACAGGCCGATGCCGGCCACCATGGTCTTTCGAGCGCCGAAACGGTCGGCGACGTAACCGGCGGGAACGCCCATCAGCGCCGCGGCGATCGGGCCGACGGTCATCGCCATGCCGACGCTGCGCGTATCCAGGCCGGCGACCTTGGCGAGGAAGAAGGGGCCGAGCACCAGTGTCGCCATCATCACGGCATAGATCAGCACGCTCATCGCCATGCTGGCCGACAGCAGCAGATTGCGGAACATCGCAAGACGCAGCAGCGGCGTGGCCGTTTTGACCTGGGCGGCAAGGAAGAGCACCAGGCCGGCAAGCGCGGCGACGATCAACTGCAGGACTAGCGGGTCGGCAAAGCCGCGCGAACCGGACAGGGTCATGGCCAGGCAATAGGCGGCGAGCGTGGCGGCGAACAGCGCCGTGCCGAGCCAGTCGAAGCGGGTGGCGGGCATCGGGTGCTTCGGCGCATCGACGGCCGTGGGCAGATAGCGGCTGATCAGCACGAAAGCCAGCAGGCCGAAGGGCAGGTTGAGCCAGAACATCGCCGGCCAGCCGAAGGCGGCCAGCGCCAGCGAGCCGAGCGAGGGGCCGAGTGCGATGCCGAACGAGACCATGGTGGAGAGCACGCCCATGGCAAAGCCGGTGCGTCCCCGCGGGAAGACCTCGCCGACAAAGGCGAAGGACAGGGCCATGATGATGGCGCCGCCGAGCCCTTGCACGGCTCGCCCTGCGATGAGCACGGGCAGGCTGGGCGCCAGGGCGCAGGTGACCGAGGCCGCCATGAAGATGACGAGACCGGCCAGATAGAGCCGCTTTTTGCCGAGCTGGTCGCCGAAGCGGCCGACGCCGACGATCAGGGCGGTGACGACGAGCAGATAGCTCACCACCACCCATTGCACCGCCCCGAAGGAGGTGCCGAACGCCGTCACCATATGCGGCAGGCCGACATTGACGATGCCGGTGCCGAGCTGGGAGAGCAGGATGGCGAGGGACAGGCCGGTGAGCACAAGGCCGCTGCGAAGAGGCCGGTGGGGTACTGCCCGGGCGGCGGGATGGGAATGAAGGGCTTGATTCATGATGGACCGCGCATTCGAGGCTCCGAGGGGAGCGGTGAGCCCGGGCGAGGCCGGGCTGATGTCGATCCGTTTGTAGGTGCCTTCAAATGATGCATACAGTGCAATGATGGAAATATATGATTGCATCATATGCATTTATGGATATCGATTCCGATGAACCGTCCTGCCCCTGTCACACCGTCGTCCCTGGTGGACATGAACCTTCTGGTCGCCCTCGATGCCCTGCTCTCGGAGGGCAGCGTGGCCGGTGCGGCGCAGCGCATGAATCTCAGTGCCCCTGCCATGAGCCGCCAGCTCACCCGCATCCGCCATTTGCTGCGTGACCCCGTGCTGGTGCGGGCCGGGCGCAGCCTCGTGCCGACCCCGCGTGCCGAGGCATTGCGCGAGCGCCTGCGGCGCCTGGTGCTCGATGCGGAGGCGGTGATCCGCGGCGAGGGGGAGATCGATCCGGCGATGTTGGAGCGCAGTTTCTGCCTGCGCACCAATGACGGCTTCGTCGCTGCCTTCGGCGCGGCGATCGCCACGACCCTGGCGCGCGAGGCGCCGAAGGTCAGGGTGCGCTTTGCACCGCAGGGCAAGGAGGATGTTGCACCGCTGCGCGAAGGCAGCGTCGATCTGGACATCGGCGTCATCGGCGTCATGGGGCCGGAGGTTCGGCTCCAGGCCCTGCTGCATGATCGCTTCGTCGGGGTGATCAGGCAGGGCCATCCGCTGGCTGGTGGGCCGGTGACACCTGAGGCTTTCGCGCGCTTTCCCCACGTCTCCGTGTCGCGGCGCGGGCGCTTCGAGGGGCCGGTGGATACGGGGCTTGCCGTTCTGGGTTTCACGCGTACCGTTTCGGTCGCCGTCGCCAATTTTGCCGATGCGCTGACGCTGGTGCGCTCGAGCGATCACATCGCCTGCGTCGCCGCACGCCTGACCGAGCCGCTGCGCGACGGCATGGTCACTTTCGACCTGCCGGTGAAGACCGACGCCGTCGCCATCTCCATGGCCTGGCACCCACGCTTCGATGCCGACCCAGCCCATCGCTGGTTGAGGTCGCGCGTCAGGGCCTGCGTCCGCTGATCCAGAGGCATGCGGCTTGGCTTGCGGTTCCAGGGAACGCCATGCCGAGCGATGCCCACCCTATCCGGCCAGCGCCTGTTCGACCTGGACTCGCTCGACCTCGACAAGCGGCGCCAGCACCTTGTAGGCCTTGGTCTTGACGCCCGGCTGCATCACCAGGATCACCGTCTCGGTTCCCGGGCAGGCGGCGTCCCCGCACTGGATTTCGCTGACGGAGATGGTGGTGTCCTCGCCGAGATCCAGGATCTCCCGCACCATCTGCTTGATGGCGGCGGCCTTGTCGCGGTCGGCCTGGCTGGGTTTGCGGAACAGGCCGAACACCACCTCAGGCGGCTCCGGGCAGAGTAAGGATGCCGGCGGCGCCATCCTCGGCGCCGAGGGCGAGCTGGGCGCCGGTCTTGTCCCAGGCAAGTGCCGTGATGCCTGATCCGGGCATGGCGCGGCGCACCAGGATTTCGGAGGCGTCCGTCAGGCGGCAGAGCAGCACGCAGCCGTCCTCATAGCCGAGCGCCAGCACCAGCGCCTTGGGGTGGAAGGCGACCCGAGTCACCTTGGCATGGCGGATGCCGCATTCGCGCGGCGCCTTGCCCATCGGGCCGTCCTTGCTCTGGAAGGGCCAGACGATGCCGGCATCGGCGCCCGAGGTCGCCAGCCAGTTGCCGTCATGCGACCAGGAGAAGGAGCGCGTCTTGGAGGGATAGCCCGACATGCGCATGTGCTTCTTCTCGGCGACCGTCCAGCCATGCAGGGTGTTTTCCTGCATGGAGGTGACGATGAAGCGGTTGTCGGGCGAAATCGTGATGTCGAGGTGGCTGCCCTTCCATTCGTAGAATTCAGGCGCTGCGCTCGAATTGGGGAACCAGGCCGAGACGCCGTTGTAATGGGCGATGGCGAGGCGGTAGCCCTTGGGCATGAAGGCCAGGCCCCGCACGCTGGACGGTGCCGTCCACTGCTTCACATTGCCCTTTTCGTCGCGGGCATAGACGGCTTTGCCCGCCGACCAGGCCGTGGCGCCGCCTGCGGATACCGCCACCGCATCGATCCATTTGTTGCCGGCTTGCCCGACCTGGCTGATCTCGCCATTGGCAGAGAGCGCCATGATGCGCCCGTCGTCGCCGCCGGCCACCAGCATATTGGCATTGGCGGTGACGGCGAGTAGGCCGGCATCGCCGAACAGGGCATCGCGCTTCTCTTCACCGATCTCCGCCCTGAGCACGGTGCCGTCGGCCAAGGCGAAGACGGGCGTGCGGCTCAGCCAATGGCAGGCCAGCACATGGCTGCCGGCCTCGATCGGGGTGACACTTTCGGACAGCGAGGGGAAGGAGGTGGTATTCAAGGCGGGGCTCATGGACAAGAGGCGGGGATGTTGTGGGGTTGCGCGGCGATTCACCCCTCATCCCCCTGCCGGGACCTTCTCCCGCGAGGGGAGAAGGAGTTTGATTCGGCTCGACACATCCCATTGAAATCCCTTCTCCCCTTGCGGGAGAAGGTGGCGGAAGCCGGATGAGGGGTGCAATCTCCTCCCTACGCCGCGCAGGCTTTGAAACCCTTCTCGAGTTCGTCGCGGTTGAGGTTGTGCCCGATGAAGACCAGGCGCGACTCGCGCTTTTCGTCCGGCTTCCAGTCGCGCTGGAGGTCGCCGTCCACGATCATGTGGACACCCTGCAGCACGAAGCGGCGCGGTTCGTCCTTGAAGGCGAGGATGCCCTTCCAGCGCAGCAGGCTCGGGCCTTCGCTCTGGGCGATGCGGTCGATCCAGGGCATGAACTTGGCCGGGTCGACATCGCCGTCGATCTTCAGCGACAGGGATTGCATGGTCTCGTCGTGATAGTGCTTCAGGCCGTGATCATGGTGATGATGGTGGTCATGGCCGTGATGATGATCATGGTCGTGGTCATGGTCATGCTCGTCGACCTCGAGGAAGGCGGGCTCCAGGTCGAGGATGCGGTCGAGGTCGAAGGCGTTGCGGCCGAGCACGTCCGCGATCGCCACGTTGGAGCGCGTCGCCTTGTGCAGCTTGGCATAGGGATTGAGGGCGCGGATGCGCATCTCGACCTCATGCAGCTCCGGCGCCGTGACGAGATCGGTCTTGTTCAGGACGATGACGTCGGCGAAGGCGATCTGGTTCTTGGCCTCGGGCGCGTCCTTGAGGCGATCCTTCAGCCATTTGGCGTCGGCCACGGTGACCACGGCGTCGAGGCGGGTCTTCTCGGCGACGTCCTGGTCGACGAAGAAGGTCTGGGCCACCGGTGCCGGATCGGCCAGGCCCGTGGTCTCCACCAGGATGGCGTCGAACTTGCCCTTGCGCTTCAGGAGGCCGTCGATGATGCGGATGAGGTCGCCGCGCACCGTGCAGCACACGCAGCCATTGTTCATCTCGAAGACTTCTTCGTCGGCGTCGACGATGAGGTCGTTGTCGATGCCGATTTCGCCGAATTCGTTGACGATGACGGCGAAACGCTGGCCGTGCGGCTCGGTCAGGATGCGGTTGAGCAGGGTGGTCTTGCCGGCGCCGAGATAGCCGGTGAGAACGGTAACGGGAATCTTGTCGGACGTCTTATCCTGCGAGGCAATCGTATCGGCCATGGCAATCTCCGGAGCGCAGGCGCGCTCTTCAGCAAAGAACAGGCGCGCGGCAAGGGGCGCTGCTACCCCGCCGCATTCGCTCAGCCTTATATTGGATCGATGCCGTCGGATGTAAGCCCCAAAGTGCGATTCTTCCCGCCGCTTCGAAGATGGAGCGTGGGTTGCCGTTCCCTGGTTTTGGGAAGCGCCTACACCCTATAGGCTCTGGGAACGGCGCAGCACACATGGCTATACTGCATTGCTCGACGGACTGCGGGTGTCGTGCAGGATCTGGGCCATGATGCATCCTTCGATTCAGCCAAAATGAACCGATGAGAATAGCGACCATCCACGATATCTTTCGTTCCAGCGTGCTCGGCATGCCGGAGGCCGATCCCGTCATCGGCCACTGGTTCTACAATCGGTTTCTCCAGATTTTGAGGCCGCTTCGAATCGAGGTCGAGCGTGTCTCAATCCTGGCGAATGGCGAGCCTTCCCTGCTCGAGGACCTCGTGGCCCGGCATGGGTGGTCGCGGGACAAGAAGGGCTGGGCGCATGTCTTTTCCCACCCGGATGTCGCCGGCCTGATCATGCCGACACTCGAGCGGCTCCGGACATTCGACCTGGTGCTGGGATTCGAGATGCCTCCCAATTTGATCCGCGCTCTCCATGCCAACGGACAAAGACTGGTTGATATCTCGGTCGATCCCATCCGCTTCTGCGAGGATTTGTTTCTGCGCATGCGCAGCAACGACCCCCTGCTTCAGGCGCGGCTGGCCGAACAATCCGCGCCATCCGCACAGATCGCTGCCGGCGCGGCAGAGCTCAAAGCCCGAATGCAGCCGTTGCCTGCCCAGCCAGAGGCCATCGTGTTCGCAGGACAGGTTCCCGATGACAGCAGCCTGATTGCCGGGAGCCGCATTCAAAGCGCAGCGCCTTTTGCCGATCGATTGAACGAGATTGCCGCCGGACGCCACATTCTGCTGAAGCCGCATCCCTACGCGCCCGGCAATCCCGACCTTGCCATGCTGCATCGCGCTTTGCCCATTAGCCGCTTCACGCGCGACAACATCTACGCCTTGATGGCGGCTCCCTGGCTTGGGGCCATCGTCACCCTTTCATCGAGCGTGGCGACGGAAGCCGCGTATTTCGACAAGCCTGCCATCCGGCTGATCAAGCCCGATGTGGAGTTTGTCGAGCCCGACGTGATCGGCCCGTTCCAGCGCATCGACGGCAGGGCTGCGAGCGCGCCTTTCTGGGGGGACCTGCTCGATCAAGCCGTTCAGATGCCGAGCCGAGCATCCCCGCTTCCCCCGCTGCGTCATCTGTTCGGGGCAAACTGGGGGCTGCCGCGGCCCATGACGGCCATTGCCCCCTTGCCGCTTTCGCGAGGCGAAACGACGACGAATATCCAGCCCTATTGCGTATTCGGCTGGAGCGGAACGGAACCGGATGGCGTCTGGAGCGACGGAGCCTTGGCGGTTCTTCAGCTGCCCGCCTGTATTGACGCGCTGGCATCGACACTGGTTCTGACGCTGAATGCGTTCGCGCCGGATGCGGCCCACCGACAGGAACTGACGATTTCATCACCGTCCGTTGGCTTCATCGAGAAAATCATATTGGCAACCGCAGAAATACGCGAATTGCGGATTCCGCTTCCGCCGGCACCGGCCGGTTCGATGCTGGAAATTTCGATCGGCATGGACACCGCGATCAGCCCGAAGGAACTCGGCATCGGTCCGGACGAACGCCGCCTCGGCATCAAGCTGCGTCGAATGGCGATTGCCTGAGACCTGCCGTCACACGGCCATCGGCCAGCAATGGGGGCTTCGAAAACTGCGTGGCGAAGCTGCACAGCCGATCGGTCCTTGCGATCGGATCGACGGCAAAGTGACACCTTCCCCGAGGCTGGGGAAGGTCGTAGCACCTCTTTCGGCGTGGTCTAAGCCTGCGGCCGTCGTCAGGCGCCGCCGCCGAGGCGGCTGAGGCCGCTCTTGGCCGCGGCATTGCTCGAATCGATCGCCAGCGCGCGCTGGAAGCTCTCGCGTGCCTTCTGGGTGTCGTTCAAGCCGGCCTGGGCATAGCCGCGGCCGGCCCAGGAGGCGGCATTGCGGTTGTTGATCTGCAGGGCCTGGTCGAAGTCGGACAGCGCCTCCTTGTATTTCTGCAGCTGCAGATAGGAGCTGCCGCGCGAATAATAGGGGGCTTCGGCGCGCGGATCGTTGGAGATCGCCGAGGTGAAGTCGTCGATCGCCACTTCATGATTGCCGCCGGCCTGGCGGATCAGGCCGCGATTGTAATAGGCCTCGGCCGTTTCGGGCTTGATCTTGATGGCCTTGTCATAGTCGGCCATGGCTTGCTGCGTCTGGCCCTGCAGGCGGTAGATATTGCCGCGGCCGACATAGGCAGGCGCATAGTTGGGATCGTTGGTGATCACCTGGCTGTAATCGGCCATCGCCTGGGCGGTCTGGCCGGTCTTGCGGTAGACCAGAGCGCGGTTGGCCAGGGCCTGCACGAAATTCGGGTCGATCTGCAGCGCGCGGTTGAAGTCGGAAATGGCCGGTCCGTACTGGTTGGAACGGGCATAGGCCGAGCCGCGCATGTTCCAGGCTTCCGGATCGTTGGGATTCTTTTCGATCACCGAGGAAAGCGAACCGATGTCGGCGGATGCCACCTGACGGCTGCTGGCATCGCCATCATCGCCACCGCCGCCGGTGGAGGCGCAGCCGACCAGGCCGAGGCCCGCAACGCCCAGCATCAGGAGCGCGGCAATGCGGGAGATGGAGGTTCTGGCTGGGGGCTCTGCCGTGGTTGTCGTGGAAAGTGTCATCTTGTCGGTCCGGGTCCATCGAGACGAATTTACAAGGGGGCCGTAAATCTGGCCAAGGTCCAACTGCTGCCCAATCCTACCGGTCCTATCCCGGCGCCCGCAATGCCGGTGTTCGGCATTGCGGCGATGCGCATCAGCGGACAGGACGGAAACTGAGCCATGGTGGTCCGGACAGATTGGAAAAAGCGATACGGGGTGCAATCTGCCGGATTAACCTTGCCGGAAAGTAAAGCCTCTCCGCCCATCTGCCCGTTGACGATGAGCCGCGCCCGCGAGAGCAAAGTGCGTTCAAGCGAAAACGCTCCTTTGCGCGAGTTCGTCGTTCGAATGCGCCTGTGCGATTCCTGCTGATTCCACCGGGTGGCGAAACGCCATGGGCAACACAAACGCAAACGCCCGGCCAAATTGCCCGGGCGTTCGTCCCAACCAGTCAATGGCTCGGAGAATCAGACTTACTTCTTCACAACGCGCGGCGTTGCGGGAATCAGGCCTTCGCGCTGCAGCTTCTTGCGGGCCAGCTTGCGGGCGCGGCGAACGGCCTCGGCAGCCTCGCGGGCGCGCTTCTCGGACGGCTTCTCGTAATGGCCGCGCAGCTTCATTTCACGGAAGATGCCTTCACGCTGCATCTTCTTCTTGAGCGCCTTCAGCGCCTGATCAACATTGTTATCGCGAACGAGAACCTGCACGCGTGCTGTCCTATTATCCTGGTGTGAATCGCTGCGGCGGCTTGGCAACAGAGAGACCCGGTGCCAAGGCACCGCCGAATTTGGAAGCGGCGTCATAACAGAAGGGATCGCCGCTGTCCATATTGATTAGCATGGATTGGTGAGATCCAATTAGCGGGACCTTGGGCTGATCCGGGTGACATGGCCCATTTTCCGGCCGGCACGCGCTTCACGCTTGCCGTAGAGATGCACCGAGGCGTTCGGTTCGGCGGCCAGACCCTGCCAGGAATGCACGCTGTCGCCGATCAGATTGGTCATCACGGCATCGGAATGGCGTTCGGTTGAACCGAGCGGCCAGCCACAGACGGCGCGCACGTGATTCTCGAACTGGCTGACCAGGCAGGCGTCCTGCGTCCAGTGCCCGGAATTGTGCACGCGCGGGGCGATTTCGTTGACCAGGACCTGGCGGTCCGAGGTGACGAACATTTCGACGGCGAGCACGCCGACATAATCGAGGGCTGCGATGATCCGGGCTGCGATGTCGCGGGCCTCGACCTCGACCAGGGCTGAAAAGTGCGAAGGCACGATCGACTGGTCGAGAATGTGGTCGTGATGCAGATTTTCGGTGAGGTCGTAAGTGCGCACGGCCCCGTCGTCGGCCCGGACGGCGATCACCGAGACTTCCGTCTCGAAGGGGACGAAGGCCTCCAGGATGGCGGGCTGGCCGCCCATGCGCGCCAGTGCTTCGGAGAGGTCGTTGCCGGGGCGGATGATGGTCTGACCCTTGCCGTCATAGCCGAAGCGCCGGGTCTTGAGCACGCTGGGCCGGCCCAGGGCCGCAACGGCGGAAGCAAGGTCGGCATGGCTGTCGACGGCCCGGAATTCGGCGGTGCCGATACCGAGCGAACGCACGAAGCTCTTTTCCGTTAGGCGGTCCGCCGTGGTTTCCAGCGCCCGCACGGCGGGCAGGACCGGCCGGGCTGCGGAGAGGATGGCGGCCGCGGCGGCAGGGATGTTCTCGAACTCGTAGGTGATGGCGTCGACGCTTTCAGCGAATGCCGCCAACGCCGCCTCGTCCTCATAGGCCGCGCAGGTGAAGCGCTCGGCGACCTGGAAGGCAGGGCTGGTATCGTCAGGGCAATAGATGTGGCAGCGTATGCCGAGCTGGCTGGCCGCCAGGGCCAGCATGCGGCCGAGCTGACCGCCACCGAGAATGCCGAGCATGCCGCCCGGGCCGACACGTACCGCATTCATGCCTTCACCGTGTCGTCGGAAACGGGGTGATCGGCGACCGCGGCCGTCTGGGCGGCGCGCCAGCGCTCGAGCCGCGTCGCCAGGGCTTCGTCGCCGAGGGCGAGCACGGCGGCTGCAAGCAGGGCGGCGTTGACGGCACCAGCCCGTCCGATCGCCAGGGTGCCCACCGGTATGCCGGCGGGCATCTGCACGATGGAATGCAGGCTGTCGACGCCGGACAATGCCTTGGATTCGACAGGGACGCCGAAGACGGGCAGGGGGGTCAGGGCCGCGGCCATGCCGGGCAGATGGGCCGCTCCGCCGGCGCCGGCGATGACCAGCTTGAAGCCTTTCCCCTTGGCCGATTTGGCGAAGTCGTAGAGGCGGTCCGGCGTGCGGTGCGCCGAGACGATGCGAGCTTCATAACCGATGCCGAGCGTGTCCAGAGTCTGCGCCGCGTGACGCATCGTGGCCCAATCGGACTGACTTCCCATGATGATGGCGACAGGTACGGCCTGCCCCGCCGCGGTGCTGGATGGCATCGGGACTCCCTTCGGCAAAAGGGGTGTCTAGAGCAAGATGCCGGATTTGGGAAGGTGGCCCGTTGCCTCCCCGTTGCCTCCTGGCCTATGCCGCCGCGCCGTCGGGCATCACGCGGCGCATGAAGGCGTCGAAGAGCGGCACGGTGAAAGCGGTATCGCCATGGGCGGGGCTGTAGAGCATGCCCTTGCCGATCAGGCTGTTGCGCGTGGGGGCGACGCTCGACACCTTGACCCCCATGGTGTCGGCGATGTCGCCGGAACGGTGCGGTCCCGGTCCGAGGGTCGCCATCGCCCGCAGATAGCGCTTCTCCGCAGGGGTCAGCCGATCGAAACGCACCCGGAAGAAGCTCGCATCGAGGTCCGCCAGGGCCGTGCGCGTTGCGACTTCGATGTCCTCGAGGGTGATGGGCGTGGCATCGGCGACATCCCAGCCATGCTTGCCCCATTCCTGAAGGAAATAGGGATAGCCCTGGGTCTGGGTGAGGATCAGTTCGAGAGCCTCGTCGTCAATGGCTTCCTCTTCACGCTCGATCGGCATGCGAATGGCATCGCGTGCGGCATCCATGTCCAGCGGCCCGACAGGAACGAACTCGAACAGGCGCTCGGCATAGGATTTGGCGCGGCCCATCTGCCCGAGCAATTGAGGCAGCCCCGCGGCGACCATCGTCACCGGAAGCTGCTTCTGGCTGGCACGATGCAAGGCGCCGATGAGCGCCGCCAATTGCTCCTCGGGCACATATTGCAGTTCGTCGACGACGAGGATCACCGCCGATTGCCGCTCCCGGGCCGCTTCGCCCACGGCCAGGACAAGGTCGGTGAGGTCGGTTTCCAGATCGCCGCTGTCGGCCAGGCCCGGTTCGGCCTCGAAATCGAGCGCGACTTCGAGATCGTCATATCGAACCTTCAGCTTGGCAAAGCCGGCAAGCGCCCGCAACGCGCGCTTGACCCCCGACGAGGCCTGTTTCATGCGATCGAGCCGAAGCAGGGCGGCCCGCAGCGCCGGGACCAGGATGCCGGGCAGCGAACGGTTCTCCGGCGCCTCGATCGCCACCACGGCCATGCCTTCGGCTTCCGCCCTGTTGGCGATTGCCGTCAGCAGCACGGTTTTTCCCACCCCGCGCAAACCATAGAGAATGCTGGGGCGCGCCGCACGGCCGGCACGGATCCGATCGAGGGCGATGGCGTTGTTTTCAAGCAGCGCCTTGCGCCCCGCGAGTTCGGGCGGCGGCGTTCCGGCACCGGGTGCAAAGGGGTTGCGTCGCGGATCCATAGGGATCTTATGGTAAGTTATCGTTTTTTTGTAAATAGCCTAATCTTGCTTGATTAGGCTTAGCGGGACTGCGTCCTGACGGGGTGTGCCGATGGAGGACTGCGTGAATTTCGCGGTTGGTGGCCCACCACCGCCGATATCAGGCCCGGTGTGGTGGTGCGCCCTCGATCGGTTCATAGAGCGACGCCGGCAAGCCGAAGAACCGAGGGCCGTGAAGCGTGCTTCCACCCAGTGAGCCGCCTTGGTCGAGAGCGTTGCCTATGGTGGCGAGAAGCCCGCTCCTGTCCGCGATGTTTTTCATTACATGCCGTGGTCCGTTGTGAAAGACATGTTGGGCAATCTCGATGGCGACGGCAAAAATGGGCTCGCGGTTGAAGGGGAACGGTTGCCAGCCTCCCTGATCGTCCTGGGCGTAGAAGCAGGTCGGAAGCGACACACCCGAGGCGGCGGGTATATGGGAAATGAGCACCAGGCCGAACGCCTCAGGGATGACGTCTGCAAGCCGGTGCATGGTCAGATCATCGTTTACGAGATGGCGGATACGCTCCTCGACGCCGTCATCGGGATAGTGCTCCTGTGCCCCGAGAAGGTCGACGGTAGCATAAATCGTATCGAGGGAAACGGGCGTCATGCTGTCCCGGGGCCTATTGTATCGATAACCTGGAATATCACGACATCGATGTCGATGATCGGTTTTGCGGCCAGACCGGGAACCGAAGTGCTGCCAATGTGCCGGATTTCACGCGCAATTGGCCCGAGAGCCATCGCGATTTCGTCTCTGATCCGCGCAAAAACCTCGGGCCAGGTCGGATCATACGGTACGATAATGACGGGGCCGACCATTTCTACAACCAATGGTCGCCCGGGGGCGCAATGCAGCCCCGGATCGCCAGAGTGTGATGTCCAGTACGTCCCGCCGCTAGGCGAAGGGGTGGTACTGATAGAGCCAGGTCTCGCTCAGCACCTTGTCACCGAGCTTGAGATAGCAGCGCAGTTCCACCGGCTCCGGTCCGGTGGCGTGCAGGTCGAACTGGGCGCGCCAATGGCCGTTGATGCCGTCGGGCACCGCCTCGGTGAAGATATAGGACAGTTCGCCGCGCGAGGCCGTGATGATCGGCTCGGGCTTGACGCCATAGGGCAGGTCCTTGAGCGGGTCGCCGAGGAATTCGATCACGAATTTGCGCAGCCCCACCGGGCGCTGCGTGCCGGGATGGCCGCCATTGCCCAGCCTCGTCGCCACCACGCGGGCGAGATTGGTGGGGAAGGGCTCGTCCGCGGCCCAATGCAGGCGGTATTTCAGCGTGAATTGCTGGCCTGCCTTGACCGGATCCTTCGGCACCCACATCGCCACGACATTGTCGTGGATCTCGTCATTGGTGGGGATCTCGATGAGCTGGACGGTGCCTTCGCCGAACGGAGCCAGCGGTTCCACCCACAGCGAAGGGCGCAGATCATATTTGACGCCGTCGAGATAGTGATCGAACAGGCGGTCGCGCTGCAGTAGCCCGAAGCCGCGCGGGTTGGTGTCGGTGAAGGTCGAGGTGGTGGTGGCCGGCACGTTGTTGAGCGGACGCCAGATATGCTCGCCGCCGCCCGTCCACATGGCCAGGCCGTCGGAATCGTGCACTTCGGGACGCCAGTCGATCGCGGTCTGCTTGGCCGTCTCGGAGAACCAGTACATCGAGGTCAGCGGCGTCAGGCCGAAGCGGCTGATGTCGTTGCGGGTGAAGACCTGTGCCTCGATGTCCATCAGCACGGCCTTGGAGCGCGTCATCAGGAAGGAGAAGGCACCGGCGACGGAGGGGCCGTCCAAGAGGGCATAGACCTTGACCTGGTCAGTGGAACCCGGGACCGCTTCCAGCCAGAACTCCTTGAAATCGGGGAATTCTTCCTGATGAGGCGGGTTGGGGTCGGCGGCATTGACAGCAAGGCCGCGGGCCGACAGGCCATATTGGTAGAGTTCGCCGATGGCGCGGAAATAGGAGGCGCCCAGGAAGGCGACCCAGTCGTTCTTCTTCCAGTCGACGGAGCCGGCGCGAGGCTCCTGGAAGCGGAAGCCGGCAAAGCCGACGCCGTCGGGCATGGCCTGGGCAGGGCTGTCCGGCGGCATGTCGAAGGAGGCCTTGCGGTAGATGATCTCGCTGGCGTTCTTGCCTTCGACCACATTGATGGTGACCTTCTTCTGGAAGAAGGTGCCGAGATGGAAGAAGGTGACCGGGAAGGGCGCCGGACCGTTGGCCCACAAGGCGTCTTCGGTCTTGAACTTGATCTTGCCGAGTTCCTCATAGGTCAGCTTGGAGGTGATGTCCGGTGCCGGCTTCTCTGTCGGAACATAGGCCTCCATCGCCAGCTTCTTGGCGCGCTCGACCAGACCCTCGAAGGAGAAAGGCGCAGGCGGACCGAAGGTCAGCACGCCCTCGTCGGCGAATGCTGCGGTGGGAAGGCCCAGTGCCATCAGGGTCGAGAGACTTACGGCTCCCTGGAGGAAAAGCCGCCGGTCGAAAGCGTCGTTCATCAAAAAGTTCCTAACTTCTACTGCGTCCGCAAGCTAAACAGGGATTATCGCCTGTCAATGCCGTGGCGCTTCAAACCACGTCGATTTCGTGACAATAGATTAATTTGACTGATGATTTTGCGCAAAAAAGCGCAAAAGAGCCCAATAATCTTTCAAAATCTGAGAAATGCCCGATTCCGCCCTGGTCTATGCTCCCGCCGCGTTCTACAGGCGCGACGTTCTCGCCGTCGCCGAAGATCTGATCGGCATGACTCTTCTGGTCGACGGTGTCGGTGGCGTCATCGTCGAGACCGAAGCCTATGATCGCGACGATCCGGCCTCCCACACTTTTCGCGGGCCGACGCCGCGCAACGCTGTGATGTTCGGCCCGCCGGGCCACATCTACATCTATCTGTCCTACGGCATGCATTGGTGCGCCAATATCGTCTCCGGAGAGCCCGGCCGCGCCAGCGCGGTACTGCTGCGAGCGCTGGAGCCGACGGTGGGCCTGGATCGCATGGCGCAGAGGCGAGGGCTCGACAAGCCGACCCTGTTGTGTTCCGGACCCGGGCGGCTTTGCCAGGCCTTGGGGTTGACCGGCAGCCAGAACGGGCTGGCGTTGACGCAGCCTCCCCTCGAACTGCTGCGCCGATCCCATGAGCCGCCCATCGTTTCCGGGCCACGCATCGGCATCAGCAAGGCGGTCGAGCGGCCCTGGCGTTTCGGCTGGAGCGGCTCGAAATTCCTCAGCAAGAAGTTCTGACATTCCGGCGCCCAAACGGAAACGGGCCCCGCAGGGGCCCGTCAAACGCGCATTGCAATGGCCTGGCTGCTTGGCTCGACGCCCTTACTTGCCGCCGAAGGTGTCGCAGATCTTGGAATTGGGCGTACCCGTGCAATGCTCGGTGGGCGAACCCGCGGCAGGCACGATGCGGATGATGCGGTCTTCGCCGACCAGCGCGGTCTCACCCGGCTTGACCAGCTTGCAGTAGCGGATGGGGCGGCGCGGTGGGCAGATGAAGGTCTTGCCCTCATAGAGCGTGATGGCGCTGGTAGGGGTGCGCGAATCGACCTGGAATTTGGTGCCGCGTACGCCGATCGAGGCTTGGGGAGCGTGGATCTTGTAGGCGCTCTTGGCCGAATCGCCGGTGGCGAAGCGGAAGGCGCCCTTGGCGAATTGCAGCACGACCGACTTGGCCTTGCCATTGCCGGCATAGACGAAGCTATCGAGCGTGACCGACGACTTCGAGCCGAGCATCAGATGGGTGTTGTCGAGAAAGCGCAATTCGATCACGCCGCTCGGTCCGGTGACGATCTTCTCGCCCTGATGCACGCTGGAGCCGATTTCCAGGCGCCCGGACATCGAACCGTGCACGGCCGGCGTCAGGCCGACGACGTCGCCGATGACTTCGGGTCCCTGTTTCGCCGGGGCGGTCTGAGCGGTGGCCGTCTGCGCGGAGAAGGCAGCAAGCAGGGTGAGCAGCACCGGTGCCAGGCGGAGGAAACGTAATGTCATGACAAATATCGAACCGTTACTCGAAGGTGGGATCAACGCGGTATCCAATTGAAACGATCATAGCGCTGCGGCAGCTGAAAAGTGAAGGCTTATTAAGCATGTTCCGAGCTCATCCCTTGGAAATCGGGCGGCCTGTTGCGTTTTTGCATCGCGATCTAGCGCAATCTATCGCGTTGCGATCAGATGGTGACAGGTGTTCTGATAGCAGTAGCTACGGAAACGCTCGGATTAGAATTGTCATGATTAGGTGATTTAGGGAGGGGGTTTTCTAGAATTCCATTGGGTCATTCATCCTTTTTGGGTATTTCTTACGCAGAGGTATTTGAGGCGCAGTGCCTCCTTGCGTCGTCTGATCCCGCCCTAATCACGCATGGGTTGCTGAATGAGGTCTCGCCGTCGTCGATGGTACTTTGTTTGGCCGGAAATTATTGCTGACCCGGCTGGAGAGACGTGCCGGACATCCCTAAGGCAGCGGCATTGTTCGTACAGGGCTGGCGGCGTCCGGGGCGCGGTCGTCCCAACATTTGCCGAAATTGCAACGCATAGCTGCTCAGCCTTTGTTGCACTGCAACATTGCGCGAATCCTGCTATGGTGCCGTCAAGTGAAAGAGAAGGCATAGATCCGTGAGCGAGACCTGGAACACGAAATTCGGCAGCAGGCGCGTCAAGCAGGCCCTTCCGACCATCGAGGAAGCCTTGTTCGCCGCCGAGTGCCTCAATGACGACTTCGACCAGCAGGTCGAGATTGCCGCATCGCTGCTCGGTGTCGGTGTCGAGGAAGTGCGTGCGGTCGCCAAGCGGTCGGTGAAGCCGGTCGAGCGCCGTCTCAGCCTGCCGATCGCCAAATCCCCCCGTGCGGCTGTCGCGCCGCGCGCCGTGGTGGTCGAATATCGTACGCCCAAGCGCCTGGTCGGCATGCGCTGAGGCGCTGGCTGCTTCCCATCCCTGACGAAAATCTACCGGGCGCCGTGGGAAACCGCGGCGCTTTTCATTTGCGCATGCAATGAGCAACCCCAAGGCGCCAGAAGGCGCAGCAAACCGGTGGATGCAATGGAAATACTTGCTCAGGCGCCTGAAAAAGCGAATGGCGCTCCCAAGGGGACTCGAACCCCTGTTTTCGCCGTGAGAGGGCGACGTCCTAGGCCACTAGACGATGGGAGCAGCGGCAAGGAGTGCGCCTATAGCGGCAAAAAAGGCCGGCGGCAAGCGGCAATCTGTGCGATCGGCGCATTTGTGGTTTGAATTCCTGGCATTGCTGGTTTTCCGCGCCGGGCACGGCATGCGATCCAACGGAATTGCGAGAATTGCAAAGGCGCGTCGAAACAAAGAGTTAGAGAAAAATCACGTTTCCACTCAGCCCCATTTTGCTCTAGTACCCGCCCATGAACAGCATCGACAGCAGTGCCGAAGAGACGTTTTTCGAGGTCACCGAAGCCGGCGAGCGCATCGACCGCTTCCTGGCTCGCCAATGCCAGGCGGCCGATAGCAGGCCCGACCTGCAGCCCTTGTCGCGTACGCGCATCAAGGCCCTGATCGAGGCCGGCCATGCCAGTATCGACGGCCGGGCGGTGCTCGATGCCGGCCAGATCCTCAAGCCAGGGCAACGGGTGGCGCTTCGGGTGCCGGAACCTGAGCCTGCCGAACCGCAGGGCGAAGACATTCCCCTTGCCATCGTCTATGAGGATGACGATCTCCTTGTCATCGACAAGCCGGTCGGTCTGGTGGTGCATCCGGCCGCCGGCCATGAGAGCGGCACGCTGGTGAATGCGCTCATCGCCCATTGCGGTGATTCGCTCTCGGGCGTGGGCGGCGTGAAGCGGCCTGGCATCGTGCATCGCCTCGACAAGGACACGTCGGGCCTGCTGGTGGTCGCCAAGAACGACAGGGCGCATCAGGGCCTGGCGGCCCAGTTCGCCGATCACGGCCGCACGGGACCGCTGGAGCGGGCCTATCTCGCCTTCGTGTGGGGTGCGACGCGCCCGCACGGCACGATCGAGACCGGCATCGACCGCTCGACCCGCAATCGCGAGAAGATGGCCGTGGTGGCGCTCGGCCGCGGGCGGGAAGCCATCACCCATTATTCGCTGGTCGAGGCTTTGGGCAGCCAGCTTTCGGGCAGCCACGGCGGCCAGCCGCTGGTCAGCCTGGTGGAGTGCCGGCTGGAGACCGGCAGGACCCACCAGATCCGCGTGCATATGGCCCATCTCGGCCATCCGCTGCTCGGCGATGCGGTTTATGGCAGCGGCTTCAAGACCAAGGCCGCCCTGCTGCCGGAGGCCCCCCGCGCAGTGCTCGCCGGCCTCGGCCGCCAAGCGCTGCACGCCCGGCTGCTCGGTTTCGAGCATCCGGTCAACGGCAGGCATCTGGTGTTCGAAAGCCCACTACCGGCCGATCTTGCGGCCTTGGCCGAGGCCCTGCGCAACGGCTAAGAGCTATTCAGCGTTTGCGGCCGAGCCAGAAGCCACCGGCCAGGGCTGCGAGCGCCAGGGCGCCGCTGACCGTCTTCTTGTCTGGCAGGCTCTCCTGCACGACGCCAGCCGCCGTCACCATGGTCGCAGCCAGGAGCCGGCGGCGCTTGGCTTTCTTCTCGGCGGCCTGGGCCACCACCAAGGCAAGGACGGCGAGCACCGCAAATCCGCCGCCGAGCGCTGCGTCGGCCCAATAGGGACCATAGGTTTCAGCCAGGAAGCGGTGCAGGCTGATCAGCCCGATGATCGCCATCGCGACAAGGCAGCAGCCGGCGACGAGGCGCCAGAGGATGACGGTCCCGTACTGACGCAGGACGGCGCTCAACTCCTCCTTGGCGAGGGCGCCCAGGGCAAGAAGACGGGTCACGAACGCCCCTTGCTCCACAAGCCGAGGATCAGGCCAATGCCGGCGGCGAGCGCTACCGATTGCAGCGGCTTGCGGGTGATGTAGTCGAGTGTCGCCTTCTGCAGGTCGGATGCCTGTTCCTGGGCGGCACCGCGAAGTTCGCTGGCCTTGGCCCCTGCCTCGTTCACCTTGTCGTCGAAGACCTGCCTGGCATGCCTGGCTTCTTTGGACAGGAATTTCGACCAGGAGCTCTTCTCCGCATCGACATAGGCGCTGAGCTGTTCGGTCAGGCGGGCAACTTCGGCCCTCAAAGCATCGAGGTCCTTGCCGAGGCTTTCGGAAAGATCGGCCTTGGCCTGAGCGGTGCGCTTGTCGCCGTCCATACTGGTGTCTCCTGTCTGGTCAACAGTGAAGGGCCGCGCCGGTTTCCGATCGCGGGTTGCGATGGCGGAAGGCATTCCTGGAAGAGTTAAGCCGGCTGGCCGCAGGTGCAAGGTAAACAAAACGTTACGGTAAACGCGGCGGGGCGGGCGGCGGTTCCCTCCGCCCGGAAATCGATTAACATCCCTTAATTTGACAATGTTACCGAGCTGTCACATTAATGCATGGCCGCCCGCAAAAGATTGCAACGCGAAATCGCCGCAATCGGGCGCATGATAGTTCGGGTGATCGGGATTGGTCCGTGCCTCAGCGGCCTGGGTGACGAATGTCCCATGGCAGGCGAGATGTCCTCGGTGGAAGCAGGTCAATAGATTTGCCGGGGTGGCACATGCGGGGCCGCTAGATATCGCGCTTTGGAAGGTCCGCCAGGGTCTTCACAAAGGCCGGTGTCGTCCCCATATCACGTAGGCGCCGTCTGCTCTGAAGGAGGGATGGCGATTTGAACCGCCCTCGATGGGGGTTCAGAGGAGAGGAACATATGGCTTCTGCCGCGCTTCCCGTCTTGGCCACCGAGAGTGGCCTGTCGCGTTATCTCGATGAAATTCGCCGCTTCCCGATGCTCCAGCCGGAGCAGGAATACATGCTTGCCAAGCGTTGGCGCGAGCATGGCGATCGTGAAGCCGCACATCAATTGGTGACCTCGCATCTGCGGCTCGTGGCCAAGATCGCCATGGGCTATCGTGGCTATGGCTTGCCGCTGGGCGAAGTGGTCTCGGAAGGCAATATTGGCCTGATGCAGGCCGTCAAGCGCTTCGAGCCGGAGAAAGGCTTTCGGCTCGCCACCTATGCGATGTGGTGGATCCGGGCCTCGATCCAGGAATATATCCTGCGCTCCTGGTCGCTGGTGAAGATGGGCACTACCGCCAACCAGAAGAAGCTCTTCTTCAACCTGCGCAAGGCCAAGAGCCAGATTTCGGCGCTGGATGAAGGGGATCTGCGTCCCGACCAGGTCAAGTCGATTGCCAAATCGCTCGGCGTGCAGGAGCAGGAAGTGGTGGAGATGAACCGCCGTCTCGGCGGCGACGCTTCGCTCAATGCTCCCGTGCGCGAGGAAGGCGACGGCGAATGGCAGGATTGGCTGGTGGATGATACGGCCAACCAGGAGACCCGTCTGGCCGAGACGGAGCAGAGCGAGAACCGCTCCACTGCTCTGCGCCAGGCCTTGAACGTGCTGAACGATCGTGAGCGCCGCATCTTCGAGGCGCGCCGTCTGGTCGACGATCCCATCACGCTGGAGGAACTCTCCGACGAGTTCGGGGTCTCGCGCGAGCGTGTGCGCCAGATCGAGGTGAGAGCCTTCGAAAAGGTGCAGGCGGCTGTGCGCTCCGGCGTCGCCCGCCTCGAAGCGGCGCACGCACCGGCCTGATCCGCTTGTGATAGCCGAATGGGGAGCCGCCTTCGGGCGGCTTTTCCTTGAGCAGAGTGCGGTGCGAGCAATTCGCGTTTAGGCCCGACTTCCTTGTCCTGGCCTATTTTCGGGATCAGGAAGCCCGGTCGCCGCATCAGAAAATGCCTCCGGCCTCGGCATTTCCGGCCGGTGAAGAGACATCGTTCGAGCCGGCTTGACAGGATCGGCATCGACCAACATGGTGGAACCATGAGCACCGTGGTCAAAATCACCCTTCGTCTCTTCCCGATCGCGGAAGCGTAGCCCCGGGCTCGGCCATTTGCGCCCCGAGCTGCGGGGCACGCCGCTCCTCATAGGGTGCGGCCTATCATCCGGCGCATGCTCAATCCGTCAAATCACACACCATAGCCGCCAGGTTCTCGCCACGCGCGAGGGCCTGTGCATCCCTTCTTGTCGTCATGCCCGGTGGCTAGCCGCGGGCAGGCGGGCGCGCTGCGTCGCGCCCGATTTTGAGGTATCCAGTCATGAATCAACCCCTGAAGAACCAGGCCAAGCCCAATATCATCGTGAACGAGGTCGATTTCGAGCGCCTGACCCAGCTCGCGACCTCTGCCCTCGATCGATTCCCGGAGGTGGCCGAGGCGTTGCTCGGCGAACTCGACCGGGCGGAGATCGTTCCCGCGCTGCAGGTTGGCAACAACGTGGTGCAGATCGGCTCCGTCGTCACCTTCGAGACGGAAGGCGGTGCCCTGCGCGAGGTGAAGCTGGTCTATCCGGGTGAGGCCGATATTGCCGAGGGCAAGGTCTCGATCCTCACGCCGATCGGCACGGCCTTGCTCGGCCTGTCGCCGGGGCAGTCGATCACCTGGAAGGCCCGTGACGGTCGCGAGCACGAATTGCGCGTCACGGTCGTGAAGGCGTCCTGAAAGGGGCGCTTGAGACCTATTGCGCCGCCGCAGCGTCGGCGTTCCAGGCGGCCATGGCGTCGTTGAAGGCCTTCTCGCCCGTCGGTCCCTTCTCGAAGGTGAACACGGCGTTGCGGCCATTGGCGAAGGTGAATACCAGATCGAACCACTGATTGGCCTGCAACATCTTGGCGTTGCGGCCCTTCTCGTCGGGCGGGTCGAGCAGGCCCATCAGGAAGACGCCGGTCGTGACCTTCATCAAGGCACCGTCGAGCTGCAAGCCCGGGACCTGAGGGTCGGACTTGACGTTGACGCTCTTGACGTCGCCGACGGCGCCGCTCGGGTAGTCGGCCGGCACGCTCATCTGGATGTTCAGGAGGTAGTTCGCCGGCAGCGAGCGATCGGAATTATGCCTGAGGGTGAGCAGCACCTTCATCTTCCGGTCGGGAACATTGATCTCGCCGACGACGACGGTATCGAGCGGGCCATTGGTGCCGCTGGCCTGCGATTCAGTGCGCCAGTTCACGGTACCTTCGAAGAGGCGGCCCTTCATCGGGGCGCTCGGATCTTCCTCCATCAGGCGCGCACGCTGTCCCTCCGGCGCCTCGGATTGGGTCGAGGGCAGCAGTGGTGCCGGAGCAGACGGAGCCTGCGGAGCCGGCGCAGCAGGTTCCGGGGGCGCTGGCGAGGGAGCCGGGGGCGGGGGATTGCCGGTAGCCACCTCGGTCTGGGGCGTGCCCGGCGTGCCGCCGAGGCGGTCATTCAGCTTGCCGGGTTCGGGCGCCGGCTTGGGCGCCGTCTGCGGTGCGGTTGCCTGTTGAGGCACCAGGACGGGGCTGTCGTCGCTACCGCGCAAATAGAGTGCGGTGGCGGCGCCTCCGCCAATGATGACGGCCGCCGTCGCGGCCATGATGGCATACCGCCTGAGATTGCCGTTGGATCTGGTGCGGCGAGGTGCCTGGGGCCGTCGCTTCTCGGCCCTGCGCTCGGCAAAAGCCGGAAGGCCGTTGGATCGTGGCGAGGCAGAGGTCGATGCCTCGTCATCGGTCGCGTCACCATTGGCTGGCTCGTCGTCGGACTGAGACTGCGGGGCGGCCGGGCGCTCGGAGACCACCGGTTCAGGTGTGAATTCGGCCTCGTCATAATGGTGCTCGACGCGTCGGATCGCCTCTTCGAGCAGGTTGCGTTCCCTGGCAATCTGTCCTTCGGTCAGCGCGGGATCAGCGGCATTAAGCTGGCGGAGAAGGGCGGAGCGGGCTTTCTCATAGAGCGCCTGGCGGGTTTCCTGCGTATTGGGGGAAAGACCCTGCACGGCTCGCTGAATGGGAGGAAAATAGTCCGTCGACACGCGTTCTGGCTCGATCTCTTCACAGAAGCATTTTCTGGAAAAGTCGATGGACTTTTCAATCAAGAAAATGCGTCAAAACAAGACGTTAGAGCAAAATACGATTCGGAGGAATCGCACTTGCTCCGGGCCCATGGTCCGCTGCAGACAGGCCTGCCCGCCAAGATGTGGCAGAAGCCACGCCCGATCCTGCCCCGAAGGACAAGATCGCCGCCGGACAAGCACGGCGCCACGCGGATCGCAACCCGCGCAGTGCCATCGCAGCAGATCACGCACTAATGCCCGAATCTGACGGGATTAGGTCTGCTCTTAGACTTGAAAGGGATTTTGCACAAGGATCGTGTCGTCACGGTCGGGGCTGGTGGAGAGCACGGCCACCGGCGCTCCGATCAGTTCCTCGATGCGGCGGACATATTTGATCGCCTGCGCCGGCAGGTCCGCCCAGGAGCGCGCCTTGGCCGTGGTTTCCTGCCAGCCCTCGATCTCTTCATAGATGGGTTTCACGCGGGCCTGGGCAGCCTGGCTGGCCGGCAGATAGTCGATTTCACGACCATCGAGCTCGTAGCGCACGCACACTTTGATGGTTTCGAAGCCATCGAGGATGTCGAGCTTGGTGAGGGCGATGCCGGTGATGCCGGAGGTGCGGATGGTCTGGCGCACCAGGGCGGCGTCGAACCAGCCGCAACGGCGGGCCCGGCCGGTGACCGTGCCGAATTCGCGGCCGCGCTCGCCGATCAAGCGGCCGGTCTCGTCGGTGAGCTCGGTCGGGAAGGGGCCTTCGCCCACGCGCGTGGTATAGGCCTTGGTGATGCCGAGCACATAGTCGAGCGCACCCGGCCCGAGGCCTGAGCCGACGGCAGCCTGCCCCGCGACCGTGTTGGAGGAGGTCACATAAGGATAGGTGCCGTGGTCGATGTCGAGCAAGGCGCCCTGGGCGCCCTCGAACAGGATACGGCTGCCGGCCTTGCGCTCCTTGTCGAGCAGGGCGCCGACATCGTCCATGAAGGGCAGAACCTGCGGCGCGACGTCCGCCAGTTCCTGATAGAGCGCTTCCGGATCGATTTCGCTCTGGCCGGTGCCGCGGCGCAGGGCGTTGTGGTGGTTGAGCAGGCGGGCGATCTTCGGGCGCAGGGCGCCGAGATCAGCCAGGTCCATCAGGCGGATGGCGCGCCGGCCCACCTTGTCTTCATAGGCGGGGCCGATGCCACGCCCGGTCGTGCCGATCTTGGTGCCGTCGGTCGCCGACTCGCGCAGGCGGTCGAGGTCCTGGTGCAGGGAGAGGATGAGCGGGGTGTTCTCGGCGATGCGCAAGGCTTCGGGCGTCACGGACACGCCCTGCTCCTTCAGCTTCTTCACCTCGGCGATGAAGGCGCGCGGGTCGAGCACGACGCCATTGCCGATCACCGAGAGCTTGCCGCGCACGATGCCCGAGGGCAGCAGCGACAGCTTATAGACATTGTCGCCGATGACGAGAGTGTGGCCGGCATTGTGCCCGCCCTGGAAGCGTACGACGACGTCGGCCTGTTCCGACAGCCAGTCGACGATCTTACCCTTGCCTTCGTCGCCCCATTGCGACCCGACCACGACGACATTGGCCATGGTGATCTCCCTTCTCTCTCTGGCCCTCGGCCCCGAAATTCCCGAGAGCAAAACGCGTTCAGATGGAAACGCCGTTTTGCCTCCGTTCGTTCGCTTCGACGCGCTTTGCGATTCTCGGCGGATCCACCAAAATCGCGAAACGCTTTCGTGCGGAATTCCAAAACCCGGACACGCAAAAGCCCGGCTCATCCGATGGCCGGGCTTTTTCACTTCCTAACGGATCGGACGGGCGTCGTAAACCCGTAAAAATAGCTGCAAACAGTGAATTTGCGGGCTGTCATATATGACAGCCGCTATTGACACAAAAGTGTCAACCGTCATTGATACCAGCGCCGCTGTAAAAACCCTTACGGAGAAAATGGGCCTTGCGGCACCATCAAGGAGTTGGACAATGAGCAGGAAAACGTGGCTGGGTATCGCATCGGTATCCGTGCTGGCTGTGGCGGCTTCGATGGGCAGCGCGTTTGCCCAGAGCCAGGAGCTGATCGACGCCGCCAAGAAGGAAGGCCAGCTCACCACGATCGCGTTGCCGCATGACTGGTGTGGCTATGGCGCCATCATCGAAGGCTTCAAGGCCAAGTATGGCCTCAAGGTCAACGAGCTCAATCCGGACGCCGGTTCGGGCGACGAGGTCGAGGCCATCAAGGCCAACAAGGGCAATACCGGCCCGCAGGCTCCCGACGTGATCGACGTCGGTCTTTCCTTCGGCCCGACCTCCAAGAAGGACGGCCTGATCCAACCTTACAAGGTGGCGACCTGGGATACGATTCCGGACAATGCCAAGGATGCCGACGGCCATTGGTATGGTGACTATTACGGCGTGCTCGCCTTCGAGGTGAACAAGGACATCGTCAAGAATTCGCCGAAGGATTGGTCCGACCTGTTGAGCTCCGACTACGCCAATGCCGTGGCGCTGGCCGGCGACCCCCGCACCGCCAACCAGGCGATCCAGGGCGTCTATGCCGCCGGTTTGTCGGCCGCCAAGGGCGATGCCAGCAAGGCTGCGGCCGAAGGCCTGAAATTTTTCGCCGAGCTGAACAAGAAGGGCAATTTCGTGCCCACCATCGGCAAGGCCGCCTCGCTGGCCCAGGGTGCGACCCCCATCGTCCTGCGCTGGGACTACAATGCGCTCACCGATCGCGACACGCTCAAGGGCAATCCGGACGTCGACGTGGTGATTCCGGCCAGCGGCGTGGTTGCCGGCGTCTATGTCCAGGCCATCAGTGCCTATGCACCCCATCCCAATGCCGCCAAGCTGTGGATGGAGTACCTTTACTCCGACGAAGGCCAGATCGGCTATCTGAAGGGCTATTGCCACCCGATCCGCTTCAACGACCTCGTCGCCAAGAAGAAGATTCCGGCCGACTTGCTGGCCAAGCTCCCGCCGGCCGAAGCCTATGCCAAGGCCGTGTTCCCGACGCTTGATGAGCAGAGTGCCGCCAAGGCCGAGATCACCAAGGATTGGGACAGCGTGGTCGGCGCCGCCGTCAAGTAAGATCGTTTGTCATCTCCTGCGCGTCCTGCCCGGTTTCTCCAGGCGGGACGCGTGCTATTGTGGTCGCCGCGATGAATACCACCGCAAACACTGCCCCAGCTGCAGCTCCAGGCTCGGTCAGAGCCAGTGGAGGGCTGGCCGTGCTGGGCATGGCGCCCTTCGTCCTCTTCGCCCTGCTCTTCCTGGTGGTTCCGACGGCCTTGCTGCTGGTTGGGGCTTTCTTCGACCGGGAAGGGCATTTCACCTTCGGCAACATCACCGAACTCTTCACCAATCCGGCGATCGTTTCCTCCTTCTGGCTCAGTATCAAGATCAGCTTCGCCTCAGCCCTCGGCGGTGCCTTCATCGGTTTCTTCGTGGCCTATGCGGTCATTCTCGGCGGCCTGCCGGAATGGATGCGCGGCGCCGTGATGACATTTTCGGGCGTTGCCTCGAACTTTGCCGGCGTGCCGCTGGCCTTCGCCTTCCTGGCGACGCTGGGGCGGGTGGGGCTCGTCACCGTGCTGCTGCGGGACTGGCTCGGGTTCAACCTCTACTCGACCGGATTCAACATCCTCAGCTTCACCGGTCTGACCCTGGTCTATCTCTATTTCCAGATTCCCCTGATGGTGCTGGTGATCGCGCCGGCCCTGGACGGGCTGAAGCGCGAATGGCGCGAGGCCAATGCCGTGCTGGGCGGCAGCAATTTCCACTATTGGCGGCATATTGCCTTGCCGATCCTGCTGCCGAGCATCTTGGGCGCGACGCTGCTCCTGTTCGCCAATGCTTTCGGCGCGGTGGCGACCGCCTATGCGCTGACCGGCTCCAGCCTGCCGATTATTCCCATCCAGCTCTTCGCCCAGATCCGCGGCGACGTGCTCAGCAATCCCAATCTGGGCTACGCCATCGCCTTCGGCATGGTGGTGATCACCAGCATTTCCAGCGGCGCCTATATCTGGCTGCGCAGCTATAGCGAGCGGTGGGTGCGATGAAAAAGTCCTCCGTATTATCCTGGCTGATCATCCTCCTGGCGATCAGCTATTTCATCATCCCGCTGCTCTCCACCTTCGAGTTCTCGCTGCGCATGCTGCGCGGGCAGTACAGCTTCGAAGCCTATCGCGTGGTGTTCGCCCAGGCGGAGTTCCAGCATGCCTTCATCCGCTCGATCCTGCTGGCGCTCGCTACCATCGTGCTGAGTATCGTGCTGGTGGTGCCGGCAGCCTATCTGGTGCGCCTGCGCCTGCCGAGCTGGCGCTCGCCGGTCGAGTTCGTCACGCTGCTGCCACTGGTGATTCCGGCGATCATCATCGTCTTCGGCTATATCCGCATGTTCAACTCCTCGTCCTGGCTGCCGCTGACCGACAGCGAGTGGACCACGGACCTCCTGCTGACCTTCGGCTATGTCGTGCTGGCGCTGCCCTACATGTATCGTTCTGTCGATGCGGGTCTGCGCGCCATCGACGTCAAGACACTGACCGAGGCGGCCCAGAGCCTGGGGGCGAGCAGCTTCACCATCCTCTGGCAGGTCATCCTGCCGAACATCCGCTCGGGCGTGCTCAGCGGATCCTTCATCGCCTTCGCCATCGTCATAGGCGAATTCACCTTTGCCAGCCTGCTCAACCGGCCGGTCTTCGGTACCTATCTGCAATTGATCGGCGCGAACCGGGCCTATGAGCCGTCGGCGCTCGCCATCGTTGCCTTCATCATCACCTGGGCCTGCATGGGCCTGCTGCAGCTCGTCGGCCGCTCGCGCGGCGCGCGGGCGGCGCGTTGAACCAGCACTGGGAGGCCAGCATGTCCTTTCTCGAGATCACCGGGCTGCAGAAGAGCTTCGGCGCCAACCAGGTGGTGAAACGCTTCGATCTGTCGGTCCAGAAGGGTGAATTCATCACCCTGCTCGGCCCGTCCGGCTGCGGCAAGACCACGGTGCTGCGCATGGTCGCGGGCTTCGAAACACCGTCCGCCGGCTCGATCCGCATGGACGGCAAGGAGATTTCGGGGCTGGCGCCTAACCAGCGCAATGTCGGTATGGTGTTCCAGGCCTACGCCCTGTTCCCCAACATGACGGTGGCCGAGAATATCGGCTTCGGGCTGAAGATCGCCAAGAAGCCGCAACCGGAGATCGATGCCCGCGTCAAGCAGATGCTGGAGATGATCAAGCTGCCGCAGATCGCCGATCGCTATCCCTTCCAGCTCTCCGGCGGCCAGCAGCAGCGCGTGGCGCTGGCGCGGGCGATTGCGGTGCGTCCGAAGATCCTGCTGCTGGACGAGCCGCTCTCGGCCCTCGACGCCAAGATCCGCGTGTCCCTGCGCGACGAGATTCGCGTGCTGCAGCAGGAACTCGGCATCACCACGCTCTTCGTCACCCACGACCAGGAAGAGGCGCTGTCGATGTCCGACCGCATCGTGGTGATGAGCGCCGGGCAGATGGAACAGGTCGGCACCCCCTTCGAGATCTACAACTTCCCCAAGACCCGCTTCGTCTCCTCCTTTGTCGGTACGCTCAACTTCCTCACCGGCGCGGTCGTCGATGCCGCTGCCGGGCGTTTCTCCGTCGACGGGCAGGAAGTGATCACCAGCCGCGGCCTGCAGGGCGCCAGCAATGGTGAGACGCGCACGCTGGCCCTGCGCCCGGAAGCGGTGGTGCTGGGCAGCGGTGGCGAGGGGCGCAACAGCCTCACCGGCCGCATTGAGCTCGTCAGCTTCCTCGGTTCGATCGTACGCATCCGCGTGCGCTTCAACGAGAATGTGGTTTCGCTCGATACCTTCAACAATCCGGGCGCCCCGCCGCCGCAGATGGGCGAGGACGTTACGGTATCCTTCGGCCGCGGCGACCTGCAATTGCTGGAAGAGGCCGAGAAGGTCGCGGCTTGAGAATAGAGCTCCCTTCTCCCCTTGTGGGAGAAGGTCCCGGCAGGGGGATGAGCGATCTTGGGACCCTTCCTGATCACCTTCCGGGGAGCCGCCAATAAAGAGAGGTTTCATCAACCCCTCATCCGGCGCTTGGCATCACCGCGCTCAGTCTTTCAGCGGCCCGTTCCTCAGCCGCGAGAGATCGAAGTCGCGGATATCCCTGAGCAGGTCGACCAAAGCCTGTGCGCCGAACTCTGCCGAGAGCTGGCCATTTTCGGGCGTCGCCTTGCTGGCGTCGCCCGCCGCCCCCTCGGGGCGAATGTCCTGGGCCATCCAGCCGAAGCCGCCGGGGCGGCCGGTGCGCAGATATTTGAAGATCTCTTCCATCTCATAGGTAACAGGGCGGAAGTCCTTGGCCTTGTCCATGCGCACGAGGTCGGGGCGGAAGGCGAGCATCAGCGCCGTCTCGATCTCGCCGGCATGGATGCCCAGGCGGGTTTCGTCGTCCGAGAAGGCGCCCTTGGGGTAGCCGAACATGTGCCAGGACGTGAAGGCGACCAGCATGCCGTGGCGTACGCGCAATTCGCGGGCGACGATGTCCATCGCCGACATGTTGCCGCCATGGGAATTGACGATCAAAAGCTTGCGGATGCCGGCCCGATGCACGCTCTCGCCGATCTCGGTCCAGGCCCGGATCACGGTTTCGGCCGAGAGGCTGAGGGTGCCCGGGAATTCCAGGTGCTCGTTGGACTTGCCGATGGTCTGGATCGGCAGGAAGGTCGCCGGAATGTCGGCCGGGATCAGCGGGATGGCACGGTCGAGATAACCCCGCATGATCATCGAGTCGACCCCGACCGGCAGATGCGGGCCATGCTGTTCCACGGCGGCGATCGGCAATACTGCGATCCAGTTGGCGGTATCGCCGGTGCGGAAATCCTCCGTCGTCATCTCGAACCAATGGCGGCGGGGCAGGGAAGCGGTGGTGGTCATGATCGAATCCAGGGCGGGAACTGCCTGAACCATAGCGCTGCGAGGCGCCATTTCAACGCCCCGCTTGCTGCGATCATCGAATCACCACCCGGATGACGGAGCGCTGTCGGGGGTGGGCCGCGGGCGCCAGCGATAGCGCTGACCGGAATTGGGCTTGGTCGGGTTGTTGGAGGGGGTGATCACCGGACCGGGCCTCGGATAGCGGGGCGGCCTCTGGACCACCGGCCCCTCGTTCCAGACGGGTGGGCGGCGCCGGCGCGGCGGGATGTAGATCGGCGGTTCGTCGCCATAATACGGCCCGGGCTCGTCATAGACCCGCCGTCGGCTACGGGGGGCGTCCGGGATCATGGTCTGGCGTACTTCCCGCCGCCTGCTGGAGCGGGGTGGCGGCGGGCTCCAGGATTTCATGCGGGGCGCGGCGGGGGCGGGCACGGCGATGGGCGTGGCCATCGGCGCCGCCGGGGGTGGGGGAGGTGCGCAGGCAGCGAGACTATCGCCGACGCTGAGCGAGGCGGCGGAGGCGGCGGTGTTCAGCCAGAGCAGCCATTCGCCCAGGAATTCACTCGACCAGGACGCCACCGGGCCGGTGTCGTAATCGACGATGAGGGTCGGCGGCGGCAGCACGAACACGGCGATGCCCCGTACGATCTTGAAACGCGTCACCGGGGTCGAGCCGGCGAAAGTGCCGGCTGGCGCGGCGGAAGGCCCGTCGTCGCAGCGATTGCCGAGCTTGACCGTCTCGATGAAGGTCCATTGCCTGTCGACGTTGAAATTGGCGAGGCTGATCTCCTGCTGGTCGCTTGCAGGTGGTGTCGGCGCCCAGCCGGTCCAGTCACCACCGCTGCGCCAGATCACCCAGGCGGGGCTCCACTGCGTGCCGGGCACCCAGACCCAGCCATTGCTGCCGTCCGAGGCCCAGCGTCCATAGTGATGGACAATCTTGCCCCAGACGGAGGGATCGTCATACGTCCAGCCGTAAGTGCGGTCATAGACCCAGCGGCAGGCTGGATAGGGATGCCAGCCGGCGGGGACCACCGAGGGTTTCCAGACTTCGCCGTAGCGTTCGGAATAGATGTATTGGCCGTAGCCCGACAACACGGCCTTGAATTCGTCGAGGCTGGGCGCCTGCGCCTGGATGGCGGCGACGGGCGCAGCCCGGGCCGGGTCGGTCAGAGCGCCGGGAGCGGGCAGGACGGCGCACGCCAGCAGGAAAGAAGAAACGAGGCCAAGCCCCCAATGCCGACTCGTGCTGGCCATAGCAAACCCCTCCATGGGTTATTGCTTCGATCGCAGCCGATCCTGAACCTGTCTGGGGGAGACGTCCGTATCAATTGGCACGTGGATCAACTGAGATCCGGCCACAAAATGAAACCGCCGGTACCGGATGATGCTCCGGTCCGGCGGTCAACATACACCAGCGGTGACTGGTTCAGTGCAGCCTCTCGGCGCTCTTCAATCTTGCAATTTCGTCTTTGAGAAGGAGTTTCTTACGCTTCAGCTCTGCGATTTTGAGGTCATCCGAGGAGGGATGAGCCAGTGCGATGGTGAGTTCTGTTTCAAGAGCGTGATGTTTGCGCTCCAGTTCGACCAAATGCGACTGCACAGGCATTAACGGCTCCTTGTGTCACAGTTCCGACATTCAACGTTCTCACGAAAAGGCGCGCATGTCGAAGGAAAATCGCGGATTCCGACGTTGAATCGATTGTGCAAAGCAACAATAAATTTAGTCAGAACAATAGCTTACCGCACGGTAATGCAGTGTGGCCGGGCCAAAAAGAATGCTGGATCAAAGGCCTAGGAAGGGCTTGTGAAAGTTGTCCGGCAAGCTTCGCCAAACGGGTGTAAATAGATGGCGATATCTTGCCGCAGCGCTTGCGGGCGAGGAATCGGCTCGGCATAGTTCGGCACCGTGCCCGGATGGGCATGGAGCGGCAGAATGGTCGAAATACCGAAGCTGCCATTCGGAATGGAAGGGTATGGGCTTGTCAAATCCGCTCACCGAGGAGGAGGAAGCCGCGATGGTTGCGGAGCTGGGGCAGCTTCGCCAGGAACACCGCGATCTCGATGCCGCGATTGCCGCTCTGGAACAGGTGGGAACGCCCGACCGTCTGCAGCTTCAGCGCCTGAAGAAGCGCAAGCTCCATCTCAAGGACCGCATGTCCCTGCTCGAGGACCTGCTGACGCCGGACATCATCGCCTGACGCTTGATCGCCTGACGCTTGTGATCGTCGGGCATGGCCTCGGCGTGGCTTCGACGGGGATGGAAGGCGATCCGGACGATCAAACCGCCTTGCCGCTGGCGATTTCGGCGAGCACCCAGTCCCGGAACGCCTTGATCATCGGCTTGTCCGCCTTGGCCCTCGGCGCCACCAGGTGATAGGCGAATTCCGGCGCGATCTTCAAAGACAGATCGAAGGGGCGTACCAGCCGGCCCGCAGCCAGGTCGTCGCCCACAAGGCTGGTATTGCCGAGCGCTACGCCCTGGCCGTCCACGGCCGCCTGCAGGGTCATGATCGACTGGCTGAAATGCAGGCCGCGCGTGGGATCGGGCTTGTCCGCCTTGGCGGCCATCAGCCACATGCGCCAGTCCGGCCACATCGAATCCTGACTGTGCCAGTCGAGATGGATCAGGGTGAAATATTGCAGATCGTCGGGTTCCCGCAGGGGCACGGGCCCGTGCAGAAGCTGGGGGCTGCAGATCGGAAAGACGTCCTCGACGAACAGGCGATCCGAGCGCAGGCCGGCATAGGCGCCGCGGCCGAAGCGGATGGCGACGTCGATTTCCTGGCGGCTGAAATCGGCGAGCGTATCGGAAATGTCGATGCGCATGTCGATATCGGGAAATTGCTGGCGGAAGCGTGGCAGGCGCGGCACCAGCCATTTGGCGGCGAAGGATGAACCGGAAGAAACGGTGAAACTCATGCGCTGGGTGGTGTTGGCGGCCCGGCGCAGCGCTTCGTCGATGGTACGCAGGGCGCCGCTGGTCGATTCGAGCAGCTCTTCGCCGGCATGGGTGAGCTTCATGCTGCGGCTGGTGCGGAAGAACAGCCGGGTGCCGAGGCGGTCTTCGAAAGCGCGGATCTGGCTGCTGACCGCAGCGGGGGTCACATCGAGCTCGATCGCGGCCTTGGCGAAGCTCAGATGGCGAGCGGCGACGGCAAAGGTCCACAGCGCTCCCAGACCGGCTCCCGATTTGCTCATGCTCACCCTATGATCATCAAGCTTTTGTTGATGGTGAAGAAAGGTCATCCCCGTTGATAACCTAGCATAAACCATTGAAAATAGGAAACATATCGCAAGAGCGCATTTACTTTTTGTTGAGGGTACGAGTATGTCGAGCGTCGAATTCCACGAAGATGAATGGGGCCGGCACTGGAGCTATGCCCCGGCCCTGCACGGGACGCAGGTGCGCCTGCATTATTCGATCGTCGCCGCTGTGGTGGGCGCCACCAACGCCGCCGTCGAGGCGGCCTCCACCGGCCTGGCGCAGTTCAGGAGGCAGGATCAGGCAGCCGCGAAGGCGGGGCGCCAGCGCGACCTCTATGGCGACGACGACGTACCGCCTGTCGGCTATGTCCGTTACGAGGGCGTGCGGGACGAATTCGGGCGTCCGCTTCCATAAGCGTAGAGACCGGTAATTCGGTGGGATATGAGGGCGTGATCGTCGATCGCGCCCTTTTCCTGTTGCTGGTACTGCCGGGATTCGACGCAGCAGGGGCCGGCGAAGAGGCGCTGCGCCGGGGATCGTGGGCACCGTCGATGGCTTACGCAAGCAAAAGGGCCTTTCCGCCCCGGCGGAAAAGCCCTTTTCGATGACGGAGTTGGACTGGCCGGCGAGGGCGTCAGTCTTCCTTCTGCTTGATGCCCTTGAGCTTGGCGAACACGTTGGCGACGTCGAGTTCGTCCTCGTCTTCCGTCTGGCGCGGCTTGTTGCCGAGTGAAGCGAAGGGGTCGTCCTGCCTCTGGCTCCGGTCGGCTGCCGGCCCCGTGGTGATCTCGGCAGGCAGCAGCGTGGCGCTCTCGGCCTCGGGCGGCCGGTCCTTGGAGGCCCGGGCGACTTCGAAGTCGAGGTCGATCTGGGTGCACAGGCCCAGCATGACCGGATCGGCCGGGGTCAACTGCGCGGTGTTCCAATGGGTGCGGTCGCGGATGGCTGCGATCGTCGTCTTGGTGGTGCCGACCAGACGCATGATCTGGGCGTCCTTGAGCTCGGGATGGTTCTTGACCAGCCAGAGAATGGCGTTGGGACGGTCCTGGCGCCGCGAGACCGGCGTATAGCGCGGGCCCTTCTTGACCTTGGCGACGGCGATCTTGACCTTCGGTTCGGCCAGTCGGAGGCGATGATGGGAATCGCGCTCGCCGCGGGCGATCTCCTCACGGGTGAGCTGGTTGGAGATCACGGGATCCTGGCCCTTGATGCCGGCCGCGACTTCACCGTCGGCAATGCCCTTGACCTCCAACGGATGCAGTTTGCAGAACTCGGCGATCTGGTCGAAGGTGAGGGCGGTGTTCTCAACCAGCCAGACAGCAGTGGCCTTCGGCATCAGCGGGGCGGTCGACATTTGCATCTCCTCGGAAAGCATGGGCTCGCTGCCGCCTCGCTCCAGCCTCCTGGAACGAAGCCCGACGCGAGCTGATTGTCGGGATTCAACACTTCATATAGTCGTCGTCGGCTCGAAAGGAAAGCCTGTTACGCCGCTTTCTCGCCAGGATTGTCGAGAAGGAACCGTCCTGGCTAAGGTGATCGCCTCGAGGGGCTAATGCGCGAGGGCGTGATGACGAGGCGGAGCCAGGGCGGAATCGGGCGTCGTCGGGTGCTGCAAGCAATATTCGGGCTGGCCGCTGCCGGCGTCACAGCCGTGGCGGCGCGCGCCGACGAAAGCTTTCGCGAAGAGGTGGTCGCCCTGCTGCGCCGACGGCGGCCTGCTTTGGCATTCACGCTGCCCGGCGATGATCCCGAGGGTATTCATGTCAAGGTCGGCGGGAATACGCTCCAGGTCTATCTCGGCAATCTGGAGCGTCAGCTCGGCAAAGCGAGGGGGATGGACCGGAAAGGGCAGATCCTCGACTTTTTCGACCGTATCGTGGCAGTCAGGCCCGCCGATGACGAAGAGCGCGCGCGCTGGCAGGAGGCGCGAACCAAACTGCGCCTGCAGGTCGTGCCGATCGAATATCGCCGGCAGACCAAGGAACTGGTCTCACGCGACCTGGCGGCCAGGGTGGTGATCGCCTATGCGCTCGATCAGGGTGGGCGCTATGCGCTCGTCACCACGGATGACCTGAAGACATGGGGCGTGGCTGCCGATGCGATCCATGAAGCAGCTCTGGCCGGGCTGGAGGCCGCCTCCGGCAAGCTGGCGATCGAGGCAGAGAGATCGGCGAAAGGTCGGGGCGCCTACGCCACCATCCTGACCAATGATGGTTATGATGCCGCCCGCTTGCTGTTGCCCTCGGTCCGGCAGAGACTGCTGCAGGCGTTGGGCAGTGACCTGGCCATCGCCGGCATTCCCAATCGGGACTTTCTGGTGGCCTGGACGCCCGATTTTTCAGCGCGGGCCGGTTTTGCCGCAAAAGTGAGCGAAGATTCCAAGTCGCGCTCACATCCGCTCACCGATGAGCTTTTCGTAATCGAGGCGAATGGGTTTAGAGTGGCCACCGCGGCCGAGCTCGTCGAGCAGCGCCGCATATGATGGGAGGTGAGGAGACGAGATGGCGATTTTCGATGAAGAGCCGCGAAAGGTGACGGTGGGACATCAGATCGGGCAGGACCTCTCGACCCTGTCGCTGCATGAACTCGACGAACGCATCGCGGCCCTGAAGCAGGAGATCGCGCGCCTGGAGGAAGCCAAGGCCAGCAAGGCAGCCTCGCTTTCGGCGGCGAGCGCCTTTTTCAAGAGTTGAGCCTTGCAGGAGAGCTCCGCCGGTCAGCGGGATGACGCAGTAGGCCGTTCAGTAACGCATGAAAGGCCTTCACCGCCTGCTTTGACGCTGCCTTGGGATCGGCGGCATTGGCGATCCATTGCGAGGCATGCCAGGTGGCGCCATTGACCAGCCGGGCCGCAGCCTCCGGGTCGACATCGGCCAGAACCCCGTTCCGCTTCAGCGCGATCAATGTCGCACGCATCGTGGCGATGCAGCCATCCTGGCTCGGCCATTGCGAGGGATCGCCGAGGACGGCCGGACCGTCGCGAAACAGGATGCGCTGGATCTCCGGCTCCAAAGCCATCTCGATATAGGCCGAGCATTCGGCGATGAAGCCCTGCCAGGGATCTTCGGTCTGGGCTGAAATTGCGGAGAGGCGCTTGGACATTTCGGCGTCGAGTTCCGTGATAACCGCTGCGAACAGGCCCTTCTTGTCGCCGAAATGATGATAGAGCGCGCCGCGCGTCAGGCTGGCCGCCGCGGTGAAATCGTCCATCGACGCTTGCGCATAACCGACAGTGCCGAAGGCCGCGCGCGCTACGGCGACCAGTTTGGCGCGCGTCTCGGCGATCATCTGGGTTCGCGGCCTACGGGCCATGGCATCTCCTTCGCAGCCAATCATCTCCTTCACATACGTTGTGTATATTATTTGACATACGAGGCGTATGCAACTATGTCGAATACATACGTTGCGTATGTCAATGCATCCTCTTCCGCTTTGGAGTGACCGATGTCCAATCCTTACAGCCAGATTTTTCGAGCGCGGGGGGCAAAGGCCTTCGCGGCTGCCGGATTCCTGGCGCGACTGCCGCTCGCGATGGTGACCATGGGTATCGTCGCCATGATCTCTCAGACACACGGTGAATATTGGCTGGCCGGCGCCGTATCGGCCACCTTCGCCCTCGGCAATGCCTTCATGTCCCCGCAGATCTCCCGCATGGTGGACCGCTACGGCCAGAGCCGAGTCCTCGTTCCCGCCACCAGCCTATCGGTTGCCGCTTTTTCGGTTCTGCTGCTGGCCGCCCATTTCCACTGGCCGGCCTGGATCCTGTTCGTCGCGGCGCTGTTCGCCACCACCATGCCCAGCATGCCGGCCATGGTCAGGGCCCGCTGGTCGGAGCTCTATCGCGACACGCCGCAACTGCACACGGCCTTCGCCTTCGAATCGGTGGCCGACGAGGTTGTCTACATGGCTGGATCGATCCTTTCGGTCGGCCTGAGCGTGGCCTGGTTCCCTGAGGCCGGTCCCTTGGTCTCGACCGTGTTTCTTGCCGTCGGCACGGCGCTTTTCGTGGTGCAGAAATCCACCGAGCCGCCGGTCCGCTTCTCCGAAAGCGGCGGCTCCTCGGCCATCCGCCTGCCGTCGGTGCAGATCCTGACCTTCGTCCTGATTGCCATCGGCACCATCTTTGGAACGGCCGAGGTCACGGTGATCGCCTTTACCAGGGAATTGGGGCAGGCGACGGCGGCCAGCTTCGTGCTCGCCGGCTATGCCGCAGGCTCGCTCATCGTCGGGCTGGTATTCGGGGCACTGAAGCTCGGCATGCCGCTCGAGCGTCAGTTCGTGATCGCCATCGCGGTGGCCGCGGCCACCACCGTGCCGCTGCTGTTCGTTTCGAATGTCGCGATGCTGGCGCTGTTGCTGTTCTTGTCCGGCGTGTCGATCTCACCGACGCTGATCACCGCCATGGGCCTGATCGAGCGGCATGTCCCGGCAGCCAGGCTGACGGAAGGGATCACCTGGGCGATGACCGGCATCGGCATCGGCATGGCGGTCGGCTCTTTCGCCTCGGGCTGGGTCATCGACCGCTTCGGTGCCGCCGACGGCTTCTGGATCTCGCTTGCGGCCGGCATCGTTGCGTTGACGGCTGCGCTGCTGGGCTCGTGCCGGCTGACGCCGGTATCGAAGGAGGACAGGCTCTGCGCGGCCGCCGCCTGATCGGGACCGGGCGTTAACCGAATATCAAGACTTCTGCGATAGCCTCGCTGCCATTCCAGCTTGCTGGATGTTCGAGTGGCTCCTGTTCACTCTGTTTGACGCCTCCCTGTTTCGACTTGGACAAGCCGCGATATCTTATCGCGGCTTCTTTTTGTGTGTGTGGGCGGATCTTCGGATCCGCCTGGAGACACGAGGCTCGATGAGAGAGCAGGGCGGGTCTGAAAACCCGCCTCCATAACCAAGACAGCCCAAAACAAAAGCGGGCCCGAAGGCCCGCTTGCGTCGATATCCGAATGTTCGTGCTCAGCGCTTGAAGCTGATGCCAGCGAAGCGCTGGTTGAACTTCGACACGCGGCCGGCGCGGTCGAGAAGCTGCTGCGAACCGCCGGTCCAGGCCGGATGGGTCTTGGGGTCGATGTCGAGCTGAAGGGTGTCGCCTTCCTTGCCCCAGGTCGAATGGGTGTAGAACTCGGTGCCGTCGACGAAGACAACCTTGATCTTGTGGTAGTCGGGATGAATGTCGGCCTTCATGGGGTCAAATCCTGCTCTGTGCCGGAGCGCTACCCCGGTCGGACAAGTCAAATTCGAATGAGTGGGCGGCTCGATAGCGCAATTTCGGTCCGGATACAAGCACTGGCCCCGCATTTCTCACATGCGGAAATCACCTTTCTGCACCGTCTACAGCAACGTTCCTCTCAGAATGACCAGGGCAACGGTGAAGTAGATGACGAGCCCGGTCACGTCGACCAGGGTCGCGACCAGCGGTGCGGAGGCGCTGGCGGGGTCGAAGCCGACCTTCTTGAGGATGAAGGGCAGCATGGAGCCGGTCAGCGAGCCGAAGGTGACGATCGCGGTGAGGGCGCAGCCGATGGTCAGGGCCAGCAGGGCCCAATGCGGCCCGTAATCGTAGAAGCCGGCCTTCTGCCAGACCACGATGCGCACGATGCCGATCAGGCCAAGGATGGCGCCGAGCACGACGCCGGTGGGCAGCTCGCGCAGGGCCACCCGCCACCAGTCCTTCAGCTTCACCTCGCTCAGCGCCAGGGCGCGGATGAGCAGGGAGGTTGCCTGCGAGCCGGAATTGCCGCCCGAAGACATGATGAGCGGGATGAACAGGGTGAGCACCACCGCCTTCTCGAGTTCGCCCTCGAAAAATTGCATGGCGCTCGCCGTGAGCATCTCGCCGAGCAGCAGCACGGACAGCCAGCCGGCACGCTTCTTGATCATCGACCAGAAGCCGATCTGGTCGTAAGGGTCGTCAAGCGCCTCCATGCCGCCGAACTTCTGGGCGTCCTCGGTGCCTTCGGCCACGATGGCGTCGATGATGTCGTCGAAGGTGCAGATGCCGATGACATGCATGCTGTCGTCGACAACCGGCACGGCCAGGAGGTCGTATTTGGCGATCAGCCTTGCCACTTCCTCGCGGTCGGCCGTGGGGGCGACGGTGATCGGCTTGTCGAAACGGGCGGCCGTCAGCACCGAGGATTTGGGATCGGCCGTGATCAGCCGGCGCAGCGCCACGGCCTTCAGGAGCTGGCGGGTCTTGGGATCGAGGACATAGACCGAATAGATCGTCTCGCGCGTGCGCTCGACCCGGCGGATGTGATCCAGCGTCTGCTCCACCGTCCAGGACGAGGGCACGGACACGAATTCGGTGGTCATCAGTGCGCCGGCGGTGTCCTCGGGGTAGGACAGCAGCCTGTCGAGCGAGGCGCGGGTCTCGGGATCGAGCCGGTTGAGCAGATCGGTGCGCGGCGGATCGTTCATGTAGCGGAAGACATCCGCCACACGGTCCGAGGACATGCCGGCCATCAGCTTGAGGGCCCGTTCGGCAGGAAGGGCCTCGATCAACGCCGCCGGATCGTCCAGGCCCGGCTGGTCGAGCACTTCGATCGCCCGCTCGTCGGGCAGGTGTACGAGGACATAAGCCTGTTCCTCGATCTCCTGCTCATTGAGCAGTTCGACGATGTCGGCTACGTGCTCGAGGCCAAGGCACACCTCGAGGATGTCGCGGTCGGCGACGTCAACGGTCTTTTCAGCCAGGTCTTCCATGGCTCTTCCTTCCTCTCGGCCGTTGCCGGCCGGAAGGACGAGCCCGCGAGCGGTCAGTCCTTACAGGCCGTCAACGGCGCGAACATTCGACTGCTACTGTCGCTTGGCATGATCTCGTTGATCTCGTGGGGCCCGGCCAGGACGATTCCTTTGGAATAAATCCAAAGGCCGGAACAATCGCGACTTGCGCCTCTCAGCCGTCGCAGTCAAGCGCTTTTTTGCACTGCGCGATAATATGGAGAGCGCGGCAAACTGAAGCGGTTTGGGCCGGTGCGATTGCAGCCGCGCCCACAGCGGGGCATTGTCCCGCGCGCTCGAAAGGAAGAATAGTACGTGGCCACGGAAACTGACCCGAAAACCCGAGAAAATACCGCGGAATCCTCCAGGAATAGCCGGACCTTGCGCCCGCTGATGGCGTTGGCACCCTATGCCCTGGCCTATCGCGGCCGCATCGTGCTGGCTTTCCTGGCTTTGACGGTGGCGGCGGCGGCTACGCTGGTGGTGCCGGTCGCCATGCGCCGCATGATCGATTTCGGCTTCTCGGTGGGACATGCCGCCGCCATCGATTCCTACTTCCTGGCCATGACAGGCGTGGTGCTGATTCTCGCCTTGGCCAGCGCGGCCCGTTACTATCTGGTGATGACCCTCGGCGAGCGCGTGGTCGCAGACGTCCGTACCGCCGTCTTTGCCCATCTCACCCAGCTTTCGCCCCTGTTCTTCGACACGGTCAAGACTGGCGAAGTGCTCTCGCGCCTCACGGCGGACACCACGCAGATCAAGGCGGCTTTCGGCTCCTCCGCTTCCGTTGCCCTGCGTAACCTCTTCCTGTTTGCCGGCGCCGTGGTGATGATGGTGTGGACCAGCCCCAAGCTTTCGGCGCTGGTGCTGATCGCCATTCCGCTGATCGTGCTGCCGCTGGTCGCCTTCGGCCGGTCCGTGCGCACGCGCTCGCGCAAGGCGCAGGACACGCTGGCCAACGCCTCCGCCTATGCCAGCGAGATCATCGGCGCGATGCGCGTGGTGCAGGCCTTCACGGCCGAACGGCTGGCCATCGGGCGTTTCTCGGGTGAAGTGGAAAATGCCTACCAGGCTGCCGCGACCTCGACCCGCTCGCGCGCGATGCTGACGGCGATCGCACTGTTCCTGGTGTTCGCCTCGGTGGTCGGCGTGCTCTGGCTCGGCGCCCATGACGTGGTCGCCGGCACGATGACAGCCGGCACCTTGTCGCAATTCGTGCTTTATGCGGTATTCGGCGCCGGCGCCCTTTCGGAGCTCGGCCAGGTCTGGGCGGAGATCGTACAGGCAGCCGGCGCCGCAGAGCGCCTGGGCGAGCTTCTCGGCGAAAGGCCGGCGATCTCGGCGCCCGCCCGGCCGCTTGCCCTCCCCGAGCCGGCGCGCGGCGCCGTCGCCTTCGAAGGCGTGACCTTCGCCTATCCCGCCCAGCCCGACAAGCCGGTGCTGCACGATGTCGATCTTGCCGTGAAGGCGGGCGAGACGGTTGCCATCGTCGGACCGTCCGGTGCGGGCAAGAGCACGCTGTTCCAGCTCCTGCTGCGCTACTACGATCCCCAGTTCGGGCGCGTGAGGCTGGACGGGGTGGCGCTGCCGCAGGCCGATCCCAAGCGCGTGCGCCAGCGCATAGCCGTGGTGGCGCAGGACCCGGTGGTCTTCGCGGCGACCGCCCGCGACAATATCCGCTTCGGCCGCCCCGATGCCAGCGATGCCGAGGTGGAGGAGGCGGCCCGCCTGGCCGCCGCCGACGGCTTCATCCGCGCCATGCCGCAGGGCTATGACACCCCGATCGGCGAACGCGGCGTGACGCTGTCGGGCGGCCAGCGCCAACGCATCGCCATCGCTCGCGCCATCCTCAAGGATGCCCCCGTGCTGCTGCTCGACGAGGCGACCTCCGCACTCGATTCCGAAAGCGAGAAGGCGGTCCAGGCAGCCCTCGATGGCTTGATGACCGAGCGTACCACGCTGGTGATCGCCCATCGTCTGGCCACGGTGCAGGCCGCCGATCGCATCATCGTGCTCGATGACGGTCGCATCGTCGAAGAGGGCACGCACGAAGCCCTGGTGGCGCGCGGTGGCCTGTATGCGCGGCTGGCGCAGCTGCAATTCAGGGATGCAGCCTGAGCGAGGTCGGCTACAGGAAACCGATCCAGCGCCCGGCCACCAGCACCGAGAGCCAGAGCAAGGCTGAGACTAAGGCCGATACCCGCACGCTTGCAGCCAACGGCCCGCCGGCGAGCGCAGCGCGGAAGGCCGGGCGACGGTGCTGGAGGCCGACATTGATCAGGGCCAGCATGAGCAGAACGAGCTTGGCCTGAAAGGCGGCATTATCGGCATAATGCCCTGGGCGCACGCTGAACAGCCACAGGCCGCAGGCAAGGGTGAGCCCGAGGCCAATGGCGGCCACGCGTGTCAGGAACGGCCCGATGAACGCGATCGGCACCGCGGGCCATAATCCGGCAAGCCGCAGATCGAGTGGCAGGATGGCGCCGAGCAGCAGGCCGATACCGAGAATATGCCCGGCATTGACGAAGATATAGGCCGTGGGTGTCTGGCGCAGCAGCACCGCGCCTGGCCAGGCAGCGAGAACTTCCAGCATGGCGGGCCGCCGGGTTCAGCGTGTCTGGATCCGATCGGGATACATGTCGTAATTCTTGCCGGCGATGGTAACGCGCACGGCCTTCATCCAGGCCTTGCTGCGATCCTTGGCGCGGTTGCCCAGCACAGTGACCGTGTCGCCCGGCCTGGCGGTGTCGCCGCTAAAGCCGGAGCGTTGCGTCTGGCCGGGATTGGCGAGGTCGACCCGCCAAAGCACGCCGTCCTCGGCGGTGACGTCCAGCGAAGGATGGGGCGGAGCCATCGAAACCGCCTTGATGGTGCCCTTCAATTCCATCTGTTCGCCTTCGGCCCATGACCAGCCGTGATGGGCAAAGGCCTTGGGCGCAAAGGTGATGACGGCTCCCGCTCCGACGAGACGGAGAAAAGCGCGCCGTTCGACCGCAATCGTCATCGATGCCCCCTCGTGCCGGCTTCGGTTGACGGAGAGTGGCCGGCGAATGAGGCGGAAATCATGCGCGGATCATCAAAACCCTGTGTCCAGCCTCGCGGTCCGGCAAACGGGCCCGGTGCCACGCATGCTAACGGCCCGCAGCGTTCACGACGCGGCAGATATGGGAGCGCAGGGCGTCCTGGGTGGCGATCTGGCCGGCCTGCACATGGAATTGCAGATCGATGCGGGTGCCGCCGCCGGCCTTGCGGGCGGTGACGCGGATGGTCTGGAGACGGCCGTTGTTGGCGCTGTCCTGGTCGGCGATCAGTACGCCGGCCCGCTTGTCGACACTGACGACATCGATGCCTTCGGCGGACAAGGCGCGGCCGACATTGTCGAGGGCCTTGGCGGGAGCGACCTTGGGAAAGACGGCCCAGGTCGAGTAGGTCAGGCCGGTGAGCAGGGGAACGCCGGAAGTCTTGAGGTTCTGCGCGCAGCTCTGCGCCGCGGCGGGCGATGCGGCGAAGAGGGCAAGCGCGGCGGCGCCGGCGAGATATTTCAGCATGGGACGGTCTCTGTCTGCCGCCTGGGCGGCTGGGCTGGAGGAGGTCGCCGCTAGGCCTGCAGAGGCACTGCGACATTGCTGCATAGTTCACCGCCCTGAAGCTGAACAGTGGCAATTCGAGGCGAGGAGAGGCGTTGTTTCGCCGGTGACACCATTGGAAAGGATTTGCCGGCTGCCTCTGCGATTTGCGCCAGCGTGGCATCCATCAGGATGCTGCGGGCCGGTCCCTGCTGGAGGCACCCACAACATGAAAAGGCCGGTCTCGCGACCGGCCTCCATCAATATTGGATATCTTTGGCCCTCAGGCCGAAGGAGCAGGCTCCATGCCGCCTTCCGGCTGCGGTGGCGGGCGGCGCGGCTTGCCGGCAGAGATGGCCGAGCCGCGCGTCGTCTGGGGCTCCTCCAGCGGATCGCGGGATGGCGGCTTGCCGTCGAGCAGGTCGCGGATCTCGTCGCCGGTCAGCGTCTCATATTCGAGCAGCGCCTGGGCCAGGGCTTCGAGGTCGTCCCGCTTTTCGGTGAGGATGTGCTTGGCGTCGTCCCAGCCCTGGTTGATCAGGCGGCGCACTTCGGCGTCGATCTTCTGGGACGTCGCTTCGGACACGCTCTGCGTGCGGCCCATGGACATGCCGAGGAAAACCTCGTCCTGGTTCTCGCCATACATCACGGTGCCGAGCTCGTCCGAATAGCCGTAGCGGGTGACCATGGCCTTTGCCATGCGGGTGGCCTGCTCGATGTCGCCCGCGGCGCCGGAGGTGATGTTCTCCTTGCCGAAGATCATCTCCTCGGCCACGCGGCCACCCATGGCGACGGCGAGCTGGGAGGTGAACTCGATATATTTCATCGAGTAGCGATCGCCCTCGGGCAGGAACTTCACCATGCCGAGCGCGCGGCCACGCGGGATGATCGTGGCCTTGTGCACCGGGATGCCCTTGGGCACGTTGAGGCCGACGATGGCATGGCCCGCCTCATGATAGGCGGTGAGGCGCTTTTCCTCTTCCGACATCGCCATGGTCTTGCGCTCGGCACCCATCAGGATCTTGTCCTTGGCGTCCTCGAACTCGAGATGGGTGACCATGCGCTTGTTGCGGCGCGCGGCGAGCAGGGCCGCCTCGTTGACCAGGTTCATCAGGTCCGCGCCGGAGAAGCCGGGCGTGCCGCGGGCGATGATCTTGAGGTCGACGTCGGGAGCGAGCGGCACCTTGCGCACATGCACGCGCAGGATCTT
>NZ_JASGFM010000024.1:0-105287 GCF_047605565.1 Labrys sp. (in: a-proteobacteria)
CCAGGGCCAGATGGACCGCTGGTCGATCGTGACCACGCTGAACTATCTGCCGCATGACAAGGAAGTCGACATCGTGCTGGCCAAGGCCAAGCACTATCAGAAGAGCCCGAACGGCCGCGACATCGTCAACAAGATGGTGCGCGTGGCCGATCTCACCCGCAACGCCTTCATGAATGGGGATCTCTCCACCGTGATGTCGCCGCGTACGGTGCTGACCTGGGCCGAGAACGCCAATATCTTCCACGATATCGGCTTTGCCTTCCGCGTCACCTTCCTCAACAAGTGCGACGAGCTCGAACGCAGCCTCGTGGCCGAGTTCTACCAGCGCGCCTTCGGGGCGGAGCTGGCCGAAAGCTCGGTCAACGTCGCGCTGACGTAACCCGGAGCGCGGACGTCCTCGTCCGCCCCTGGAAATACCACGCTCGCAAGAGAGGAAGAGCGGACGAGGACGTCCGCGCTCCCAGGATTGACGGCATCATGACCACGACGAACCGCAAGCCCGGCGAAAAGCCCAAGGACGTTCCAAACGACGCCTTCAAGCGCTCCGTCGCCGGGGCCTTGCGCGCCATCGCCCGCAAACCGGATCTCGAAGTGACCTTCGCTTCGGAAAAGCCCTTGCTGATGGCCGACAAGGCGCGCCTGGCCGAGCCGCCGCGCAAGCTCGACGCCCATGTCGCGGCGATCGTGCGCGGCCAGGCCGATGCGATGGCGCTCCGTCTCGCCTGCCATGACCCGGCAGTGCATCGTCGCCACGCCCCGCAGAACGAGCAGGCGCGCAGCGTGTTCGATGCCGTCGAGCAGGCCCGCTGCGAGTCGATCGGTTCACGCCGCATGGCCGGGGTGGCCAACAACCTCACCGCCATGCTCGAGGACCGCTATTTCCGCGGCGGCAAATATGAGGACATCCGTGTCCGCGAGGAAGCGCCCGTCGAGGATGCCCTCGCCTTGATGGTGCGCGAGAAGCTGACCGGCCTTGCCCCGCCCGAGCCGGCGCGCAAGCTGGTGGATCTGTGGCGCCCTCTCATCGAAGAGAAGGCCGGCAAGGACCTCGCCCGCCTCGACAGCGTGATCGAGAACCAGCGCGCCTTCGCCCGGGCCATGAACGACCTCCTGACCCATATGGGCCTGTCCGAGGAAGCCCAGGCCGACAGCGACGATTCCGACGACCGCGACAACGACGCCGAGAGCGAGCAGGAAGGCGAGAACCAGGAAAACCAGGGCGAGGTCCAGGACGATTCCGAATCCATGAAGCTCGAGGAAACCGAGAGCGAGGACGAGGAATCCCAGGACGGCGAGACGCAGGACGCCGAATCGCCCTCCTCCGACCTGCCGGACGATACCGAGACGGGCGATGCCGAGGAAGCGGCCCAACCCTGGCGCCCCCCCGAGCATCGCGACAATGAGAGGCGCGCCAGCGACTACAAAGCCTTCACCACCCGCTTCGACGAGATCGTCGAGGCGGCGGATCTGTGCGACCCCGAGGAACTCGATCGCCTGCGGGCCTATCTCGACAAGCAGCTTTCCAGCCTGTCGGGCGTGGTGGCGCGCCTGGCCAACCGGCTGCAGCGCCGCCTGATGGCCCAGCAGAACCGCTCCTGGGATTTCGACCTCGAAGAAGGCATGCTCGATCCGGCCCGGTTGTCGCGGGTGATCATCGATCCGACCTCCGCGCTCTCCTTCATGCGCGAGCGCGACACCGATTTCCGCGATACGGTGGTGACGCTGCTGATCGACAATTCCGGCTCGATGCGCGGGCGCCCGATCACGGTGGCGGCCACCTGCGCCGACATTCTCGCCCGCACGCTGGAACGCTGCGGCGTGCGCGTGGAGATCCTGGGCTTCACCACGAGGGCCTGGAAGGGCGGGCAGTCGCGCGAGAGCTGGCTGCAGGCGGGCAAGCCGACGTCGCCCGGCCGCCTCAACGATCTCCGGCACATCATCTACAAATCGGCCGACGCGCCCTGGCGCCGGGCTCGCAAGAGCCTCGGCCTGATGATGCGCGAGGGCCTGCTCAAGGAGAACATCGACGGCGAGGCGCTCGCCTGGGCGCATCAGCGCCTGCTCGGGCGCTTCGAAAGCCGGCGCATCCTCATGGTGATCTCGGATGGCGCTCCGGTCGACGATTCGACCCTGTCGGTCAACACCGGCAATTATCTGGAGCGCCACCTGCGCTGGGTGATCGAGGACATCGAGACGCGCTCGCCGGTGGAACTGATCGCCATCGGCATCGGCCATGACGTCACGCGCTATTACAAGCGGGCCGTCACCATCGTCGATGCCGAGGAGCTCGGCGGCGTCATGACCGACAAGCTCGCCGAACTCTTCGAGGAAACCGGGGCGTCGGGCTCGCGCCGAGCCGCGGCGTGAGCTCCCGGCAGCCGCCTCTCTGGCATCGGGCCCTGTTCGGGCCGATGCCCCTGGCCTATCCCCTGGCCGCGGTCTGCGCCGGCCTCTATTTGCTGGCCGTGCTGTTCACGGCCTGGCTGGCCGGCTCGCCCGAGAATCTGGGGCGGATATTCTGGCAGCCTTCGCAGGGGATTCTCTACGCGCTCGGCACCGGCGGCCAGGTGCCCTTCATCCAGGGGCGGGTATGGACCGTGTTCACCGCGCCCTATCTGCATGGCAGCCTGCCCCATCTGGCGCTGAACCTGTTCTCGCTGCTCCAGGTCATGCCGATGGTGGAGCGGACCTATGGCCGGCTGCGAGCCTTCGTGATCTACGCCATCGGCGGCATTGCCGGTGCCGTCGCCTCGGTGCTGTGGGGCGAGGTGTTTTCCCTCGGCGCCTCCGGGGCGATCTTCGGCCTGCTCGGTGCCATCGTGTTGTACGGTGCCCGGCGCGGCGACGCCTTCGGCCGGGCGCTGATGACCAATGCCGCCTTCTGGGCCGGCCTCAACTTCCTCTACGGGCTGCTCAATCCCGGCATCAGCAATGCCGGCCATTTCGGCGGCTTTCTCGGCGGCCTGGCCGCCGCCGTGCTCATCACCCGGCGCATCGGTCCTTTCCAGGACCCCCGTCGCCTTGCCTTCACGCTTGCCAGCCTGGCACTGCTCGCCCTGGCCTTCGGGCTTGGCAACACGACCTCCCGGGTCTGGCAGTTCAGCATGAATGACCAGAGCGCCGCGACGAACAGCGGCAACGAATCGGCGGCTGCGGAAGTCCACATGCTGCGTGCCCTCGTCCTGGCCCAGCGCGACGATTACGAGGGAGCGCTCCGGGAAGTGGATCTTGCGATCAAGGGCGGACGTGACGATGCCGTGGCGCTCAACCTGCGAGCCTGGTCCCTGTTCAAGCTCGGCCGCGCCGAAGAAGGCCTGGCCGATGCCGAGGCTGCGGTCAAGGCGGCGCCTGACGAAGGCGCCATCCTCGACACCCGCGCCCATATCTACGAAGCCCTGGGCCGGCGCGAGGAGGCGATCGCGGACTACAAGGCAGCGCTGCGCCTCATCCCGAACGAGCCCGAAACCCAGGCGGGGCTGAAGCGGCTGACCGGCGAGAATTGACGACACATCGAGCCGAGGCAATCCCTCCCCTACCCAGGCTCGCCCGCGTTTCCTGAAACGCATTCCGGGCGTAGCCGAACGCGATCGAGGTCTCGCTTCGCGGCGAAACATGCTCCCACCCGTATCTCGATGCATTTGCAGGCATGCGACCACGGGGCCAGAATTCCGATGAAGGCATGGATCATGTTTTGGGCTGTCGCCCTTGGCGCCGCGATGATGGCGCAGCAGGCGCTGGCCGCCGATGACGGTGCCGGTGCCGGTGCCGGTGTCCGCCGGATTATCGTTCCTTCCAGGGAGCGCGCCACCGATCTCGAGGTGACGGTATGGTATCCCGCCCGGCCCGGCGGCGAGCCCGTCATGCTCGGTGACGGCGTGTTCTTCACGGGAACGCCCGCACGGCGCAATGCCCCCATCCGGCCGGGGAAATTTCCGCTCATCCTGCTCTCCCACGGAGCTGGCCTGGCCGGCAACGCCCAGGCCCTCAGCTGGATTGCGGCCCCCCTGGCGGAGCAAGGTTTCGTGGTGGCGGCCCCCACGCATCCCGGCAACACCGGGGCAAACCGGTCCGCCGCGGAGACGACGAAGCTCTGGCTGAGGCCCGCCGATATCAGCGACAGCCTGGATGCGATGGAGAGGGAGCCTTTCTTCAAGGATCATTTGAGTGTCGGCGACATCGGCGTGCTCGGCCTCTCCATGGGCGGCAACACGGCGCTGGCTCTGGCCGGGGCCCGTATCGATCCCAAGCTTCTGGCCGCTTATTGCGACACCGATCGGCTGAATCCGTCCCTCTGCGATTGGGTCCGGCAAAGCCGCGTCGACCTTCACGCCCTGGATCTGCAATCGGCCGACCGGAGCGGTCGGGACAGGCGCATCCGCTTTGCCATGGCGATCGATCCGGCTCCCATCGATGTCTTCGACTTCGAGAGTTTTTCGAGCATCGACATCCCGGTTGCCCTCGTCAATCTCGGCCGGGCCGAAAGCATCCCGCTGACGGCGCAGGCGGCGGGGACCGCCAAAGCCATCCCGGTCTCGACCTATGCGACGATCGCGGATGCCAGCCATTACAGCATGTTCGCGCTGTGCAAGCCGGGCGCCGAGGAGATCGCCAAGGCGGAGAAAGTGGGGGATCCGATCTGCTCGGACGGCGGGGGCCGGTCCCGACAGGCGGTTCATGCCGACCTGATCGAAAGGGCAGTGGCCGCATTCAGCAGGGCATTGCGAACCACCCCGTAGAGCGTCGGTCCCTACCACCGAATCGGATGCATCGAAGGCGGAGCGCTCTAGCCGGCGTTCCGCCCTTCCGTATCCTGATGCTTATCGGACACCACCGGAGACGGCCAGCACCTCACCGGTCAGCCAGCCGGATTCGCCCGAGGCCAGGAAGACCGCGACGGGCGCGATGTCGCCGGGCTGGCCGATGCGTCCGAGCGGCGTCTGGGCCACGGTCTGGCTTTCCAGGTCGCCGCCGATGAAGCCGGCGGCATGCACGCCTTCCGTCTCCACCATGCCGGGGTTGATCGAATTCACCCGGATCTTCCTGGGGCCGAGTTCCTTGGCCAGCACCCGCGTGATCGAGGTCACCGCTCCCTTGGTGGCGGTGTAGACCGACGTGGCCGGGAAATTCACGTCGGTCGCAACCGAGCCGATATTGATGATGCTGCCGCCCTCGGGACCGAAATGCTTCTCGGCCTCCTGGCTGGCCAGCAGCAATCCGAGCACATTGGTGTTGAACTGGCGATGGAACTCGGCTTCCGTCACCTCTTCGAGCGGCGCGAAGGCATAGACGCCGGCATTGTTCACCAGGACGTCGAGGCGGCCATAGGCCTTCTCGGCCTCAGCGAAGATGGCCTTCACCTCTTCCGCCTTGGAGACGTCGCCCTTGACGGCGATCGCCTTGCCGCCCTTGGCGGTGATCTCCGCGACGACCTTCTCGGCGCCATCCCGGCTCGAGGCATAATTCACCACGACGGCGGCGCCTTCGGCCGCCAGGCTTTTCGCAATACCCGCGCCGATGCCCTTCGAGGCACCGGTAACCACGGCGACCTTGCCTGCCAATCTGCTCATTGAATATCTCTTGGTTCGAGTGACAATGATTCGATACTTAGATAATCATCGAAATGAAACAAGAGCAGGCGATGGAAAATTCTGGTGCGCGCCAGCCGTCAATTCGTTGCCGCTAGAGCAAAACGCGTTCGAATGTGAACGCCTATTTGCTCTAACTCTTTGTTTGGACGCGTCTTTGCGATTCTTGGTGACTCCGTCAAATCGCAAAACGCTCAGGGATCCGTGTGGACCGCAGCAGAAGTGTCAGCCGGAGACTGACATCCTAGCGGGGGCAGATGCCTGGCTTTCAAGATGTCAGCCCCGCTCCATCACTTGATGGAGCTGTGAGGCTGACACTCCCGATCCCGCTCGATGCAACTGTCGAGCTAAAGGCTGGCCAATTCGCGCAGATAGGCATCCAGCGTCTCGCGCTTGAGCACGAGCGTAGCGAACTTGCCCTCGCGGACGATCTCGATGAGCCCGGCATTCTCGAGCTCCTTCATGTGATGGGACAAGGTCGCCGGTGTGATCTGATGCTTCTGCTGCATGCAGGCGCAGGCCATCGAGCCGCCTTGAGCGGCGATTTCCTTGAGGATCTGAAAGCGCCGCGGCTCGGCCAGCGCCCTGGCGATCAGGGTGCATTGGCGCTCCGTCAGCGCGACTGGCGCGGTCATCGTCATGATGAAGCCTATATCATGTCTGCGATGGGCCGGCGCAATATCGCGGTGCGCGGCTTGCGCTAAGCGGAGCGCACCCCCACTTTGCCTTGATTCGGCCTTGTCCATCCGCTCAACATCACCGATGTCCGTGTCTTCGCTTCCCCTTCCCTTACGCTTTGCCCTGCGCGAATTGCGCGCCGGCATCCGCGGTTTCGGTATTTTCCTGGCCTGCCTCGCCCTCGGCGTCATGGCGATCGCCGGGGTGGACGCCATCTCCAGCGCCCTGTCGGACGGGCTGCGCAGCCAGGGCCGGGTGATCAATGGCGGCGACATCGAGTTCACGCTGGTGGGGCGCGAAGCCAATCCCGAGGAGCTCGCCTTTATCGGGCAGCAGGGCCGGCTCTCGGTCGCCGCGAGCACGAGGGCGATGGCGCGCACGCCGGACGGGCAGACCGCCCTGGTCGAGATCAAGGCGGTCGACCAGGCCTATCCCCTGCTCGGCACGGTGGAGTTCGGGCAGGGCAAGCCGCTGTCATCGACCATTGGCGGCCAGGGCAACCGGGCCGATGCGGCGGCCGACGCAGCTCTGTTCGCCCGCCTCGGCCTGCAACCCGGCGCCAGCGTCACCATCGGCAACCTGACGGTTACCCTGGCCGATCGCCTCATCGGCGAGCCGGACAAGATCGCCGGCGGCATTTCCTTCGGTCCGCGCCTGATGATCACCCTGGATGCGCTGCGCGAGAGCGGGCTGATCCAGCCGGGATCGCTGATCCGCTGGCGCTATCGCCTGGCGTTGCCGCCGAATATCCCGCCGGATGCCATCAGGCAAAAGGCGAACGAGACCTTTCCCCAGGCGGGCTGGGAGGTGCGCACCCGCGACGACGCCTCGCCGGAACTCCGCCGCGGCATCGAGCGCTTCACCATGTTCATCACCCTGGTCGGGCTGACGGCCTTGCTGGTGGGCGGTGTCGGCGTCGCCAATGCAGTCCGCGCCTTCGTCGAGCGCCAGCGCGACAACATCGCCACGCTGAAGACGCTGGGAGCCGGCGCGAACCTCGTCACCGGCATCTATCTCACCCAGACCCTGCTGCTGGCTGCCCTCGGCATCGCCATCGGCCTTGTCGCCGGCGCCGCCCTGCCCTTCATCCTGGCCTATGGCTTCGCCGACTACCTGCCGCTGCCGATCACACCAGTGCTCAATCCGGCAGGGCTGGCGCTCGCCGCCCTCTACGGCCTGCTCACCGCCCTGGCCTTCTCGCTGCTGCCGCTCGGCCGGGCCCGTGACATCGGGGTATCGGCCCTTTTCCGCGACGCCATCGCCCCGACACGGCGCTGGCCTGCGCCCATCGTGCTCGCCTTTGCAGGCCTGGCCGTCGCTGCCCTGATCGCCCTGGCGGTGTTCTTCGCCGCCGATCGCAAGGTGGCCCTGGTCTATGTCGGCTCCGCGCTCGGCGCCTTCATCCTCCTGCGCGTGGTGGCGAGCCTGTTGATGGCGCTGGCCCGCCGGCTACCCCGTCCACACAACACGCCGCTGCGCCTGGCGGTTACCAACATCCACCGGCCAGGCGCCGCCACCCCCTCCGTGGTGCTGTCGCTCGGCCTCGGCCTCTGCCTGCTGGTGGCGCTGACGCTGGTCGACGGCAATATCCGCCACCAGCTTTCCGCCGCCATCCCCGACAAGGCGCCGAGCTTCTTCTTCGTCGACATCCGGCGGGCGGATGCCCCCCGCTTCGACGCCTTCCTCAAGCAGGCCGCGCCGCAGGCGACCAGCGAACGCGTGCCCATGCTGCGCGGCCGCATCGTCAGCGTGAAGGACGTGCCGGCCGAGAAGATCAAGCCTCCTCCGAACATCGCCTGGGTGCTGAGCGGCGATCGCGGCGTCACCTTCACCGATGCGGTGCCGGCCGGCTCGCGTGTGGTCGAGGGCCAATGGTGGGCCCCCGACTATAGTGGCCCGCCACTGGTCTCGCTGGAGCAGGAGGTCGCGCATGGCCTCGGCCTCAAGGTCGGCGACGACATCACCGTCAACGTGCTCGGCCGCAACATCACCGCCAAGGTCGGGGCGCTGCGCAAGCTGGAATGGCAGAATTTCGGCATCAATTTCGTGCTGGTCTTCTCGCCGAACACCTTCAAGGGCGCGCCAGTAACGGATATTGCCACCCTCACCTTCCCGCATGGGGCCGACGATGCCGTCGAACTCGGCCTGCTCAAGCAGGTCGCCGACGCCTTCCCGATGGTGACCGCCGTGCGCATCAAGGATGCCCTGCAGAGCTTCGCCGATCTCGCCAGCCAGCTCGCCATGGCGATACGGGCCGCCGCCGCCATCGCCCTCGTCGCCTCGATCCTGGTGCTGGCCGGCGCTCTCGCTGCCGGGCAGAGCAGCCGGCTCTACGACGCCGTCATCCTCAAGGTGCTGGGCGCCACGCGCCGGCGCATCCTGCTCGCCTTCATCCTCGAATACGGGCTGCTGGGCCTTGCCACCGCCCTGTTCGGTGTGGTCGCCGGCACCGCTTGCGCCTGGCTGATCGTCACCTATCTGATGAATTTCGGCTTCACATTCCTGCCGGGACCGGCTTTCGGAGCCGCTTTCGGCGCCCTGGCGCTGACCATCCTGTTCGGCCTTGCGGGCACCTGGCGCATCCTGCGCCAGAAACCCGCCTCGCATCTGCGAAGCCTGTAGAGCTGGATGGCCGATGCCTGGAATGACAAGCGTTTCAGCCGAAATTCAGGCGATGAAGATCGACCACCCCAAGGTGGCATGCCGGCAACATTGCAAGCAATTCACTTAACTGTTTCAATGGAAAGCACTACATAAGAGCAAGCTTTCTGCGGCATGTGCCGCATCTGGAGAGACACATGGCTTTCAATGATCCTCGTTTCTCGGCCGGCACCGTCTCCGACGTCCGCGCCGGAGCACCGGCGATCGATCAGGGCCTGCGCGCATTCATGCTCGCGGTCTACAACCACATGACCTTGGGCGTGGCCATCACCGGCCTGGTGGCGCTCGGCGCCTATATGGCTTCGGGGATCGTGGTCAACGAGGCGGGCAAGATCGTCGAGCTGAATTCGTTCGGCATGTTCCTGTTCAACTCACCCTTCAAGTGGGTCGTCGCGTTCGCCCCCCTTGGCATGGTGTTCTGGATGAACATGGGGACGGAAGGTCGCTCGGTTCAAACCACGCGCGTTCTGTTCTACGTGTTCTCGGCTCTCATGGGCCTGTCGCTGTCGACGATCTTCCTCGTCTACACCCATGGCTCGATCGCTCGCGTCTTCTTCATCTCGGCCGCCAGCTTCGGTGCCCTGAGCCTCTATGGCTACACCACCAAGCGTAACCTCTCGGCCTTCGGCGCCTTCCTGATGATGGGTCTGATCGGCCTGCTGCTCGCCAGCCTGGTCAATCTGTTCTTCCCCTCGGGCATGCTGACCTTCATCATCAGCGTCGCAGGCGTGGGTATCTTCGCAGGCCTGACCGCCTATGACACCCAGATGCTGAAGTCGCTCTATGTGGAGAATGCGCACAGCTTCAGCCGTGACGAGGGCGAGAAGCTCGCCGTTCATGGCGCGCTGACGCTCTATCTCGACTTCATCAACCTCTTCATCATGCTGCTGCGCCTGCTCGGCGACCGCCGCTGATCGCAGAAGAGTGTTGCACGGATTGCACCGGCCGGGATTTCCCGGCCGGTTTTGTTTTGGGAAGAGCGCCACCCGCTTCGGACAGAAAGAGCGCCCTCAGTCGAGCTCGCGCAGTGCCCGGCGGATGATCTTGCCCGACGAGGTCAGCGGCAGCGCATCCACATAGGCGATCACGCGCGGATATTCGTGGGCGGACAGGCGCTCGCGCACGAAGAGCTGCAGGTCGGCGGTCATGGCGTCCGACGCGGTGAAGCCCGGCTTGAGCACCACGAAGGCCTTGACGATCTCGGTCCGCAGGGTGTCGGGCATGCCGACGACAGCCGCCATGGCGACGGCGGCATGGCGCATCAGGCAGTCCTCGATCTCGCCGGGTCCGATGCGGTAGCCGGCCGAGGTGATGATGTCGTCGCCGCGGCCGACGAAATGCACATAGCCGTCGATGTCGCGGCGTGCCTTGTCGCCGGTCATCAGCCAGCCATCGCGATATTTCGCCGCGGTGGCGGTGGCATTGCCCCAATATCCCAGGAACATCACCGGATCGGGCGCGCGCACGGCAATCTCGCCGATCTCGTCCGTCGGGCTTTCCTGCCCCTCTTCGTTGACCACCGCCACGCGATGGCCGGGCACGGCCTTGCCGATGGCGCCGGGCCTGGAGACGCCGAGCTCATGGCAGGAGCCGAGCACGAGATTGCATTCGGTCTGGCCGTAGAGCTCGTTGACCGGAAAGCCGAAGGCGGCTTCGGCCCAGGCATAGGTGCCCGGCCCCAGCGTCTCGCCGGCCGACATGATCGAGCGCAGATGGGTGCGATAGACCTGACCGGGCTGATGCGCCGCCTGCAGCATGCGCAGCGCCGTGGGCGGCAGGAAGGCATTGCGGACCTTGAAGTCCCAGAGCAATCCCAGCACCTCGTCCACCGAGAACTTGGCATGAAGGCCGGCCACCACCGGCACGCCCAGGGCCAGGCTGGGCAGCAGCACGTTGAGCAGGCCGCCCGCCCAGGCCCAGTCGGCCGGCGTCCACATCACGTCGTCGGGCCGGCCCAGGCCCGGATGGGCAAAGCGCAGGCCGGGAATATGGCCGAGCACCACGCGATGGCCGTGCACGGCACCCTTGGGCTGGCCGGTGGTGCCGGAGGTGTAGATCATCATGGCCGGATCGTCGGGCGTCGAGGCGACCGGCGCCAGTTCCCCCTTTGCTCCGGCGATCAGACGACGGAAGTCGAGCGCCCCGCCGCTGGCGCCATCGACGCTGATCACCGTCTCCAGGTCGGGCAGCCTCGCCTCGATCTCGCCGAGCTTGGCGAGCCCGCTTTCGTCGAGCAGCACCGCCTTGGCCCCGGAATCGCGCAGGCGGAAGCTCAGCGCATCCGGGCCGAACAACACGGCGAGCGGCAGGGAGATGGCACCGAGCTTGGCCACGGCGAGATGGGCGATCACCACCGCCGGCGATTGCGGCAGCAGGATCGCGACGCGGTCGCCCTTGCGGATACCCAGGCGTTTCAGCGCCAAGGCGAAGCGGTCGGAGGCCTCGCGCAGAGCGCCGTAGCTGACACGCTCGCTGCCGCCGCCAGGAAGCCGGCGCAGGATGGCGAGCCGGTCCGGTTCGCGCCGGGCCCAGACGTCGCAGACATCGACGCCGATATTGTAGCGAGCCGGCAGCTCCCAGCGAAAATCGCGCGCAGCGATGTCGTAGTCTTGCTTGTCCAGCTCGTTCATGCCGCACTCATCCCCCGAACAGGCCGCCGAAGAGGCCTCCGGAGCTTTTCACGCGCGTAGGCCGGCGTACCACGCGCACCACCGGGCCGGCCCCGAAGGCCTGCGCCTCCTCCGGCCGACTGGGTTCACCGGCGACCGCCATGGCCCAATAGACCCGCTCGCCGGCCCTGGCAATGGCAATGCCGAAGCGGGTGGCACCCGGCATCAGCAGATTCTCGTCATGCTCGGGCGAGTTCTTCCACTGCTTCATGGCGTCGAGATCGGTATAGGTGCCGTAGGAGACGTTCTCGCCGATCTTGGAATCGTCGAGGCCAGCCGATTTGACGCGGGTGAAGAAGCTGCCGCCGATCGAATGGGAGAGCTGGTTGGCCGAGGCCATGGCATTGGCCTGGTTCTGAGCGAAGGCCGTCAGGCGCGAATCGAGCGCCACCGCGGTGAGGCCCTTGCTCTGGCGATATCGGGTCAGCCAATCCCGGGCCTCGGCGGGATTGAAGGATACGGGGCGGCGTTGATAGGAAACGGTTTCGGGCTTTTGCGTCAGGGCGCAGCCGCCCAATCCCAAGGTAACACCCAAGACAAGAAAAGCGGCCGCAGCCACCCTCATACGCGACATCGAGTTCTCCACGGTCAGGATCCCGCCGGGGCCGGCGGGGTTGAAGGCTTGGCGGCGGCCGGCTCCGTGGCAGGAGCCTCCGCCTCGGGCTTGTCGCCCTTGAGTTTGGCGGTCATCGCCGCCTGCAGTTCGGGCTCGAACAGGATGACCCGCTGCGGCGGCGCCGCAGCGCCCTGGCCTTGCAGGCGGATGCCCTTGGCCTTGAAATTCTTGAAGATACGGGCCAGCAGGTCGCTCTTCACGGCAACCTGCGTCTCCATGCTGGCGACCATCACGATGAGCTCGAACTCCAGCCCGGCATCCATCGAGGTCATGTAGACCTGGGGCCTCGGCGTCGGCAGGATGCGCGGATCATCCTCCGGCGCCGCCAGCATGGCCGCCTTCACCGCATCGATGTCGCTGTCATAGAGCACAGTCAGGGCGATGCGCAGCCGGCTCCAGGTATTGCCATAGACCCAGTTCTTCACCGAGCCGGTGATGAGGGTCGAATTGGGGATGATCAGCGTGGCGCGGTCATAGGTCTCCAGCGTGGTCGAGCGCACGCTGATGCGGCGGACATAGCCTTCCTCGCCGGCAGCGGCGATAATGTCGCCGACGCGGATCGGCCTTTCGGCCAGCAGGATCAGGCCGGAGACGAAATTGCCGGCAATGCCCTGCAGGCCGAGACCCAGACCGACCGAAAGGCCGCCGGCGACGATGCCGATATTCTGCCAGCTCACGCCGATCTCCGACAGGCCGGCGGAAATGGCGAGGATGAAACCGAGATAGCCGATAATGGTGGCGATCGAGTTCTGCACGCCCGAATCGAGGGAGGTGCGCGGCAGCAGCGTGTTGCCGAGCCAGCCCTTGATCAGGCGCATCACCGCCCAGATGATGATGAACAGCACCACGCCGCTGATGATCGACGAGGGCGAGATCGTCAGCTCGCCGATCTTGAAGCCGAAATAGGCACGCTGGATCGCCGGTGCCATGTCGGTGGAATAGAGGCCGAAGGGCAGGCCGAGGCTGCCGACGGCAAAGGCGATGATCAGGAAGCGCAGGACGCCGGAGAGCAGGGTTGCCCCGAACGTCACCTGCTTGGCGGTGACGCCGATGGTGCTCGCCACGGCGCGGCGGCGGTCGACGTCCGAGATCAGCCTTTCGGTCAGGGCCGAATCGACCAGGGTGGTGAGCAGATAGCTTGCCGCAACCACGCACAGGACGAGCAGCGGAAAGACCGCCGCCGCCACCGCGAGCGTGCTGTAGCCGATGGCAAGGCACACGGCCATCACCAGCACGGAGAGCCACCCGATCGGCCTGAGGATGTCGAGCCCCGTCAGGTCCTCGTCTGGTGTCAGCGTACGCCCGTCCACCACTGTCGGCGGCGCGCTGCGCAGGCGGATCAGCAGGGAGACGATGATGCCGAGATAGATGATGGCCGAGATCGTCTCGCGCGCGACGCTGAGGGAGGGATCGGCGTGGAGATGTTCGATGACGCCATTCAGGAGAACGGACAGGCCAAGCGCCACCGCGAGCCAGCCCATGCGCCGTCCGATACGGCGGACGGCCCAGTCGCTCAGCGGCAGCAGGCGCAATTCGGCGTGGCCCTCGGCCAGCACCGCCTGCGCCAGCGCCCACAGGCCGAAGCCGATCGAGGATGCGGCGATCAGGCTCGAGCCGTAATCGGCGAGCACTTTCTCCGGCAAGAGCCCGGAAAAACCGAAGGCCAGTACCGCCACGGTGATCCCGACCGGCACGCCGAGCATGATATGGGCTATGCCGAGTACCGCATCGAGCGAGGCGACGTAACGCCGCGACGCCCGCTTGCTGCGCGGCAGGCGCAGGCGCCAGCGTTGGATACGCATGCGCAGGAACTGCGTGACGGCATAGCCGATGGCGATGGTCAGCAGGAAGATGGCGATGCTGGTGGAATTGACCCTCGATGCCAGATAGCTGCTATGGCGTGAAAACTCCCCCCTCGCCAGCTCCCCGGCCCTGGGCAGGTTTTCCAGCACCGGAAGCCAGAATTCGGCCGAAAAGGGGCTGTTGCCACTCTTGAGCAGGCGACCGGTGAGTTGCTCACGCTGCCGCTCGGTGATGGCATTGGAGAGGTTCGCCGCCCGTGTGGACTGGTCGCCTGCAACCTTGACCGCGTCGGTGAGCTGCTTTTGCAGATTGCCCTGCGTACTGCGTGTCTCAGCGATGTCAGCGCTTTCGGACGGATCAGGATCCCCCAGCTTTGCCAGCCTCGCCTTGGACTGATCGAGCAAGGGCGAAACCGTCGCTTGCAGCGCGGAGAGATTGGTGATGGCCGTATCCACCGTACTGCGCAACTCATCCAGCGTCTTGGATGCGTTCTCCTGATCGGCAGGGAGGCTGTTCAGTGCCGCTTCCACCCCGTCGAGAGACTTCTGTTCCTTGGCCAGCGCGTTGTTGAAAGGGCGAACGGTGATGGTGTTGCCGAGCTGGTCGGCGCGCGAGATCTGCTTTTGCGTCTCGGCGGCGACATCGTTCAGCTTGGCGAGCAGGTCGGAAGCCGCCTTGCGGGCGTCGGTCGTAGCCTTGGCCTCGGGCGGGTCGACCGGCTTGGGCTGCGGCGGAAAGGCATCGAGCGCCGCCTTGGCCTTGTCGCGGGCCGGGATCATGGTGCCGAGCAGCGCGACGAGATCGGCACGCCTCCTGCTGACCGTCTCGCGCAGGTCCTGCAGGGATTTCTGTGCCTCGTCGCCACTATCGGTGATGGTGGCGAGTTGGGTCGCGATATCGTCGAGAGACTTCTTGTCGAGGGCAAGCCCCGTCTGGAAACCGGTCAGGGCCTGGTCGTCCTGCGCCCTCGCCGCCATGGGCGCAGCCAGGAGCGTGAAAAGCAGGCTGCACAGCAGCAAAAGGCGGGAAAGCGAACGAAACATGGCGCGAAACTAGAGTGTTTTGTGCTTCGGTGGAATTACCAAGAAGCGCAAACACGCAACGAAACGGGGGACCAGAGCAAAGGAGCGTTTCCGCTGGACAGGCCTTGCTCCAGGGGCTGTTGCCGCCTGATGGAAGAAATTGCGGGCGGCATTATGGCGTAGAAGCCGTTTTGGGCACCTAAATCAGCCCGCTGGCGCCCTCAACTCGAAGATATCGAGGGCGTATGGGCCGACATCCTCCTCGAGATGGCGCCATCCCAACCCGGCGTAGAAGGCACGCTTGTCGCTCTCGGCGCAGAGATAGGCCTGGGCGAAACCACGGCTGAAGGCCAGCTTCGCCGCAGCCGCCACGATGGCGGCTCCATGCCTCAGGCGACGGAATTCCGGCTCGATCCACACCGCGGCGACCCAGGGCGCCAGGGCCGGTCGTTCTTCCAGATCGCTGGCGATCAGCGAGGCCGTGCCGACGAAGTCGCCGCCCCGGTGAGCTACCAGGCAAGCCGGCAACACTTCCCTGGTCGTCAGGTTTTCTGCAAACAGGCCCGCCACGGTCTCCAGGCTCTCACCCTGTTCCTGCCACCAGGCCCGCCAGACGCGGTCAGCGACCGTCTCGAGGAAATGCGGCTGGTCACGCAGGTCGGAAATCTCGATCGTGCTCACACTCAACTCTTTTCAATCAGATCGATGAAGCCCGGCTCGTCCAGCACCAGGAAGCGATCGTGGTCGAGCGTGCGGAAGCCGTGCTGCCGATAAAACCGCAACCCCGCTTCATTGCCGGCATCGAGATCGAGCCGCATGAAGCGCGCGCCACGCTGGCGGCCACGGCGGGCCGCCTCCGCCAGGAGGCGGATGCCGATGCGATCATTACGCCATTGCGGCGCGACATAGAGGTCGACCACGAAGACGCCATTGGCGCCGCGCCAGGTCGAAAAACTGTCCTGGTGCACGAGATAGCCGGCCAGGACACCTTGGGACGCTTCCGCCACGGCTATGCCGATGCGCGGAACCGCGCCGAAAGCCTCGGCCCGCAGGATGTCACCTGTGGTACCGGCCGCCACACCGAACAGCGCCGCAAGCTCGCCCACCATCGCCGCGATGGCATCGCAATCCTCCGGCGTGGCGGGACGGATCTGCATCAGCGCGGCCGGATGCCGATGATGGCGCGCGCCTCGTCCGGCGTGGCGATCGCCAGGCCCAGTTCCTCCAGGATGGTGCGGATCTTGGTGACTTGCTGGGCATTGGAGCTGGCGAGCTGACCCTTGCCGATCCATAGATTGTCTTCCAGCCCGACGCGGACATGGCCGCCCATCACCGCCGCCATGGTGCCGAGCGCCATCTGGTTGCGGCCGGCGGCCAGCATCGACCACTGATAATCCTTGCCGAATAGCTTGTCGGCCGTGCGGCGCATGTCGACCACGCTGTCGGGATTAGCGCCGATGCCGCCGAGGATGCCGAGCACGGTCTGCACGAAGAGCGGCGGCGTCACCAGCTTGCGGTCGAGGAAATGGGCGAGCGTGTAGAGATGGCCGACATCGTAGCACTCGAATTCGAAGCGCGTGCCGAGCGGGCCCATGGTGGTGAGGATGTGCTCGATATCTTCAAGCGTGTTCTTGAACATGCCGCCACGGGTCGCTTCCAGGAAGGGCACCTCCCAGTCGTGCTTCCACTCACGCGGCCGGTCCAGCATCGGGTAGAGCCCGAAATTCATGGTGCCGAGATTGAGCGAGCACATTTCCGGCTGCAGGCTCGCGGGGCCTTTCAGGCGCTCCTCGATGCTCATGCGAGCCGAACCGCCGGTGGTGATGTTGACGATGGCGTTCGTGGCCTGGCGGATGCGGGGCACGAACTGCTCGAACACGGTCACATCGGGCGTCGGAGCCCCCGTCTCGGGATCGCGCGCATGCAGATGCAGCACGGCGGCCCCAGCCTTTGCCGCTTCGATGGCTGAGGCGGCGATCTGGTCGGGCGTCACCGGCAGATGCGGCGACATCGAAGGGGTGTGGATCGAGCCGGTGATCGCGCAGGAAATGATGACCTTGTTCGCCATGACAGCCTCTATGCTCCAATATCCTTGAGGGCCTGGCGCAGCGATACCGCAAAGCGCCCGGCAATTTCGCTCAACTCGCCGTCGGTGGCGTTGTAGGGCGGCGCCAGGATCACGGTATCGCCCTTGATGCCGTCGACATTGCCGCCCGAAGGGTAGCAGATCAGCCCGTTGGCGAAGGCGCGCGCGCGGATCTTGAGGAACAGCGCCTTCTCCGCCGGGAAGGGCTCCTTGCTGTCACGGTCGGCAACGATCTCGATGCCGGTGAAGAAGCCGCGGCCCCTGATATCGCCGATCTGGGCAATGCCGTGGAGGGCATCGGCCAAAATGCGCTTGAATTCCTCGCCCTTCACGGCGACGCGTTGCACCAGCCCGTCGCGCTCGACGATGCGCTGCACGGCGACGCCGGCCGCACAGGCGGCGGTATGGCCGGTGAAGGTGTGGCCGGTCTGCGGCCCGCCGTCGACGGCGTTGATCGGCTCGGCGACCCTGTCGGAATAGACGGCCGCCCCAAGCGGCAGATACCCGCCGCCCAGGCCCTTGGCCACCGTCATGATGTCGGGGAAGACGCCGTCATGTTCGAGCGCCCGCCAGGTGCCGCAGCGTCCGGCCCCGCACATCACCTCGTCGGCGATCATCAGCACGCCATGGCGATCGCAGATCTCGCGTACCTTCCCGGCATAGCCCGGCGGTGCCGGCACCACGCCGCCGGCCGCGCCCACCACCGGCTCGAAGACGAAGGCGGCGACCTTGTCGGGGCCGAGTTCCAGGATCTTGTCTTCCAATTCCTGCGCGCAGGCCGCGCCGACATCCTCCGGTGCCACGCCGGCCGGCGGCCGGTAGACATTGGCGGGCGATATCAGCGGCACGTCGACGAGCGCGCCCTCGAAGGAAAGGCGGCGTTCGCGGAAGCCCGAGAGCGCCAGCGCACCCAGCGTGTTGCCGTGCCAGGAGCGCTCGCGCGAAATGAAGCGCCGCCGGCTCATCTCGCCCCGGGCGGCGAAATATTGCAGAGCGAGCTTCAGGGCCGATTCGACCGCCTCCGAACCGCCGGAGACGAACACCATCTGCTTGAGCGTGCCGCCGCAGAGCCGGCCGACACGCTCGGTCAGCTCTTCCAGGGGATCGGAAGTGAAATTGTAGCGATAGCCATGGGCGATGCGGTCGAGCTGATCCTTGATCGCCTGGTTGACCTCTTCATTGCCATGGCCGAGGCAATAGACGGCCGGGCCGCCCGAGCCGTCGAGATAGTGCTTGCCGTCGACATCGGTGAGCACGAGGCCCTTGCCCCAGGCGATCTTCGGCAAGCCTGCCCCCGCCACCGAGGTCGATTCCGCGACGTCGCCTGCCATTCCCGTCTCCATGCCCCAGAGTCGCGCGCCGATCGGTTCGACGCCCTGTTTTGTAGGACTTATGGAAGGTCGCATCGCCGGGCGTCAAGCGCGGCATCTTTACCCTCCCCTGGAGGGGGAGGGTCGGCCCACAGGGCCGGGGTGGGGTGAAAATACGCAGACGGTGATGATGGTGACTTTCATTTTGTGAAGAAGTCACCCCACCCCGAGGCTTCGCCTCGACCCCAGGCACTTCCAAGCGGAAGCGCCGATCCCTCCAGGGGAGGGTAAAATGTCCGTACGCCCAGCATCTTGATCTTGGCCTGCAATCCACGCATGGTCCGCTCTTTCGCCGGCAAAGGCGGCTTGGGGCACTTTTCATGAATATCGATATTGCCAAGAGGGTGTATGATCGGACCTGGAAGCTCGATCCGATCGTCCGCAGCCTCCTGGACACGGACTTCTACAAGCTCCTGATGCTGCAGCCCATCCATGCCCGGCATGAGAATGTGCGCACCACCTTCACCGTGATCAACCGCACCAAGTCGATCAACCTTGCCACGGTGATCGACGAGAAGGAACTGCGCGACCAGCTTGACCACGCCCGCACGCTGCGCTTCGGCAAGCGCGAACTGATCTGGCTGCGCGGCAACACCTTCTACGGCAAGCAGCAGATCTTCCGGCCTGAATTCCTCGACTGGCTCGCCGATTTCAGCCTGCCGGAGTATGATCTGCGCATCGAGAATGGCGATTATGTGCTCGAATTCGACGCGCCCTGGAGCCAGGCCACCATGTGGGAGGTGCCGGCGCTCGCCATCATCAACGAGCTGAAATCCAGGGCCGCCACCCGTTCCATGGGCCGTTTCGAGCTCGACATCCTCTATGCCCGCGCCAAGGCCAAGCTGTGGGACAAGATCGAGCGGCTGAAGAATCTGGAAAACCTGAAAATCTCCGATTTCGGCACCAGGCGGCGCCATTCCTTCCTGTGGCAGAGCTGGTGCGTGGAGGCGATGAAGGAGGGCCTCGGCTCGGCTTTCGTCGGCACCTCCAACGTGCTGCTCGCCATGAACAACGATCTGGAATCGATCGGCACCAACGCCCATGAGCTGCCCATGGTCTATGCGGCTTTGTGCGAGGAGGATGGCTGCCTGCGCGAGTCGCCCTACAAGGTGCTGGAAATGTGGCGCGACTTCTATGACGGCAATCTCTTGATCGTGCTGCCCGATACTTTCGGCACCGCCGCCTTCCTCGAACGAGCCCCCGACTGGGTGGCCGACTGGACCGGCATGCGCCCCGACTCCAAACCGATCCAGCAGGCCGGCGAGGAGATCATCGCCTGGTATAGGGCGCGCGGCCGCGACCCGGCCAAGAAGCTGATCATCTTCTCCGACGGCCTCGACATCGATTCCATCGAGACCGCCCATAAGAATTTCAACGGCCGCATGCGCCCCTCCTATGGCTGGGGCACCAATCTCACCAATGATTTCCGCGGCTGCGGTTCGCACCCCATCCCTCTGCTCGATCCGATCTCGCTGGTCTGCAAGATCACTTCGGTCAACGGCAAGCCGGCGGTGAAGCTCTCGGACAACCTCGCCAAGGCCACCGGCGGCAAGGAGGCGATCGATCGCTACCTGAAGGTGTTCGGCGAGGAAGGCCGCGGGGTGCAGGCGGTGAGCGTATAGCATCGCTTGCACCGGGACATTGCCCTTAGGATCGGCGTCACTCCGGTAGTTCGACCGCCACCCGTCGGCCCAGCGGCCGCTTCAGCAACTGCGCCGCGATCACGCCGGCGAGCACCAGGCCGCCGCCGATGACGTGGTAGGAGCGGATCGGCTCGCCCAGCATGACGATGGCGGCGAGCGCCGTGAACACCGGCAGCAGGTTGAGGAAGATGGCACAGCGGCTGGGGCCGAGCTGCTCGACGCCGCGGATCCACAAGACCGGCAGCACCACCGAGGCCGCACAGCCGGCATAGGCGATCAGCGGCAGCGTCTCCGTGTTGAGGGCCCTGAGCGGTGCCGGCGTTGCCAGCAAAGCCGGGAACATCACCGCCAGAGAGCATAGAGCCTGCATGTAGGTCGACTGCCAGCCCGAGACCGGCAGGTTCCAGCGCTTCAGCAGCACCGAATAGAGCGCGTAGACGAGGCCGGCCAGCAGCATCAGGGCATCGCCCGGATGTACGCCGTCCCGGGCCAGGCTGGCGAGATCGCCGGCGCTGACCAGATAGACGATGCCGACGATCGAGAGGATGCCGCCGCCGACCATGCCGATGGTCGGCCGCTCGCCCAGCATCAGCGCGCTCAAGGCCACCGTCAGCAGGGGCGACAGCGCCGTGAACACCGCCATGTTGGTCGCCGTGGTCGAGCCGGCGGCGAGATAGGACAGGCTCTGGAACAGGCACATGGCCAGGAAGCCGAGCACCGCGAATTCGCCGAGATGACGCCACAACACCGCCCGGTTGCGCCAGGCCGGCAGGCCGACGAAGAGGGTCATCAGGCCGATCGCCAGGACGAGACGATAGAAAGTGATGGCTTGCGGCCCGATGGCATGGGCCGACAGCCTGGAGACGATGACGTTGCCCGCCCACAGGACGATGGCGAAGAAGGGATAGAGCAAGGCGAGAGGTTTGGAGGAAGAGGATTTAGAAGACATGGCGCACCCGTGGAATGGAGGGGCGGAAACTGCCTCTTTTCACCGCGTCCGTCTCACGCTAATCTAACATCTACTATCGTGATTGGGACATGCTGGACGATCACACCACCCGCCACCTCGCTTTCCACGACACCGAGCGCGCCGTCGTGGCGATGGAGATCGATTATCCCGACGGTTCCGATACCGGCTGGCATGCCCATCCGCGCGCGCAACTGCTCTACGCCATCCAGGGCGTGATGATCGTGCGCTCGCAGGCCGGCAGCTGGGTGGTGCCGCCCAACCGCGCCGTCTGGCTGGTTGGCGGCCTGGAGCACGAAGTGCGCATGTGCGGCGAGGTCAAGATCCGCACCGTCTTCATCGATCCCACCGTCTCCGCTACCCTGCCCGGCGACAATTGCGTGATCGCCGTCTCGCCCCTGCTGCGCGAACTGATCGTTGCGGCGGTCGCCATCCCGCTCGATTATCCCGCCGGCGGCCGCGACGAGAGGCTGATGCAGCTGCTGCTCGACGAGCTCAGGCTTCTCGATGTCCTGCCGCTCCATCTGCCGATGCCGAGGGATGTCCGCCTGCGCACCGTCTGCCGACACCTGATCGCCCATCCCGAAAACGAGGAGACGGCGCAGGACTGGGCGCGGCGGCTCGGCATCACGCCCAAGACGGTGCACCGGCTGTTCGCCAGCCAGACGGGACTGACCTTCGGGCAATGGCGCCAGCAGGCCCGGCTGCTCTTCGCCCTGGAGCGTCTGGCCAGCGGCGCCCGCATCATCGATGTCGCCTATGACAGCGGCTATGCCAGCCAGAGTGCCTTCACGGCGATGTTCCGGCGGCATTTCGGCCTGCCGCCGAGTGATTTCTATCGCTGAGTACGCCATGCCCCGCCTGGCAGCAGCCATGGGCAGGGGATGACAGCCGCCTGCCGTACCGCCGCCTCGGCATGCCCACAGGACTTGCCGACAGGGCTTGCCAAGCCCGCCTTCCTTGCGTCAAACAGGCGTCCTCCCTTTTCCGGATTCCTTTCATGAAATTTCATAAGCTCGGCCGCACCGGCCAGGACGTTTCCGTGATTTGCCTGGGCACCATGACCTGGGGCGAACAGAACAGCGAAGCCGATGGCTTCGCCCAGATGGATTATGCCCTCGAACAGGGCGTCAATTTCTTCGACACCGCCGAAATGTACGCAGTTCCACCGCGCGCGGAGACCGCCGGCTCGACCGAGCGCATCATCGGCAACTGGTTCAAGGCGCGCGGCACGCGCGACAAGGTGATCCTCGCCAGCAAGGTCGCCGGTGCGGGCACCTCGGTCTGGCTGCGAGACGCCAAGGAGCCGACGCGGCTCAATCGCGCCCAGATGACCGAGGCCCTCGACAAGAGCCTCAAGCGCCTCCAGACCGACCGTATCGACCTCTACCAGCTCCACTGGCCCGAGCGTTCGATGCCCTGGGGCTCCAATCCCACGGCCTTCCGCGTCAGCCCGGCCGACGAGACCAGCAGCATTGCCGAGCAGCTCGACGTGCTCGACGGCTTCGTGAAGGCCGGCAAGGTCCGCTGGATCGGCCTCTCCAATGAAAGCGCCTGGGGTGCGATGCGCTTTCTCACCGAAAGCGAGACGCGCGGCCTGGCACACATGCAGTCGATCCAGAACGCCTATTCGCTGGTCAACCGCACCTTCGAAACCGCCCTGGCCGAGATCGCCATGCGCGAGCAGCTCGGCCTGCTCGCCTATTCCGCTCTGGCCCAGGGCTATCTCACCGGCAAATACCGCGACGGCGCCTTGCCGGCCGGTTCGCGCAAGGCCCTGTTCAACCGGCTGCAGCGCTATGAGAAGCCCGGCTCCGACACCGCTTTCAACGCCTATCTCGACCTCGCCCGCGAGCATGGCCTCGATCCGGCCCAGATGGCGCTGGCCTTCGTCAACACCAGGCCCTTCACCACCGCCACCATCATCGGCGCGACCACCATGGCGCAGCTCAAAACCGCCATCGGATCGATCGACATCGCCATTCCGGCCGAGCTCGAGGCGCGTATCGACGCCATTCACCAGCTGCACATGAACCCGGCACCGTGAGGGCGCGGCGGGCCAGCCGCCAGCGCTGGCCCTCCTCGTTTTCCGCAGAAAAAAACAGGCCGCCGAGAGGCCGCGACGCTTTGCGCTTTCCCCTCGGCGGTAAAACTCTCTAGGATTGAATCTCCGACGATAACTATACGGCGTTCGTGCCATGCCGCGTTTGTTTACCGCTCTGGAAGTTCCTCCCATCATCGGCATGAAGTTGTCGACGCTCCGCGGCGGCCTGCCCGGTGCCCGCTGGATCGACGTCGAGAACTATCACATCACCCTGTCCTTCATCGGCGACATCGATGACGGGCTGGCGCGCGATGTCGCCGAAGCCCTCGACGGCATTCGCCGCCCCATTGTCGATATCGTCGTCGACGGGCTGGATGCCTTCGGCGGCAGCAGGCCGAAATCGGTCTATGCCAGGGTGCTGCCCAACCCGGGCCTGATGGAGTTGCAGGCCGTGCAGGAGCGCCTGCTCCGCCGCCTCGGCGTGCCGATCGAGAATCGGCAATATACGCCGCACATCACGCTCGCGCGGCTGCGCAGCGAAGCCACGGCACGCCTCACCGCCGACTGGCTTGCCCTGCGCGGCGGCGGCCGCCTCGGCTTCACCGCCGAGCGCTTCGTGCTCTACTCCTCACGCGATTCGGTGGGCGGCGGCCCCTATATCGTCGAAGAGGCTTATGAACTGCAGCGCCGCGAAGAAGCCGCGTTGCGCTGACGTCGTCCTTGCTGCCCGCGAAGCGGCATCCTCACCGCCACGGCTCAAACGCATCGAAGGAGGCCGGCATGCCCCAAGCGAAACTGAACGAGGACGAGCGTCGATCCGCCTTGGCCGAACTTTCGAACTGGGCATCGACACCAGGTCGGGATGCGATCCGCCGCGTCTTTGTCTTTCGCAATTTCAGCGAAGCTTTCGGCTTCATGGCGCGGGCTGCCCTTACCGCCGAGAAGCTCAACCATCATCCCGAATGGTCGAATGTCTACAAGACCGTCGACGTCACCCTCTCCACCCATGACGTCGACGGGCTGACGGAGCTCGACCTCAAGCTCGCCAGGAGCATGGACAAGATCGCCGCGACGGTGGGGGTGTGAAAAACGACTTAAAGAGATCGCATTGCCCTATCCCTACCTCTCTCGACATCCCTGGACACCGTCTGGAAATAGCTGAAACGCCGCCTTTGTCATGCCCGGGCTTGACCCGGGCATCCATCGGCCCTGTCTGAGTGCCTGGAGGGAATGACTGGATTGCCGCGTCAAGCCCGGCAATGACAAAGGTCGAGCCGATTCAATTCGTTATTTGCCGATTGCTCCTTAGTGCCCCCTCTCACGCCGCCTGCCATTTCTGCGCATATTCGCTACGCAGGGCGACGAACCAGGGCGGCTGAGCCGGCCACCACCAGATCTTCGACAGGGCATCGTCGGGATAGGCGGCGCGGAGGAAATCCCGCAGCTTGGGATCGAGCCGATCGACGGCACCTCGAGCCACGGGATTGGCGGAGAAAGCCGTGGCATAGGCGGCCGACGCTTCCGGTGTCACGATGAAGCGGGCCCATTCATGCGCCTGTTCGGCGTTTCGGGCATTCTTGAGCAGGCCATAGCCCTGCAGCCAGCCGAAGGCGCCCTCCCTGGGCGCCACGAAGCCGACATTGTCGCCAGCCAGCACCTGCGCCGTGGTGTCCCACGTCAATCCCAGCGTGCAGCCTTTGCTGCGGAAAGCCGTGAGCGCATCGTTGTCGCTGCTCCAGAACTGGCCGATCATCGCCTTGCGCCGGGTCGCCTCGGCCAATGCCAGGTCCCAGAGCTGGCGCATGGTCGCCTCGTCCTTGTAGCCGTCGAGCCAGGGTTTCGGCAGTTTGCCCTCGGCTTCCAGCACCCGGCCCATCGCCGCCAGGCCTGTCGAGGGCCTGATTGCGACCTTGCCGCGATATTTGTCATCGAAGAGCGAGGCAAGGGAGGCGGCGCCATAGGTCTGCGCCGCCGCCTGGCGCGCATAGGCCAACGCCTCCGCCCCCCAGACCACCGGCAGGAAATAGCGCCGGCCCTTATGCATGGCCGAACCGGTCAGGAAGGCCTTGTCATAGAGATCGAGACCGACATTGCCGTCGTCCCAGGGCTGCAGCAGGTCCGCCTGCAGCCATTCCGGCAGGCGGTCGAGCGAGGGCTCGACGATGTCGGCGCCCACGCCCTGGGCAGCGATGCGCGCCTGCGCCAGCATGGCCTCCTGGTCGGGCTGCTCGACGAAATTGACGGTGATGCCGGTCTTCTCGGTGAAGCTGCGGAACAGGGCGCTGAAATCATAACCCGACCAGCCCAGATAGGTCAGTTCCCCCGAGGAGGAGAGCGCCTGGCTGACGATGGCCGGCGAAGCCAGCGTGCCCAGGCCGAGTGCCGCCGTGCCACGCAGGAAAGCGCGGCGGGTGGGGTGAAGGAGACGACTCGGCCGGCCGCGCTGCATTTGTCGGCCTACGCCGCGCGCGTCAGCGCCTGGGCCAGGAAAGTGCCGCCAAGCCGCAGGCCCTGGTTGTCGATGCCGTGGCCGAGCCCACGGCTCATATGAGCCTCGACCGGCACGGCCAGGGATTTGAGCCCTTCCTGCGAGAACTGCGATGCGAAGGGAGGAATGACCTGGTCCTGGTCGCCATGGGCCAGCAATACCGGCGGCCTTGCCGTGATCTGAGGCGCCATCACCGCGGGCAGCTGCCCGTCCGGGCAGACGAGCACGCCGGAATAGCCGACGATCGCCCCCATCGCCTTGGGGCGGCGAAGTCCGACATGCAGCGCCATCATGGTGCCCTGGCTGAAACCAACCAGGGCGAGCGCGGCCTCATCCAGCCCTTCGCGCTTGAGCTCCTCGTCCAGGAAGGCATCGAGCACGGGCCGGGCCTTCTCGACGCCGTGCCAACGCTCATTGGGGACCTGGAAGGTCAACGGGAACCACTGACGACCGAAGGGACTTCCGGCGCAGGGCTCGGGCGCGTGGGGCGATACGAAGGCGGTGTCGGGCAGGAGTTCCTGCCAGGCACGGCCGATATCGATCAGATCGTTGCCATCGGCGCCATAACCATGCAGGAACACGACGAGCTGGCGGGCTTTTCCGGATTTGGCAGGCAGGCGGGGCCCGTCGAGTGTCGTCATTCTGCTCTCCTCAAGCAACTCATGGATCCACTGAGCACCCTTGCGTGACGAAAATACGTCGCACCGTCTACTCCAAGGCAACGCCTGCTCGGTTCTTCATCTTGGCGTAATAGGCAAAGAGCAGACGGGCGGCAACACTGCGCCAGGGGCGCCAGGCTTCGGCAATGCGGGCAAGCTCTGCGGCATCCGGGCGTTTTTCGAGGTCGAGCAGCATGCGCGCCGCTTCCTGCAGGGCAAGATCGCCCGAGGCGAAGGCATCGCCGTGGCCGAGGCAGAACATCAGATAGATGTCGGCCGTCCAGGGACCGATGCCCTTGACCCTGGTCAGTTCGAGGCGGGCCGCATCGGCGCTGAGCACCGCGAGGGCATCGAGATCGAGCCCCTCCAGCATTGCCTGGCCGACAGCCCTGAGGGTGCGGATCTTGGGCATGGACAGGCCACCGGCCCGAAAATCTGCCTCGGGGGCGCTGACCAGTCTTTGCGCCGTGAAAGGATCGAACACCGCCTTGGTGCGCGCCCAGATCGCCCGGGCGCTGGCGACGGAGACCTGCTGGGACACGATGATCCAGGCCAGTCCCTCCAGACCGCCCTCGTTGCGGCGCAAGGGCGGCTCACCGCACAGGTCATGGATGGCGGCCAGCCTGGGATCGAGCGCGCGCAAGGCCTCGACTCCGGCGAGGATTTCAGTGCGCGAACGGATGATCACGGTCATGCCCGTGTGTTACACCACAGGCGTGACAAATCAATCGATCCGCCCCCTCCTGCGCTTCGCTCCCAGTCCGACCGGCCATCTCCATCTCGGTCATGCGCTTTCGGCCTTCGAGAACGAACGCTGGGCGAAGGCCGCCGGCGGGCGCCTGCTATTGCGCATCGAGGATATCGATACCACCCGCTGCCGCCCGGAATTCGTCGCTGCCCTGCTGGAAGATCTCGCCTGGCTGGGCCTTCCGTTCGAACCCTCGCCGCGGCGCCAATCCGAACATTTCGATGACTATCGCCAGGCCCTCGACAGCCTTGCCGGCATGGGGCTGCTCTACCGCTCCTATGCGTCGCGGGCAGAGATTGCCGCGGCCATCGACCGGCCGGGTCATCCCCGCGACCCGGACGGCACCCCGCTCTATCCCCGCGCCGCGCTCGCCCGCGCCGACGATCCTGCCGGACGCGATCCGGCCGAACCCTTTGCCCTCAGGCTCGACATGACGGCAGCCCTGGCCAAGGCCGGGCCTCTGGCGCCTGCCCTGTCCTGGCAGGAGCAGGCAGCGCCCCGAGGCGCGGGCTCCGAGGCGATTCCTGCCGCTCCGGAACGCTGGGGCGACGTCGTGCTGGCACGCAAGGAGTTTCCGGCGAGCTATCATCTGGCCGTGGTGGTCGACGATGCCCTGCAGGGCATCACGCATGTCGTGCGCGGCCGGGACCTCTACCAGGCCACCGGCCTGCACCGCCTGCTGCAGGCCCTGCTCGGCCTGCCCGAGCCGATCTACCACCATCACGGCCTGCTTCTCGGCCCCGACGGCGAGAAACTGTCGAAGTCCGCCCGTTCCACCAGCCTGCGGGCTCTCAGGGCGGATGGAGTGACACCGGCAGACATCAAGGGGATGGCGGTGATGGGGTGAGGGGCAGAACCAAGCCTACCCAGTTTCTATCCTCACGTCTGCCTGACTACTTCTTCCACCGCCAGCCATCCGCCCTCGACGCGCACCACCCTGATGCGCGCACCGGCGCCTGCGTCAGCTCCCCTGATCTGCCACACCGTGTCGCCAACCCGGATCCGCCCCTCGCCGTTGACGATCGGCTCGGCCAGGGTGAAACTCTGGCCGACGAGTGCATCGGCCCGGCGATTGAGAAAGGGCTGTTCCTTGTCGGATGCATCGGCCCGGCGGGCGAAATGCCGGCCGATCCAGGCGAAGACCACGCCGAGAGCTGCGAACAGCAGCAGGGCCAGCGGCCAGCTCAATGGCAGGAAGAGGCTGATCACACCGACAGCTGCGGCGGCGAGACCGAGCCAGATCATGAAGGCTCCGGGCAGGAACACCTCCAGGCCGATCAGCACGGCGGCCAGCACGAACCATCCCCAGACATTGATGGACGCAAGTTCGGTCATGGACGGCTCCGTCTCAATCCTGGCCGGTACGCGGCACGCCAGAGCGCTTGGCCGGCAAGGCTGCGTCCCCGAAGGTGGCCTTGGCGATCTCGCCGATACCGGCGAGCGAACCGATCAAGGCCGTCGCCTCCATCGGCAGTACCATCACTTTCTGGTTCGGTGCCGTCGCCATCGCCTGCATGGCCTTCACATATTTGTCGGCGATGAAGTAGTTGAGCGCGGCGACGTTGCCGTGTGACAGGGCCTCGGAGACCACCTGCGTCGCCGCGGCTTCGGCCTGGGCCGCGCGCTCGCGCGCCTCGGCATCACGGAAGGCGGCTTCCTTGCGCCCCTCGGCCTCCAGCACCTGGGCCTGCTTGCGGCCATCGGCCCGCAGGATCTCCGCGCGCTGCTGGCCCTCGGCCTCGAGGATGACGGCCCGCTTCTCCCGCTCGGCCTTCATCTGGCGTCCCATCGAGGCGATCAGGTCGGCCGGCGGCACGATATCCTTGATCTCGATGCGGGTGACCTTGATGCCCCAGCTGGTCGCCGCCGCATCGACCACGGTCAGGAGGCGATTGTTGATCTCGTCGCGATGGGAAAGCAGCTGGTCGAGATCCATCGAGCCCATCACGGTGCGGATATTGGTCATCAGCAGGTTGAGGATCGCGCTGTTGAGATTGGCGACCTCGTAGGCAGCCCTGGCGGCATCGATCACCTGGAAGAAGGCGACGCCGTCCACCGCCACCGAAGCGTTGTCGCGGGTGATGATTTCCTGGGTCGGGACATCCAGCACCTGTTCCATCATGTTCATGCGCACACCGATGCGATGGAAAATCGGTGGCACGATGTTGAGGCCGGGCTGGATGGTATAGGCGTAACGGCGAAAACGCTCGACCGTGTAGTTATATCCTTGCGGTACGGTCTTCACCATCTTCATCAGGAAGAACAGCAGGACAATGGCCAAGACGATGACGGCTGTCGTTGCGGTGAGCGGAATATCGGGCATGGCGTTTTCCAGGTCGGACCAGATCTCATCATGTCTAACGATGACCACGAGTGCTGCAAAGCGCTCTCGCGAACTCGTGCAACCGGAAGATGCGAAAACGCACGAGCGCCGCCATCCGCAATGCCATTGCACTTGCTTCAGTGCGTGATATTAGGATGTATCGAACGAAACGTTCGGCAAATCGAACAAACTTGTCGAGCGACCTTGGGCGACGGGGGAAATGCAGACGCATGTCGGAAGGTGAGCAGCTGCGGGCGAGCTTCCCGGAACTGGCCCGCAAGCAGGCAGACCAGCCCGATGACAGCCTGCTCGTCGATTTCGGCCCGGAACGGCCGCTTCGCCTCGACAGCGGCATCGATTTCGCGCCGCTGCGCATCGCCTATACCACGGCGGGCACGCTCAATTCAGCCAGATCCAACGCCGTGCTCGTCTGCCACGCGCTCACCGGCGACCAGCATGTCGCCAGCATCCACCCGGTGACCGGGCGTGCCGGCTGGTGGGACACCCTGGTCGGGCCGGGCAAGCCGATCGACACCGAGCGTTTCTTCGTGATCTGCCCCAATGTGATCGGCAGTTGCATGGGCTCCTCCGGCCCGGCCTCGACCAATCCGGCAACCGGCCAGCCCTATGGCCTCGACTTTCCGGTGGTGACCATCGCCGATATGGTGCGGGCACAGGCCATGCTGCTCGACCATCTCGGCATCGAGAGCCTGTTCGCCGTGCTTGGCGGCTCGATGGGCGGCATGCTGGTGCTGCAATGGGCAGTCGCCTATCCCGACCGCGTCTTCTCGGCGTTGTGCATCGCCAGCGCCGCCCGTCATACCGCCCAGAACATCGCCTTCAACGAGGTCGGCCGGCAGGCGATCATGGCCGATCCCGATTGGCGCGGCGGCCATTATCTCGAGGCAGGCACCCGCCCGGCCAAGGGCCTCGGTGTCGCCCGCATGGCGGCCCACATCACCTATCTCTCCGAGGACGCGCTGCAGCGCAAATTCGGCCGCAACCTGCAGGACCGCGCGGCGCGGACCTTCACCTTCGACGCCGATTTTCAGATCGAGAGCTATCTGCGCTATCAGGGCTTGAGTTTCGTCGAGCGCTTCGACGCCAATTCCTATCTCTATGTCACCCGCGCGATGGATTATTTCGACCTCGCGGCCGAGCATGACGGATCCCTCGCCTCAGCCTTCAAGGGCACGCATACCCGCTTCTGCGTGGCATCCTTCACCTCCGACTGGCTCTTCCCCACCAGCGCCTCGCGCCAGATCATGCATGCGCTCAACGCCGCCGGCGCGCGCGTCTCCTTCGTCGAGATCGAGACCGACAAGGGCCACGATGCCTTCCTGCTCGACATTCCCGAGTTGTTCGACATGGTTCGCGGCTTCGTCGGCGCCGCCGCCCGCGAGCGAGGCGTGGCATGAACAGGTTCCGCCCGCGCGACACCAGGACGATGACGGCTCAGCGCAGCGCCACGGCCGCACCGGGCAGCCGCCTCGATTTCCTGCAGATCCGCGACATGGTGATCCCCGGTGCCCGCGTGCTCGACGTCGGCTGCGGCGACGGCGAGTTGCTGTCCCTGCTGGAGGCGACGCGCGGCGTCGATGGCCGCGGCATCGAGATCAGCCAGCTCGGTGTCAACGCCGCCGTCGGGCGCGGCCTGGCCGTGATCCAGGGCGATGCCGATTCCGACCTCTCCGACTATCCCGACGACAGCTTCGACTATGTGATCCTGTCGCAGACCCTGCAGGCGACCCGCAATCCGCGCCAGGTGGTGGAAGACATGCTGCGCATCGGCCGGCGCGCCATCGTCTCCTTCCCGAATTTCGGGCATTGGCGCATCCGCAGCCAGATCATGTTCCGCGGCCGCATGCCCGTGACCGACAACCTGCCCTATGCCTGGTACGACACGCCCAACATCCATTTCTGCTCGATCCGGGACTTCGTGGAGATGGCGCGCGGCCTCGATGCGGTGATCGAACGGGCCGAGGCGCTGACGCTGTCGGGCCAGCCGGTCCAGGTCAGGGCGCCCTGGTGGTTCTGGAACCTGTTCGGCGAGCAGGCGGTATTCCTGCTGCGAAGGCGCTGAGAGGTTGACTTCGCTGACGCCGTAGGCATCGTCGTGCCGCCCCTCACCGCACCTCTCCCCGTAAGAACGGGGCGAGGAAGCGTAAGCGTTGCGATCGATCCTCGGACCTCTCATCTCGCCCGTCGGTTGGGCGAGATAGTTTGCCGTCAATATGAAACGCACCGCCGAAGTCCCCTCGCCCCGTTCTTACGGGGAGAGGTAAGGTGAGGGGCAGCGCAACCTGGACGAAGAATCGAGTAAGCGGCAGCGCAGGCTCACGCCCCGTCGGCAACCCGCCCGGCCGCCGGGCTCGGCAGCAGCACCGGCGTGAATTTCGGCGACACCGCCCGCTTGGCGCGCACGGTGATCGGCCTGAACACCTGCTTGGAGGCCTCCACGATGTGCACGCCGGCAAAGGGCGATGCAAAACGAGCCGCGAAGCGCTCATAAGCAGGCGCGGAACGCAGCGCCCAGCCATGGAACATTGGCGGCAGATAGAGGGCTTCCGTCCAGTTCACTGGCGAGAACAGCGCATCGCGCAGCAAGCGGGTCAATTGCGGGCGCGAGAAAGGCCGGCCATTGCCGAAGGGCGTGGCATCGGAGCGGGCCCAGACCCCGCGCCGGTTGGGTGCCACCAGCATCACCGTACCGCCGGGCGCCAGCACCCGCCAGATCTCGCGCAGCGTGTCGAGAGCGGAATCGGCCTCCTCGAGCAGATGGATGGCCAGTACCCGGTCGAGGCAGCCATCCGCCAGGGGCAATTCGGTCTCCTCGACCAGAGCAGCGGCAAGCGGGCCGTTTTCGGGCCATTCCAGCACGCCCTGCGTCGCCGGATTGAAGGAGACGACGCGCTCGGCCTCTTCGCGAAACATGGTGAGATAGGGTGCGGCAAAGCCGATGCCGGCAACGCGCTGGCCGCGAAGGTCGCTCCAGCGCGCCCGGATCTTGGTGGCAATCAGGCGGCCGGCCACGATGCCCAGATTGGTCGAGTAGAAGTCGCGGAGATCGACGACATCGAGCGACATGGCATCAAGGATCCAGACGGTGGCGGCGAGATTGATTTTGCAACAGTTGGAGACTGCCTGTCACCCGAGGTGAGGCCGAAGCCTGGATATGGGCACGACGATCAGCCATCGGATCTCGTCACGCCCAATGAATGAGCCCTCTCCCATGCCGGGAAAGGGCTCACGGATCAATCGATCAAGAAAGATCAGGTCAGTTGGTCGCCGTGGCGCCCTGCTCGCCGCCCAGGCCCAGCCAACGCTTGTAGAAAGGCTGCTCGGTCGGCGGATTGGTGATCGCGGGCGGCAGCTCGGCCATCTGGGCGGCCGGCAGCGCCGTCGCGGCCATCATCGGCTTGCCCGGCGTCAGCGTCTTTGCCTTGCCCTGCTTGGGCTTGGTGTCAGGCACCGTGCCGGTCTGGATCGGGTCGACCTTGATCGCCGTAACCGGGGAAGCCGGCTGCTCGGTCGGCGCGAAGCCCAGCCAGCGTGCATAGAAGGGCTGGCCTTCCGGTGCCGCCGAGGCCACCAGCTGGCTTGCCGGAGCACTGGACGACACAGGCGCCGCGGCCACCGTCATCGCCAGCGGCTTCTGCGGCATCGGAGCCTGGAACTTGCTACCCATCAGCCGGGCATAGACGGCTTCCTGGCGCTTGGCGACAGCCTTCGGGTCGGCCACGCCCTTGATCGGCTTGCGAGCCACGGCGGCTTCCGAATAGAGCAGGCTTTCGGCTGCTGCATAGGTCACGCGATGAGCGGCATTCGCATCCGCTTCCGTTGCCGGAGCACCCGCGTCGTTGAGGGCGACCTCGGTCACGTCGACGCGCGAATAGCTGAAGGGCCGGTCCTTGCCAGGCACCGCCGACTGGTCGACGGCACGCGCGGTAAACACCGGATTGGAACCGCCATCCTGATAGATATAGTTGACGGCCTTGGTGCCGGAGGCAACCAGCGCAGTCACCTTGGCATCGTCGCCGCGCCGCTTCTCGTAGACGGCGGCTGCCACATTCTGGCTGGCGGGAGCGATCCCGCAATCGGTACCGCCATTGCCGTTGAAGACATAGCGGCCCTTGCAGACATCGACCTTGACCGTCTGCTTGGTGACCTCGAAGTTGTCGGTGCCTTCCTTGAGGTTCTGCCAGAAGCCGATATTGGGGTTGCGGCGATTCCGAGCCATGTTCTCGGGCGTCATGCGGAAGGGCAGCGACTGCACCTGGAACGAAGCCTGGCCGCCCTGCAGCGCCTCGCGCGCCACGGCATAGATCTCGGCCACCTGCTTGTCGGTCATGGCGAAGCAGCCGCGCGAAGAGCAGGAGCCGTGCACCATGATGTTGCCGCCAGCCCGGCCGAGCTGGCGATCGAAGCTGTTGGGGTAGCCGATGTCGAAGGACAGGTAATATTGCGAATTCGGATTGAGGCTGCTCATGCTCACCGCATAGAAGCCTTCGGGCACCTGGCGGTCACCCTCGCTCTTCTTCGGACCGAGCTGGCCGGACCAGCGGCAGACCGGATAGCTCTTGAGCAGGGCATAACGTCCGCTCGAGGTCTGCTTCCAGAGCTCGAGCTCGGACTCCTTCTTGTAGATGCGCACCAGGATGGGCGCGGAACGCGCCATGCCCTTGGCCTGCATTTCGGCAATCAGGGCCTGCGGCACCGGACTAGTCGAACGAACACTTGCGCCATTCTGATTGGAACAGGCCGCTGCCAGCAAAAGGACCGGCACGGCCATTGCAATCTTGCGCATCAACTTGAAGTGAGCGGTCATGAACCAGTGAACCCGTGCAAAGTCAGCAATACAGACTAAGGGACATTTACAGTCAACGACCACTCGCCGCAAGTCATGGGCCGATCGTGGTTACGCAACAGCGTGAACGGACTCTTAACGGCACAATGCCTGATTCCACGCCCTGCCGATAGAGGCCTTCCACCGGAAACTGGCCGGGGACCCTATAGACTTCCTCGTGGCTCGACAAGCATCGGCCACGACAAAACCCCGGATCGGACAGGACAGCGGGATGCGACATGGAGTCTTCGCCGCTCCCGGTGCCGATCGATCCATCCTCTATACTGCATGCGGAGCGGCCTGATCCTGAACCTGCTCGCTGTCATGGACCTGTCGCACGCGCTGGCTATCCCTAGCGCAAAGCGCGTTCAGGGGGAACGCGTTCTCCTCAAGCTCTTTGTTTGGACGCGTCCTTGCAAGTACGGCTGCTTGGCCACACCGCAAGACGCTTCGGCGACAAAGTCTGCTCGCATCGCGAAAGGATTGCCATGCGCACGCTCCTCGCCGCTCTTGCGGTCACCACCATGCTGATCGGTCCCAGCCAGGCCGCGGGCATCTATCCGCTCGACCGCGCCACCATCCTGGCCGGCTCGCCCTTCGACTTCAAGGCCGAGTTCGCCGGCACCGTAAAGCCGGAGGATGTGCGCGTCACCGTCAACGGGCAGGACTACAAGGGTGTGTTCGGCAAGGACGTCGAGTTCGTCGCCTCCGAAAAGGGCAAGGACGACAAGGATCTCGGCTCGGCAGTGCTGCTGCGCGGCCTCACCCTCAGCGTGCCCGGCAGCTACAAGGTCGAGGTTTCGGCCGGCGGCCAGAGCCGCAGCGTGACCTGGGACGTCTTCGGCACTGCCGCCACGCCCAAGGCCAAGAACATCATCTTCCTGCTGGGTGACGGCCTGACGGTCGCCAACCGCACCGGCGCCCGCATCATGTCCAAGGGCATGACCGAGGGCAAGGCCAATGGCCGCCTCGCCATGGACGATCTCGACCACATGGCCTTCATCGGCACTTCGTCGACGGATGCCATTGCCACCGACAGCGCCAACACGATGTCGGCCTACATGACCGGTCACAAGACGGCGGTGAACGCTCTCGGCGTCTATGCCGATCGCACGCCCGCCAGCCTGGACGATCCGCGCGTCGAGACCATCGCCGAGGCGCTGCGCCGCACCGGCAAGAAGTCCATCGGCGTGGTCTCCACCGCCGAGATCGAGGACGCCACCCCGGCGGCCGTGGTTTCCCATACCCGCAAGCGCGCCGACAAGGCCGAGATCGTCGGCATGTTCTACGACGTGAAGGCCGAAATCATCCTGGGCGGCGGCTCGGCCTATTTCCTGCCGAAGTCGACCACCGGCTCCAAGCGCAAGGACGACAAGGACTATATCCAGCTCTTCAAGGATGCCGGCTACACGTTGGCCACCGACAAGGACAGCCTCGCTGCCGCCTCCGGCACCAATACCGGCAAGATCCTCGGCCTGTTCCACACGGGCAACATGGATGTGGCACTCGACCGCAACCTGCTCAAGAAGGGTACGGTGGGCAAGTTCCCCAACCAGCCCGGCCTGGTCGACATGACCCAGTCGGCCCTCGACCAGCTTTCCAAGAATCCGGAAGGCTTCTTCCTGATGGTGGAAGCCGCCTCGGTCGACAAGATGTCGCATGCCCAGGACGGCGAGCGCTCGCTCTATGAGACCATCGAATTCGACAAGGCCGTCGGCGTGGCGCGCGAATTCGCCAAGACCCATCCCGATACGCTGATCGTCGTCACCGGCGACCACACCCACTCCATGTCGGTGATCGGCACCATCGACGACAGCAAGCCCGGCACCGACATGCGCGAAAAGGTCGGCATCTATGCCGAGGCCGGCTTCACCAATTACGAGGACAAGAACGGCGACGGCTATCCCGACAAGATCGATCCCAGCAAGCGCCTGGCGGTCGTCTACGGAAACTATCCCGACCACTACGAAACCTTCAGCCCGAAGCTGGACGGCCCCTATGAGCCGGCCATCCAGAACGAGAAGAAGGAATATGTCGCCAATCCCGCCTACAAGGACGTGCCCGGCGCCGTCTTCGTCCAGGGCAACATCCCACGCAACAACGACAGCACCGCCCACGCCGTCGACGACGTCGTGCTGCAGGCTACCGGCCCGGGTGCCGAGGGCTTCAAGGGCTATCTGGAAGAAAGCGACGTCTACCGCGTCCTGGCCGATGCCTTCGCGCTCGGCGCTTCCGGCGCCCAGAAAGCGCAGATGCAGTAAGTAACGACCTTCTCCGGGCGGCACGCCGCCCGGAAGACATCTTTCCTGGGATCGCAGGCGTCTCGCCTGCTCTTGGAACCGGTGACCTTACGGGAAAGAGCAGGCGAGACGCCTGCGATCCCAGGAGCAGAGCTGTCCCCCGCCGGTGTGAGACATATGCCATGACAACCCTGCCCCGCCGCCAGATCCTCACTTTGCTCGGGCTTTCGCCTCTTCTCCTGGCGCCGCCGGCCCTCGCGGCCCCGGCAACGCTCGGCTTCCCCGAACTCTATGGCAAGATCAGCGTGCTGGGCCTGGAGTTCTCGGCCAAGGTCAGGGAACTCGACGGCAAGGACGTGGTGATGAGCGGCTTCATGGCACCGCCCCTCAAGGCGGAAGCCACCTTCTTCGTGCTCACCGAAATCCCGATGTCGATCTGCCCCTTCTGCTCCTCCGACTCGGACTGGCCCGACAATATCGTGGTGATCTATCTCGACGAGAAGCAGACCTTCGTGCAGCCCGGCACAAGGATCGAGGTGTCGGGACGCCTGGAAATGGGGTCCTGGACCGATCAGGAAACCGGCTTTCTCAGCCGGCTGCGCCTGCGCGACGCGCGCTACTGGGTGGTCTGATCCGGTGCTGGCACTCGACCTCGAAGATATCGCCGTCTCCTTCCCTGGCCTCGCCGCCCCGGTGCTGCGCATCGACAGGCTCGCCCTCACGGCAGGCAGCCAGCTTGCCGTGACCGGCCCGTCGGGCTCAGGCAAGAGCACCTTCGTCAACGTCGTCACCGGCCTCGAGCGCGTCGGCCAGGGTCGGATACGCTGGGGCGACACCGATATCGCCAGGCTGCCGGAGGGCGCCAGGGACCGCTGGCGCGGACACAATATCGGCCTGGTCATGCAAGATTTTCATCTTTTTCCCGGTCTATCGGCCCTGGAGAACGTGCTGTTGCCGCTGCGCCTGTCGAGGCGGGCGGGCAAGACCTCGATCGACCGCGGCCGCGCCTTGCTGGAGCGGGTCGGCCTGACCAGGCCGGATCAGGCGATCGATGGCATGTCCCGCGGCGAGATGCAGCGTGTCGCCCTCGCCAGGGCCCTGCTGCGCCGGCCGGCCGTGCTGGTGGCGGACGAGCCGACCGCGAGCCTCGATGCCGAGGCCGGCGCCGTCGTGGGCGACCTCCTCATCGAACTCGCCAGCGCGGAAGGCTCCACGCTCATCGTCGTCTCGCACGACACTACTCTGACGGGGCGACTGGCACGACGGTTGACGCTCGCCGCCGGCCGCATCGCGTCGGACGAGGTAGGAAGGGCACAGGCCGCATGATCCGCTTCATCCTCGCCGATCTGCGCCGCGTCTGGCCCGGAGCGCTGGCCGTGGTGCTGCTGGTGGCGCTGGCCACCGCGCTCGGCGTCGGCGTGGTGCTGCAGGAACGGGCGATGCGCCTCGGCAGTGCCCGTGCGGCCGACAGGTTCGACCTCGTCATCGGCGCCGCCGGCAGCGAGACCCAGCTGGTGCTGTCCTCCGTCTTCCTGCAGCCTTCGCCTTTGCCGCTGATGCCGGTGGAGACGCTGCGCAAACTCGCCTCCGATCCGCGGGTTGCCTGGGTCGCGCCGATCGGCTTCGGCGATTCCTATCAGGGCAAGCCGATCGTCGGCACTACGACAGCCCTGGTGAATGCTCTGTCCGACGGTCTTGCCGAAGGTCGAGCCTTCGCCGCCGAAGGCGAGGCTGTGGTCGGTGCAGCCGCCGGAATTCCGCTCGGCACGCGCATCAAGCCCTCACACGGCATGGCCGAGGAAGGGGGCCACGCCCATACCGAACTCGCCTATACCGTGGTGGGGCGTCTGAAGCCGAGCCATACGGCCTGGGACAAGGCGGTCCTGGTGCCGATCCAGGCCGTCTGGCACCTGCATGGGCTCGGCCATGCCGAAGAAGCGGCGGATCACGATGTCCATTCCGAGCATGAAGGCTCCAAGCCCGACGATGCCGAGCACGGCGAGGCCGGGCATGAAGAGCATGAGCATGAAGGCGCGATCGATGCGGCGGCGCCGCTCGACGAGAGCTTCGCCAAGACCGCAGCAGGAGTCCCGGCCCTTCTGGTCAAGCCCCGCACGATCGCCGATGCCTACAAGCTGCGCCAGGCCTATCGTGGCGAGGGCACGCTCGCCGTCTTCCCGGCCGAGGTGCTGACGCGGCTCTATGCCACGCTCGGCGACGCCCGCACCGTGCTGGTGGCGGTCGCGGCCGGCGCGCAGTTCCTGGTGGCAGCAGCCCTGATCTTCGTGACGGTGATCCATGTCGGCCAGCGCCGCCGCCAGATCGGCGCACTCCGGGCTCTCGGCACGCCGCGCCTGACAGTGCTCGCCATTGTCTGGTCCGAACTCTTCATCCTGCTGGCGCTCGGCATCGGAGCAGGCTTCGCGCTCGGCTATCTCGGTGCCCTGACCATATCGGGCTGGGTGACGAGCTGGAGCGGCATGGTCCTGCCGGTGGCCTTCACGCGGGCCGATCTCGGTCTCGCCGCCCTGTTGGCCGGCTTCGCCGCCCTGCTCGGCCTCGCGCCTGCCCTGCTGGCCTATCGGCAATCGCCGGCAGCGGCGCTGAGGGGGTGAGGCAGGCAGACCGGCTGGGACCGCGGACTTCAGCGACATGCTTGCATGTCGCGATGTCCGCCTCTTGGACACGCCGGAGCCTTGCGGATAGGAAGAGCGGACGAGACCTCCGCGGTCCCAGCCGCAGCGTTTCCCATGCAAACTCGGCCCGAAATCCTACAGGCTGCGGCCAATCATCAGATATTTGTCCTGACGCGCCCGGATCAGGGCTTCACGGGACTGGTTGAAGAGATCGCGCAGCGAATTCTGGATGAAATCGCCGGTTGTCTCGATCGCCTTCTCGGGCGAGCGATGGGCTCCCCCTGTCGGTTCGGGAATGATCGCATCGATCACACCGAACTTCAGGAGGTCCTGCGCCGTGATCTTCATGTTGTTGGCGGCATCCTGCGCCTTGCTGGCCTCGCGCCAGAGGATGGAAGCCGCGCCTTCCGGCGAGATCACCGAATAGATGGAATGCTCCAGCATCAGCACCCGGCTCGCCGCCGCTACCGCGATGGCGCCGCCCGAACCGCCTTCGCCGATCACCACGGCGACGCTGGGCGAACCCAGCCCCAGGCAGGCATCGGTCGAGCGGGCGATCGCCTCGGCCTGGCCGCGCTCCTCGGCATCGATGCCCGGATAGGCGCCGGCCGTGTCGACGAAGGAAATCACCGGCAATTCGAAGCGGTCGGCCATTTCCATCAGTCGCACGGCCTTGCGATAGCCCTCGGGCCGCGCCATGCCGAAATTGTGCCGGATCCGGCTTTCGGTGTCGGAGCCCTTTTCATGGCCGAGGATGCAGACGGACTCGCCGCGGAAGCGTCCGAAACCGCCGATGATGGCCTCGTCATCGCCGAACTTGCGGTCACCGGCAAGCGGCGTGAAATCCTCGATCAGGGCGGCGATATAATCATTGGCATGCGGGCGCTCGGGGTGGCGGGCCACCAGGGTCTTCTGCCAGGGCGTGAGCTGGGCGTAGAGGTCGCGCAGCGCCTGGTTTGCCTTGGCCTCGAGCCGCTGGATCTCGTCCCCGATCGCCACTGCGTCACCCGACTCCCCCATCGCGCGCAGTTCCTCGACTTTGGCCTCGAGCTCGGCCACTGGTTTTTCAAAATCGAGATAGCTGCGCATGGGTGTCCAAATGACGACGAAAGGAGCCGGAAACTGGCGTCTCACGCCAGGGAAGTCAAGGAAGGGTTTCGCATATCTCCCCTTCGCACAGACCGTTCACCGCTTCATGACGAAGCGCTCGGCCCGGCGAAAGGCACTATTTCTGCCGCCTCTGCCGCTGGGCGCGAGCGAGGACAGGCAGCACCATCCGCGTCGGCAGGACCGACAGGATGGCAACCATCAGCCTCGGGATCATGCCCGGCACCACGACGGTGCGACGTCCGAAATAACCGGCGAGTCCGATATGGGCAACATCCTTTGCCGAAAGCGGGCGTGTGATGGCAATGACGCCCGACTTGCCGAACCCTGCCCGGGCGCCGAAGCGGGTCGGTACCGGACCGGGGCAGAGGGCGCAGACGCGGATGCCGCTTTCCCGCTCCTCGAAAGCCAGCGCCCGCGTCAATGACAGCACGAAGGCCTTGCTGGCATAGTAGACGGCAAGGCCCGGCCCCGGCGTGAAGCCGGCGACCGAGGCGACATTGAGCACGCCGCCCTCGTTCTCGCGGATCTCGGGCAGGAAGGCGAGCGTCAGCGCCAGCAAGGCACGGCAATTGAGATCGACCATGCCGACCTGGCCGGATACCGGCAGATCCGCCATGTCGCCCGCCAGGCCGAAGCCGGCATTGTTGACCAGATGCCGCACGCTGAGGGCCTGGTCACGCAACACGGCCTTGACGGCCTCGGCCGCATCGGCGCGTTCGAGATCCAACGCGGCAACCGCCACGAAGCGCCCCGTGGCTGTCGCGATCTCACTCTGGACGCGCAGCAATTCGCTCTGCGTCCGGGCGATCAGCATGAGGTCCTCACCCTGTTCGGCCAGGGCGTGGGCCAATGCTTCGCCGATGCCGCTCGATGCGCCCGTGACCAAGGCGACCGGGCGGCTCACTCGCCAGCTTCCGGCAGAAGCACGTTGTTCCGGGCGGCGGCCTTGCTGCGGATCGTGGTGCGCGCGGCTGACGGGACGTCGAGGGCCTCGGCGACGCGCCAGACGAGATTGTCCTCGAACTCGTGCAGGACGCCATCGGCGAACACGATCTCCCACATCATTTCGACGATGCGCTGGCGTCCGTCGACGTTGTAGGCGCGCTTCACCACGCCGGTGAAATCGTTGAAATCGAGAGCATCGCGATTACGCTCTCCTGCCGCCGCCAGCAGGGCACGGGTCTCGTCCTCATCGAGCGAAAAGCGCTCCTGCAGCAAGGCGGCCACACGTGTTTTCTCGGCCGGACTCTCGACCCCATCCACATTCATGGCATAGACGAGCAGCCCGGCGGCGGCGACGCGATGGTCGGTCTCGTCGAAGACGTAGCGTGGCCTGGCCGGCCCGCCCGGCGCAAAACTGCGTATCAACTTTTGCAAGCGAGCCAACATTGCAACATCCCGCCTCAGAACCACAACCGTGCAGACTGCGCGTTCACGGCTGAACGCGCCTTGCCCCAACTCTTCATCTCGACGCGTCTTTGCGGTTTCCGGCGATTCCGTCAAACGGCAAAGACCGTTTCCTGCGCTGGCTCCAGCCGCGCCCGCCCGGCATTACCCAGGAGGCGATAAATAGAACCTGAGTTCAATATGCGGGGGTCCGGCATGAGTTCAACCCGTCGACAATAAAAAAGCCGGCGACCCCGCAGGATCGCCGGCTGATCAGGTAAAACCGATCGATTTAGCGCCTATTCGCTCGCGGTTTCCGCGCTCGCCTCGGCCGTTTCACTTGCAGCGGCAGCCTTCTTCGAGACACGGCGCTTGCGCGGACGCGGAGCAGCAGCTTCGGCCTCCGCTTCGGCCGCTGCGGGAGCGGCAGTGGGGGTCGCTTCTACCGGCGCGGCAACAGCCTGAACTGGCGCCGGGGCAGCTGCCGGAGCCGCAGAGGCTACCGCCGGCGTGCCGGTGATGAAGGAAGGCAAGGTGGAAAGGGCATGATCGTCATGCAGATCCGGCTGGGGCTGGTCGACCGGAACCACCGGCGCCGGCTGGAACGCGCCGCGTTCGCCCTGCCCGCGCTCGCTGAAGAGCGGCCCGTCGCCGGCATTGGCGCGGTCACGGAAGGGACGATCGCCACGATCGCCGAAACGGCGGTCACGACGGCCATGGCGCTGATTGAAGCGCGGCTCGCCGGCTCCCTCACCTTCGGCCGCCTGGCCGTTGGCCTGCCCGTCGAACTGACGGTCACGCTGGCGCTCCTCGCGGTAGGGCCGGTCCTCGCGGGACTGCCTGTCCTCGCGCGGCTGGCGCTCCTCGCGCGGACCACGCTCGCCGTTGAAACGGTCATTGCGGTCACGGAAGCGGTGCTCACGCTCGCGGTAGGGCTGGCCGCCCTCGCCACGCTCGCCGAAATTGCGGTCACGTCCCGGCTGCACCAGGCGCGGCTGTTCGTCGAAGCCCTGGGAGCCGCCGAACTGATTCGCCGGCGTCCCGAAGCCCTGCGGCATCGAGGGGATCGGGCCCTCGAAATCGGCATCGTCACCATCTTCCTCGTCCTCGGCACCATGGCCGAAGTTCTGGTCGCTGGTGAACTGCGGCTGCGCCGCCGCGATGATGCGGAAATAGTGCTCGGCGTGCTGCAGATAGGACTCGGCCAGGATCGGGTCGCCGGAGGATTGGGCATCGCGCGCCAGCTGAACGTATTTTTCAGCGATATGGGCGGCGGTTCCACGAACCTTCACGTCGGGGCCGTTCGACTCATAGCTCCGGCTCAGCGGGTTCGGACCCTTGCCGCCGCGTGAACGACCACGCATACGCTTTTGCTGTCCCTGCCTCATAGATTGATCTCATTCTCCGCTATAAACATGCGCAATCTCGCGAAGCGACAGCGAACCTTCGTCATGGCCATTGCATCACATCAGTCAATGCACGGGTCAGGAAAACCATAGGTTCCGCCTGCGTCGGGCGCAGCAGCACACTCCGGCAGATCGCCACCTTGGCTCTTGGTACCGGAATAGGCATTTCCATCGTTAGGGCGAACGAGCGCTTCGCTCGATGTTCGACTGAAAGTGCATCTGCACTAGAGCCGGCTCGTACTATCGACGCCAGCCCCGAACGATTTGTGTATCTCTAGATAGTCGCTCGCGCGGCAAAGTCCAAGCCCTTTTTAAAAGGCCCAAATCTTTTTTCAAAAAAATCTTGGCGCTTTTTACAGGAAATATGCCGTCCAATCGAGATTTTGCGGCTTGTGAGGTTTTTTGGCGCCTCCGCTTGTCATTCGCGCGCCGATGGCCCATATACGCGGCGGGAGGTTGGCGGTGGACGCAACACTCGCCAACCGGGTCAGGTCCGGAAGGAAGCAGCCCCAACGAGACCGCTGCGGGTCTTCGTCCAACCTCCTACCTCATGGAACGGCGGATCGCACAGGTGGCCCTTCGAGGGATTCGGGGGAATTGATGGAAGACGCGAACACGACGCCCTCCGATACCCAGCCCTATCGCGTTCTCGCCCGCAAATACCGTCCCCAGACTTTCGATGACCTGATCGGCCAGGACGCGATGGTGCGCACCCTGTCCAACGCCTTCGAGACGGGGCGCATCCACCAGGCCTATATGCTCACGGGCGTGCGCGGTGTCGGCAAGACCACCACGGCGCGCATCCTGGCGCGCGGGCTTAATTACGAGCCGCCGGAGGGCGGCGGCAAGCCGACCATCAACATGCCGGGCCTCGGCCGACACTGCCAGGCCATCATCGACAGCCGCCACATCGACGTGATGGAGCTCGATGCCGCCTCCCATAACGGCATCGAGAACATTCGCGAGATCACCGACGGCGTGCGCTACGCTCCGGTCTCGGCGCGCTTCAAGGTCCTCATCATGGACGAAGTCCATATGGTGACCACGCAGGCCTTCAACGCCCTTTTAAAGACGCTGGAAGAGCCGCCGCCGCATGTGAAGTTCATCTTCGCTACCACCGAGATCCGCAAGGTCCCGATCACCATCCTGTCGCGCTGCCAGCGCTTCGACCTCAGGCGGGTCGACAGCGGCCTGCTCGCCCGCCATCTCGGCGCGATCTGCGAGAAGGAGAACGTCTCGATCGACGCGGCGGCGCTGGCAATGATCGCGCGGGCGGCCGAGGGCTCGGTGCGTGACTCGCTGTCCCTGCTCGACCAGGCCATCGCCCATGGTGGCGGCACGATCGACGGCGAAAGCGTGCGCGCCATGCTGGGCCTCGCCGACCGTTCGCGCGTGATCGACCTGTTCGAGGCGGTGATGCGCGGCGACGCCGCCTCGGCCCTCGACGAGTTGCGCGCCCAATACGACCAGGGCGCCGATCCGGCGGTGGTGCTGTCGGAACTCGCCGAATTCACCCATTTCGTCACGCGCGTGAAGATCTCGCCGGCCGCCGCCAACGATGCCTCGGCCACCGAGATCGAAAAGGTGCGGGGCACCGAACTCGCCGGCAAACTCTCGATCAAGGTGCTGACGCGCCAGTGGCAGATGCTGCTCAAGGGCATTCCCGAGACCCAGATCGCCGCCAAGCCGCTCGCCGCCGCTGACATGGTGCTGGCGCGCCTTTGCTATGCGGCCGACCTGCCCTCGCCGGACGACCTCATCCGGCAACTCACGGAAAATGGAGGCTCCCTGCCCTCGCACGGGCCCGCGGCAGCGCCGCCGGCGCCCCCGCCGGCCGCCCCGCGGGCGCAATTGATCACCGCCGCCACCCAGGCGCAGTTCCAGCCGCAGCCCCAGCACACCCCGATGCCGGGGCCGGCCTCGGCCGCGCAACCGGGCCGCGCGCTCGCCAGCTTCGCCGAGATCGTCGGCCTCGCCATGGAAAAGCGCGACCTGCCGCTGAAGCTGGCCCTGGAGCGTTTCGTGCGCCTGGTCGCCTTCGCCGATGGCCGCCTCGACATCGCTCTCGAGCCCGGTTCGCCCCAGGGCCTGGTCAATGATCTCTCGCGCAAATTGTCGGACTGGACCAACAAGCGCTGGCTGGTGGTGCTGTCCTCGGAAAAGGGCGAGGCGACCTTGCGCGAACTCGCCGAGGCCCGGCAGGCGGCCGTGCTCTCGGGCATCCGGGCCGATCCTTTCGTGCGGGCCGTGATGGAGCGCTTTCCGGGTGCGGAGATCGTCGACATCCGGGATAATGCCCCGGTGGAGACGCAATCCCTGGCGCCGGCCCCCGATGATGGCGGCGATCCCGATGACGGCGACGAGGCCGAGCCTTATTCCGCCGACGATATCTGAACACGCAGCAGGAGTTCCCATGAAAGACGTAATGGGCATGATGAAGCAGGTGCAGGCCATGCAGGCCAAGATGCAGACCCTGCAGGCCGAACTGGAACAGACGGAAGTCGAAGGCGTGGCGGGCGGCGGCCTCGTCAAGGTGCGCCTCACCGCCAAGGGCGAGATGAAGGGCGTCGAGATCGACGCCTCGCTGCTCAAGGCCGACGAAAAGGAAATCGTCGAGGACCTCGTCCTCGCCGCCCATAACGACGCCCGTGGCAAGGCCGACCGCCTGACGCAGGAAAAGATGGGCTCGATCACCGCCGGCCTGCCCATCCCGCCCGGCATGAAGCTGCCGTTCTGAAGCGGGCGCGGCGACTATCGAGCGACCATGTTACGGCTGGCCGCCTCCCCTGTCGAAGAGCGCCTCGATATCACGGTGACCTTCGACAATGTTGACGATTTCCAATCGGTCGCTGTGATAGCGCAGGAAGATCACATAGCCTCGAAAAGCGAAACTTCGCAGGTCAGGGCGCAACTCGGGCCGAACCCGGCCAAAGATGCCGGGCAAGGTCGCGAGCTTGCGGCACTGCTGCCGCAGCTGTTCCGCGAACCGGCGTCCCAGCATCAGACTTCCACTTTCACGACTGATGTAGTCCTGGATTGCGATCAAGTCCCTGACCGCAGCGTGTGAATAGACCAGCCGCCTCACTCAGTACCCTTCGGCTGCAAGTTGCGTGGCGGCGGCATCGAGAGCCTTGCCTACCTCGTCATCGGAAAGGCTGCCTCCTTCGTCGATGGAGGCATTCACCATGTCGCGGAGCGCTTGCAGCTTGGCTTCACGCTCCTCGACGAGACGGAGGCCCTCCCTGACCACCTCGCTCGCCGAGCCATAGCGGCCTTCCCGAACGATCGTATTGACGAATTCTTCCCACCGCGAGCCGAGTGATACGTTCATGGCGGTTCTCCTTTGCCGCCATGATAACATATTTGGCGCAATTTATGCTATCGCCTTCACCGCAGCCGGCATGTTGCGGAAGCTGATCGCCAGGCGGTTATAGGCGTTCATCAGGCCGATCGCGATGGTGAGGTCGGCCACTTCCTTTTCGGAAAACACCGCCCGCACGGCCTGGAACTCCGCGTCGGGCACCGCGGTCTCGGCGACCCTGGTCACCGTCTCCGCCCAACGCAGCGCCGCCTTCTCCTGTTCGCCGAACAAGTCGCCGGCTTCATGCCAGACCGGCACCAGCACCAGCTTCTCCTGGGGCAGCCCGTCCTTGGTCAAGTCGCGCGAATGCATGTCGATGCAATAGGCGCAGCCATTGAGCAGCGAGATCCTCAGATAGACCAGGTTGACCAGCATGCGGGGCAGGCTCTGGCTGACATAGCCATAGACGCCGCCGAGGGCTTTCATGCCGGCAGGCGCGGCGGCGTTGTAGTCGAGGCGCGGGGCCATTTCACTTCTCCTGATCATAGACGGTGAGGTTGCGGTCGCCGGTATCGGCGACGAAGACGGCGAGCAGCGAGGCGGGCTTCGTCTTGCTGGCATTCTCGCTGATCTGATGGTGGGCGCCCGGCTCCTCGAACCAGCTCTCGCCGGCGCGATAGACCTTGACCGGTCCGCCATTGACCTGGCTGCGGATCGAACCCGACAGCACATAGGCAAAGACGAAGGCCGTCCTGGAATGGGTATGCGAGGGCGACTTGCCGCCGGGGGCGTAGCGAACGAGGACGCTGGTCATGGTCTTGCCGGGCACGTTGGGCAGGGCCTGCTCGAACACCGGTGCTGCGCTGGCCCCGCCAGCCTTCGATTGCGGCGAATAGGCCAGGGCTGTGGTGGCCGCAAAGGCAATACCCACGCCGAACAGAAAGGCTCTGGAAATCATCATCTTGGTTCCTGTCTTGCGATGACTGCAGCATGGCTTTCTTTCGGCTCACAAAAAAGCACCAAGAATTGGATAAAATACTGTACCATTCGGATGCATGAACGAGTCCTTCAAGATCAGTATCGATCGCGCCGCCCAGGCTCCGCTGGCCGTGCAGATCCATCGCAGCATCGCCACCGCCATCCTCGACGGCCGGCTGGCCAATGGCGTCCGGCTACCGTCCTGGCGCGATCTCGCGGCCCAGCTCGGCGTCGCCCGCGGTACCGTGCGCGTAGCCTATGAAAAGCTCGCCGACGAACAGCTGATCGCCGGTATGGGAGCGGCCGGCACGCGCGTGATCCACAAGGCAGCCCGTCCCCAGGCCGCCGGCCGGCTGCCGGAGGCTACGCCCCTGCCGGCGCTCTTTCCCGATTTCGAGCGCCCGCCGGCCACCTTCCAGATGGGCGTGCCGGCTCAGGACGCCTTTCCCTTCTCGCTATGGTCGCGCATCATGGCGCGCAGTGCCCGTGCTGCCGCCGCGGCGCCGGTGAGCTATCCCGATCCGCGCGGCCATATCGAGCTCCGGCGCGAGATCGCCGCCTATCTCGCACTGGCGCGGGGCATCCAGTGCGAGCCGAGCCAGATCCTGGTGACGTCGGGCTATGCCGGTGCCCTCGGCCTCGTCCTGCGCGCCCTCGAACTCGACGGCCATAAGGCCTGGCTGGAGGATCCCGCTTTCATCCTCACCCATATCGCCCTGGAGCAGGCTCGCGTGGCGATCACGCCCGTTCCGGTCGACCGCGATGGCATCGACGTAGCCGCCGGCATCCGTCTCGCACCGGACGCCGCCTTTGCGGTGGTCACCCCGGGCCAGCAGGCGCCTCTCGGCCTCACTTTGTCGCTCGAACGCCGCCTTGCCTTGCTCGATTGGGCGCAGGCGCGCCAAGCCTGGATCATCGAGGATGATTATCTCAGCGAATTGCAGCTCAGGGGGCGGGCTGCGCCGGCACTCGCCTCGCTCGACCGGCAGGGCCGGGTTCTGCATGCCGGCACCTTCAGCAAGACCATCACTCCGGCGCTGCGCCTTGGCTTCCTGATCGTGCCGCCGCAACTGGCGGCCCGTTTCGGCGACGTCGCCGCCGCCCTCGCGCCAGCGCCGGCGGCCTCGATCCAGCGAGCCGTGGCGAGCTTCCTGGCGGAGGGGCATTATCTCAGGCATCTGCGCCGGATGAAACGCCTCTACGCCACCCGGCGCGACGCCCTCGCCTCCTGCCTCGCCGCGCGTATCGGCCCCGGCATGAAGGTCCATGCCAATGGAGGTCTTGCCGTCCTGCTCGGCCTGCCCGATACGATCGACGATGTTGCCGTCTCCCATCAGGCCCTGCCTTTCGGACTAGCTCCCGTGCCGCTTTCACCCTGGTACAAGGGAGCGCGGCGAGCCGGCCTGCTGCTGGGCGTCACCAATGTCGCCCCCGGGCGCATCGCCACCGATTGCGACCGCCTGCTGGCACTGATCGCAGCCCATGGCTGACCTCGTAAGGCGCCAAGACGGTTTACATTCGCAGGCACTAGTGCACACTGCGGTGCCCGTGCCTTGGAGGCTGCGAGGTAGAATTCGATCGAGCTGGCGCGTGCCACGCAAGATCCAAGCAAGACGACGTGATTTCTGATCCGGACGGATCAAGAAATACATTTTCCAGGGAGGCTGGCTGCACCTTCTCATGGTTTCGCATGTCGATCATATCCGCGAGATCGAAAGCGTCGGCCTGGGCGCGGCAACCATCCGCGACGCCACGGTGGTGCAAAGCTGGCTGCGCTGCATCAACAAGCACCGATTGGACCCGGCCCAGGCCTGCGAGGCCTATATCGTGCCGGATACCCAGTTGCGCGAGCATCGCCAGCAATCGGAAGAACTGATCGCGATCGCCCGTTCGGGCCTCGAAAGCCTGTTCCGCCAGGTGGCGGGACAGAACTATGTGCTGCTGCTCTCCGACAGGGCCGGCGTGACCGTGGATTTCTACGGCGACCCGCTGTTCGACAACAATCTGCGCAAGGCCGGCCTCTATATGGGCTCGGAATGGTCTGAGTCGCGGGCCGGCACCTGCGCCGTCGGTGCCTGCATCGAGGCCGGCGAGGCCCTGACCATCCATCAGACCGACCATTTCGACAATACCCACACGCCGCTCTCCTGCACCGCCGCCCCGATATACGACATCCAGGGCGGGCTTTCGGCGGTGCTCGACATCTCCCTGCTCTCCTCGCCGATCAAGAAGGCCAGCCAGAACCTGGCGCTGCATCTTGTCTCGGCCACGGTACGGCGCATCGAGCTCGCCAATCTGATGGCGCAATCGAGCCGCGAATGGGTGCTGCGCTTCTCGCGCTCCCCGGAATTTCTCGATGTCGACCCGGAAGCCGGCATCGCCATCGACGGTTCCGGCCGCATCATCGGCATGACCAATGGCGGCGCCAAGGTGCTGGCGCGCTCGGGCAATCTCGACTGGCGCGACCCACAAGCCCTGATCGGCCAGCCCCTGTCGCGCTTCTTCGACATGGATATCGACGACCTGCCCGACCTAACGCGCCAGCATCGCCCGCAGGACCGCCTGGTTTTCGCCCGCGACGGCAACGCCCTGTTCGCCCATGCGATCGAGCCCGATATCGCCGTGCGTTCGCCGGTCGGGGCACGCCACGACATTCCCGCCTCGCTGCGCAATCTCGGCGGCGGCGACGGCCAGCTCGCCGCCTTGCAGGCCAAGGTCGCCAAGCTCGCGCCCCGGCCGGTCTCGATCCTCATCCAGGGCGAAACCGGCACGGGCAAGGAATATCTGGCCCGCGCCATCCACGAGGCGAGCGGCCGGACCGGCAAATTCGTAGCCGTGAACTGCGCGGCGATCCCCGAACCGCTGATCGAAAGCGAATTGTTCGGCCATCTGCCGGGGGCCTTCACCGGCGCGGCGCCGAGGGGACGGATCGGACTGATCGAGGAGGCCAATGGCGGCACGCTCTTCCTCGACGAGATCGGCGACATGCCGCTGGCGCTCCAGAGCCGGTTCCTGCGGGTGTTGTCGGAGCGGGAGCTGACTCCGGTGGGCGCTTCGCGGTCCAAGCCGCTGGACATAAGGGTGGTCTCCGCCTCCAACCGCCCCCTCGAGGCGCTCGCCAGGGAGGGTGGCTTTCGCGAGGATCTGCTCTATCGGCTCAATGCCGCGACGCTCGCGCTGCCCGCCTTGCGCGAGCGATCCGACTTCGTCTGGCTGCTCGACAAGATCCTTGCCAAACATCGCGTGAATGGCGAGGCGCTGGCGGTCGCGCCGGCAGCCCTGCTCGCGCTCAAGGCCCATCATTGGCCCGGCAATATCCGCGAACTCGACAATATCGTCTCGGTCGCCGCCGTTCTGTGCCAGAACGGCGTCATCGAAGTGTGCGACCTGCCCGAAGCCCTGCTGAGGCGGGCGCTGCCGCCGAGAACCGAGGAGCCGCACACCCAAAAGGCGGCCCTTGAAGCCGTGCTCGCCAGCTGCAACTGGAACGTCTCGCAGGCGGCACGCAGCCTGGGCGTCGACCGTTCCACGGTGCATCGCCAGATGAAACGCCACGGCCTGAGCCATCGCAACTGATATCGACGCGCCCAACGCTCGACCTGTCATTCCCGGCGCCGCCGCAGGCGGTGGGAAGGGAATCCAGGAACCAAGAGTCGAGCCTACCGCCCCTGGATTCCCTTCCCTCGCCACTTCGTGGCTCGCCGGGAATGACAGATCGGCTTTAATGATGCTTGCCCTGACCTGTTGCAGCACCCCTGCCACAGGTGTGGCATCTGTTGCGTGTCATGCAACGGTTGCCTGCGTCCAAGAGGCCTGAAACCGCCCCAGGCCACGGCCTTCCGCCGATTGGCACGGCGATTGCTCTTCCTGCCCAACACCATGCAACAGGGGAGGAGGACAAGGATGAAGGCCCTGCGATTTCATGCCGCCAAGGATCTGCGGCTCGAAGAACTGCCTAAGCCGGGCCAGCCGGCGCCCGGACAGGTTCTGATCCGCAATCGCTTCGTCGGAATCTGCGGCACGGATCTGCACGAATACGCCTATGGTCCCATCTTCATCCCGGTCGAGCCGCATCCTTTCAGCGGCGCCAGCGGCCCGCAGATCCTCGGCCATGAATTCGGCGGGGTGGTCGAAGCGGTCGGTGAGGGTGTCGAGGCGGTGAAGCCCGGCGACCGGGTCTCGGTGCAGCCGCTGATCATGCCGCGTTCGGGCGACTATTTCGCCGATCGCGGCCTCTTCCACCTCAGCCCGCAACTCGCCCTCGCCGGGTTGAGCTGGGTTTCGGGCGGCATGGCCGACTATGCCCTGCTCAACGACTACAATGTGCAGAAGATCCCCGACGCGCTGAGCGACGAAGAAGCTGCCCTGGTCGAGCCAAGCGCGGTAGCCGTCTATGCCTGCGACCGCGGCGGCGTCACCGCCGGCTCGAGCGTGCTGGTGACGGGCGCCGGCCCGATCGGCCTGCTCACCCTCCTCGCAGCCCGGGCCGCCGGCGCCGCACAGCTCTTCGTCTCCGACATCAACGACAAGCGCCTCGCCTTCGCCAAGGCCGCCCTGCCCGATCTCATCACCATCAACCCCAAGCATGACAATCCCGGCGAAGTCGTGCGCGCGCTCAGCGAAGGACAGGTCGGCTGTGACGTGGCGATCGAATGCGTGGGCAACGAGCATGCTCTCAAGGCCTGCCTCGATGCGGTGCGCAAGCAGGGCGTGGTGGTCCAGACCGGCCTGCATCCGCACGAGAACCCGCTCGACTGGTTCCAGGTCACCTTCAAGGATGTCGATATTCGCGGCTCCTGGGCCTATCCCACCCATTACTGGCCGCGCGTCATCCGCCTGATCAGCTCCGGCCTGCTGCCGGCGAACAAGGTCGTGACCCGCAAGATCACGCTCGACAAGGCCGTCACCGACGGCTTCGACGCCCTGCTCGACCCGGCCGGCGAGCAGCTCAAGATCCTGATCGACCTGGCCCGATAACATCGGATCGCGATGGCCCGGTTTGAAAAACAGGGAGTTGAAGCAAACAAGCGTTCGTTCTCAGTCCGAAGCAACAGTCTCGACCAACACAATAAAACGGAGGAAATACCATGCTCGATCAAAGCCCGCAGGCCAGGGTGGACGCGGTTCTGGCCAAGTTCGAAAAGGCGCTCGCAAGCGGCGACATCGACGCCGCGGTCAACCTGTTCCAGGAAGATTGCTATTGGCGCGACCTGGTGACCTTCACCTGGAACATCCGCACCCTGGAAGGGCGCGATGCCATCGGCGAGATGCTGAAGGCGCAGCTAGCCGCCATCAAGCCCGGTCATTTCCGCCAGGATGCCACCGAAGCCGCCAGCGACGGCAATGGCGTGACCGAGGGCTGGTTCGAGTTCGAAACGGAAGCGGCACGCGGCTATGGCCATATCCGCCTGAAGAACGGTCTGATCTGGACCCTGCTCACCACGATGAGCGAGTTGAAGGGCCATGAGGAACCCAAGGGCTTCCGCCGCCCGATGGGCGCCGAGCACGGCAGCGATCCCACCCGCAAGACCTGGAAGGAGAAGCGCGAATCGGAGGCTTCGGAACTCGGCTTCACCGAGCAGCCCTATGTCGTCATCATCGGCGGCGGCCAGGGCGGCATCGCACTCGGCGCGCGGCTGCGGCAGCTCGGCGTGCCGACCATCATCGTCGAGAAGAACGAGCGTCCAGGCGACAGCTGGCGCAAGCGCTATAAATCGCTCTGCCTGCACGATCCGGTCTGGTACGACCACCTGCCCTACATCCCCTTCCCCGACAATTGGCCGGTTTTCGCGCCCAAGGACAAGATCGGCGACTGGCTGGAGATGTACACCAAGGTGATGGAGCTGAACTATTGGAGCTCCACCACCTGCAAATCCGCGAGCTTCGACGAAACGACCAAGGAATGGACCGTGATCGTCGAGCGGGACGGCCGCGAGATCACCCTGAAGCCCAAGCAGCTGGTGCTGGCCACCGGCATGTCCGGCAAGGCCAATGTCCCCAAGATCAAGGGCCAGGATGTCTTCAAAGGCGAGCAGCAGCACTCCTCCCGTCATCCCGGCCCGGACGCCTATCGCGGCAGACAAGTGGTGGTGATCGGCTCCAACAATTCGGCCCACGACATCTGCGCGGCCCTGTGGGAAGGCGGCGCCGACGTCACCATGCTGCAGCGTTCCTCCACCCATATCGTGAAGTCGGATTCGCTGATGGAGATCGGGCTGGGTGACCTCTATTCGGAGCGGGCGGTGGCCGCCGGCATGACCACCCGCAAGGCAGACCTGATCTTCGCCTCGCTGCCCTATCGCATCCTGCATGAGTTCCAGGTGCCGGTGTACAACAAGATCCGCGAGAAGGACGCCGAGTTCTACAAGCGGCTCGAGAAGGCCGGCTTCATGCTCGATTTCGGCGACGACGATTCAGGCCTGTTCATGAAATATCTGCGCCGGGGATCGGGCTATTACATCGATGTCGGCGCCTGCGAGCTGGTGGCCGACGGCCGGATCAAGCTGGTCAGCGGCGTCGGCATCCGCGAACTGAGCGAAACCGGCGTGGTGCTGGAAGACGGCCGCGAGCTGCCGGCCGATCTCGTCGTCTATGCCACCGGCTATGGTTCGATGAATGGCTGGGCGGCCGACCTGATTTCGAAGGAAGTGGCGGACAAGGTCGGCAAGTGCTGGGGGCTCGGCTCTGATACCACCAAGGATCCCGGGCCCTGGGAAGGCGAGCAGCGCAACATGTGGAAACCCACCCAGCAGGAGGCCCTCTGGTTCCATGGCGGCAACCTGCACCAGTCGCGCCATTACTCGCTTTATCTCTCCCTGCAGCTGAAGGCCCGCAAGGAGGCGATCCCGACACCGGTCTACAAGATCCAGGAACGGCATCATCTGTCCTGAGCCGGTGCGGCATCGCCCTGATAGGCATTGTCCGGAAATGACTGAAACGCCGCCTTTGTCATGCCCGGGCTTGACCCGGGCATCCGATGGCTGGTCGGCAATGTCCGGATAGAACCGGATTGCCGGGTCAAGCCCGGCAATGACAAGGATCCGGCCAATCCGATCCGTTCATGACAGACGAATCCCGAATGCCGGAAGCACAGGGGTGGCCGCAAGCCGCCCCTTTTTCATGGTGTCCCTACTGCCCCCACCCCTCCCGCGCCGACAGGCTGGAGAGGGCGGCCAGGAGATCGGTCTGGGTGACGAGCCCGACAATGTGCTTGTCGGCGTCGACGATCACGACCGCATGGGCGGTGCCATCGGTAAGGGCGGGCACCAGCCCGAGGGCCGGCGCGTTCGGGGTGGACAAAGTGGGTAGGGTCATGACGTCGCCGACCTGCTTCACCGGACCGGCGAGGTCGCGCAAGCCCACCGTGCCCACCACGCGATCATGAAAGTCGATCACCGGCAGGGTGCGGACATTATGCTCCAGCAAGAGCCTGATGGCGGTCTCGGCACTGGCTTCGGGCTCGATGGTGACGATGTCGCGCGACATGATGTCGGCGCAGGTGAGATCCGCATGCGACCGCGACAGCGCCCGCTGCTCGACCCGCCGCAGCAGACGGTCGAGGTCCTGCCGGTCGATATCGAAGGTCTCCCCGAGATCGGTCAGCGCCCCCTCGATATCCTCGTCGCGGAAGCCGACACGCAGGGAAGGCGCCGGATCGGCGGTGCCGTGCGTGCTGGCCGGAGCGGGCGCCGGCACATGCGGATAGGGATGGCGGGAGAAGCGGTGGAACAGCCAGCCCAGCGCCACCAGCAGCGCCGAGTTGAGGCAGACCGGGACCAAAGCAAAGCCGAAACCGGCGGCAGCCACGGCTGGCCCGCCGATCACGGCCGTCAGGGCAGCTGCCCCGCCCGGCGGATGCAGGCAGCGCGCCAGCGACATCACCGCAATGGCAAGGCCGACCGCCAGGCCGATGGCCAGCATCGGCTCGTGCACGAACTGGGTGACCGCAATGCCGCACAGCGCCGAGAGCGTATTGCCGCCAATGATGGACCAGGGCTGCGCCAGCGGACTGGCGGGCACGGCAAAAAGCAGCACGGCCGAGGCGCCGACCGGCGCCACGATAAAGGGCAGATGCGGGTCGCGGCCGAAGACCAGCGTGCAGACCAGGCCGGTCAAGGCGATGCCCACGATGGCACCCAGGCTGGCGAACAGCCGGTCGCGCAGGGTTGCTCCGGCCAGGATCGGCGAGAACAGTTTGAAGGGAAGAAGCGCCATGGACCCACCCGGCAGACACAGAGGGCGCAGTCCGCCCGCCGCGCGATATATCGCGAAGCGATAGGTGCTTAATAGTTGAGCAGCCGACGTTCAAGGTACGAAAGGACGCAGTGCCCCTGGGAGCGCGCTCAAAATCGATCGAGCCCGCACTCTCCCCTCGCGCAGGCGCTGCAAATCACCTATCTGAGCTGCATGGCATCCGTTACCGGCCCTGAAATCGAACGCCTGATCCAGTTGCTCGCCCGCTTGCCCGGGCTCGGGCCGCGTTCGGCCCGCCGAGCGGCGCTGACGCTGATCAAGAAGCGCGAGCAATTGATGGTGCCGCTGTCCTCGGCCCTGCAGATCGCCTGCGAGCGCGTGTTGGTCTGCTCGAACTGCGGCAATATCGACACCTCGGATCCTTGCACCTTGTGTGGTGACCCCCGACGGGAAGACACGCTGTTGGTGGTGGTCGAAGATGTCGCCGATCTCTGGGCCCTGGAGCGGGCCGGTGTGGTCAATGCCCGCTACCACGTGCTCGGCGGCACGCTTTCGCCGCTGGATGGTGTCGGCCCCGAGGATCTCACCATCGACAGGCTGGTCGCGCGCGTTGCCGAGGGCGGCGTGACCGAGGTGATTCTCGCCCTCAACGCCACGGTCGACGGACAGACCACCGCGCACTACGTCACCGACCTTCTGGCCCCAACAGGCGTCAAGGTGACGAAACTGGCGCATGGCGTGCCGGTCGGAGGCGAGCTTGACTATCTCGACGAGGGCACCCTGGCTGCCGCGATCCGCAGCCGGACGCCGTTTTGACGAAAATATTCGGGCGTCCGAATCGTCATTGACGAGCGAAATCGAAAGGAATCCCCCATGCCCCAGCTCATCGTCACCTATTGGCGCGACATTCCCACCATGGTGGTGGCCAAGCAGGGCCGCACCAGTGCCAAGCGCGAACTGAGCTCGCGCTTCGGCGAGGCCGTCGACATGGCGGCGATGCGCGGCGGTGCTGCCGGTACGGATGATTATCTCGCCGAATTCCATCGCAGCCCCCCGATCGAGTGCGGCGAGGACCTCGAAGCGGAAGTTTCGGCGGCGGCGGCCAAGATCGAGGCGGAATACGACAAGGAACGGTTGGCGGCTCTTGCCAAGAATGGCGGCAAGGAAACTGCCTGATCCGTTCAACGCGAGCTCACGAGCCATGCGCACGCCTGCCGCCTTCGAAGCCACCGGAAAGCCACCGCGCGATGCGAAGAAATTCGCCCTGCGCTTCTGGGCCATCCGCCATTCCGCCGCGATGGAGCGGATCTATGACGGCGTCGAGTGGACGCTGGTCAAGCTCTCGCCCCTGTTCACGGCAATCGGCTGGGAACGGCTGGAAAAACCGGTGGCTAAGGTCGAGAAGCTGGTCAAGTCCAGCCTGTTCGACTGCAAGATGTGCGGCCAGTGCGCCCTGTCCTCCACCGGCATGTCCTGCCCGATGAACTGCCCCAAGGGCCTGCGCAACGGCCCCTGCGGTGGGGTCAGGGCCAATGGTAACTGCGAAGTCTATGCCGACATGCCCTGCGTCTGGGTCAAGGCCTATGAGGGCTCGCGCAACATGGCTGCCGGCAACGCGATCGAGATGCCGCAGGGACCGGTGGATCACCGCCTGAAGGGGCAGTCTTCCTGGCTTTCCGTCGCTCGCGAGAAATCGGGCTACAATGCCCGGATCGCCGCCGAGAAGGCGGCAGCGGCGGCCGCCGCCAAAGCCAAGGCTGCTGCAGCCAAATCCACTGCGGCGGCAACGGGCGGAGGCAAGCCATGAGCATCGATACCAGGCGGCCCCATCCCGACGATTTCGGCCCGCATCCGGCCGCCCCCCTGCCCGAACTCCCGGGCCATAGTTCACGCGGGCGTCTCGAGCGCGTGCTGCGCCGCGGTGAATTCGCCGTCACGGCCGAACTCAACCCGCCTGATTCGGCCAATCCCGACGATGTGCTCGAGCGCGTGAAGCCGTTCGAGGGCTGGGTCGACGCCATCAACGCCACCGACGGCTCCGGCGCCAATTGCCACATGTCCTCGGTGGCGATCTGCGCCCTCCTGACCCGGGTCGGTTACTCGCCGGTGTTCCAGATCTCCTGCCGCGACTACAACCGCATCGCCATCCAGGGCAATGTCCTCGGCGCCGCAGCGCTGGGCGTATGCAACGTGCTGTGCCTGTCGGGCGACGGCGTGCAGAGCGGTGACCATCCCGAGGCCAAGCCGGTCTTCGACCTCGATTCGACCGCCTTGCTCTCCACCATCCGCACCATGCGCGACGAGCAGCGCTTCCTGTCGGGCCGCAAGATCACCACGCCGCCTGCCGTCTTCATGGGCGCTGCGGCCAATCCCTTCGTGCCGCCCTATGATTTCCGCCCGATCAACCTGGCCAAGAAGATCCAGGCCGGGGCGCAGTTCATCCAGACGCAATATTGCTTCGATGTTCCCCTGCTCGAGCGCTTCATGGCCCGGATCCGCGACATGGGCCTGCACGAGAAATGCTTCATCCTGGTCGGCGTCGGTCCGCTCGCCTCTGCCCGTACCGCCAAGTGGATGCGCTCCAACGTGCCCGGCGTGCATGTGCCCGACGACGTGATCAAGCGCCTGGAAGGCGCGCAGGATCAGAAGGAGGAAGGCAAGCGGCTCTGCATCGACATCATCCAGCAGGTCCGCGAGATCAAGGGCGTCGCCGGCGTGCATGTGATGGCCTATCGCCAGGAAGAATATGTCGCGGAGATCGTGCACGAATCCGGCGTTCTGGCCGGCCGCACGCCCTGGCGCCGCGACATGGAGCCAAGCCCGATCCCGCATGAGGAGATCGTGGCGGCGCAATAGAGGCAATCCCCTCCCCCCGCGGGGGAGGGTCAAGCGCGCTGCCTATTCCGGCGTCGAGAAGACGCGCAGCCTGTGGCCATCGGGATCGAGCACGACGAAGGTGCGGCCGAAATCGAGATCGACCGGCTTTTGGGCAACGCGCACATCGCGCGTCTCGATCCATTTGTCGTAGACGGTGTCGACGGCCGCAGCATCCGCGACCTTGAAGCCGATCTCGACGCCGCCGGCCGGCGCACCTGGCGCGGGCTCGGCAGTGTGCTTTGACCATAGGCCAAACATCAGGCCGGTTTCGAGGGCGAACAGGGCGAAGGTGGTCTGTGCCTCGATGGGCTCGAGGCCGAGCAGGTCGCGATAGAAGGCGGCGCTGCGCAGCGGGCTGTCGACCATCAGCAGGGCATAGCTGGACTTGAAGGAAGTGGGCATCGTCTGGTTCCTCGGTTGCGGTGAGGAAAGACTAAGGGTTCGCCCTGCCAGTTTTTGTCAGGAGTGAAGGCGACCAGGAGGCGGACGTCGCGACATGCAAGCATGTCGCTGTGACGTCCGCGGTCCCAGCTCTGGCGTTACCAATGCGAACCTTGCGGGGATCACGCGGGACGCATCGCGGCTGGGACCGCGGACGTCTCGTCCGCCTCTTGACCCTTTTCGGCTTGGCCCACCAGCCGCATCAGCCCGTCCCAGGCCCCCGGGGCCGCACCGATCACCCGGCCGCCACGGGCGAGATCACCATTGACGAGGAAGTTCTCGATCCGGCCACCCGCCTCGCTGATCAGGCAGAGGCCCGCCAGGCAGTCCCAGGCATTCATATGCGGCTCGTAATAGCCGACCAGGCGACCTGCTGCGACATAGGCCAGCATCAACGCGCCCGACCCGTTGCGGATGAACATGCCGCCCTCGTGCAGGAGGGCATTGAGGAAGCCGGTGATGATCTCCGGCGCCACGCGATGGTTGGCCCCGACCCCGAGCACGCCGTCGACTAGGCTGCGCTTGTCGGAAAGCCGCAGGGCGGTTCCGTTGAGGCTGGCGCCCTGGCCGAGAGCGGCGGCATAGAGCTCGTCGCGCACCGGCGCATAGATCACCCCGACCACGGTCTCTGTACCGTGGGTGACCGCGACCGAGACGCACCAGGACGGCAGGCCGAAAACGAAGGGGCTGGTGCCGTCGACCGGGTCCATCACCCAGCAATAGCCGGAGATGCCTTCAGTGAGGCCATATTCCTCGCCGAGCAGGCTGTCATGCGGGAAAACGGCCGCAATGCGCTCGCGCAATAGCCTTTCGCTGGCCTTGTCGGCTGCCGAGACCACGTCCTGCGCATTGGCCTTGGTCTCGACCGCGAGCGTATCGCGGTCGTTGAAGAAGGACAGCGCCAGCAGGCCGGCCTCCCGGATGATGTCCCTGGCAAGGTCGAGGCGGGCGGCGATGTCGGCGGCGGCAGGCGACGGGGGGGCAGGCGATGGGGGGGTAGGCAATGTCATGGGCAATTCCTGAAACAGATGAAGGCTTGGGCCAGCCGTCGTTGCGAGCGTGGTGAAGCAATCCAGACCAGGTGTCTGCGGCTTTCTGGAGTGTTTCGCTACGCTCGCAATGACGAGACTTCGTGGACCATCCTCATTCCGGCACCAAGGCGAGGCCCCGATCATGCAGGTCGACGCCGATCGGGCTTCCCGGTTCCAGCATGCGGTCGGTGCCGGAGTCGATCAGGAAGATCGGGCCGGCCTTGGTCTCGATCTCGTATTCGACGTGGTCGCCGAGATAGGCCGCATGCAGCACCTTGCCCGACAGCATGGCTCCGGCAGCCTCGCGCAGGGTCATGGCGTTAGGGCGGATGGCGAGTTTGGCGGGGCCGACCGTGAGACCTCGCGCAGCCAGAGCATGCCCTCCCTCGCCGACCCGGATCTCGGCCCGGCCCTCGGCCACGCGCGTCACCTCGCAAGGTACCACATTGGCCTCGCCGATGAAGTCGGCGATGAAGGCGGAGGCCGGCGCCTCGTAGAGCTCGCGCGGCGTTCCGGCCTGGGCGATCCGGCCCTGATGCATGACGATCACCGTATCGGAGACGGCCAGGGCCTCTTCCTGGTCATGGGTAACGTAGACGGCGGTGAAACCCAGGCGCTGCTGCAACTCGCGGATCTCGGTGCGCACCCGCCGGCGCAGCCGGGCATCGAGATTGGAGAGCGGTTCGTCGAGCAGCAGCACCTGCGGCTCGACCACCAGGGCACGCGCCACGGCAACGCGCTGCTGCTGACCGCCCGACAACTCGCTCGGCAGGCGCTCGCCATAGCCGGCCAGTCCCACCAATGCGAGGCCATCGGCCGCCTTCTCGCGTGCCTCGGCCTTGCGCAGGCCGGACGATATCAGGCCGTATGCGACATTATCGGCCACGCTCATATGCGGGAACAGCGCATAGGACTGGAACACCATCGAGACGTCGCGCTCATTGGCCGGCAGCGCCGTGACGTCCTTGCCGCCAATGCTGATGCGGCCAGCGCTGGGATGTTCCAGCCCGGCGATCATACGCAAGGTGGTGGTCTTGCCGCAGCCCGAAGGGCCGAGCAAGGTCACCAGCGTTCCCGGTTCGATCGTGAGCGACAGATCGGCGATGGCGGTCACCGCACCGAAGCTTTTGCGCACATTCTGAAAGGTGACCGAGCCCGGCCTGATATCGATAGTCATGCCGCCTTCTCCCGGGGTCTGGCTGCGGATTTGGTGGACAGGCCGGCGACACGATCCTCGCGGCGCAGCCTGCGCTCGCCGACCAGGGCCTGGAAGCCGCCGATCACGGCGATCATCACCACGATCAGCACGCTGGAATAGGCGATGGCTACGCCATAGCTGCCATTCTCGACGAGACCAACGATATAGGCGGTCGCCATGTTGTACTGGGCGCTGACCAGGAAAATCACGGCGCTGATCGAGGTGATCGAGCGCACGAAGCTGTAGACCAGGGCCGCGACGATGGCCGGCCGCAGCAGCGGCAGGATCACCCGCCGCGCCGTGGTGAAGGAGTTCGCCCCCAGCGTCAGCGAGGCCTCGTCGAGGCTGCGGTCGATCTGGCTCATCGCCGCCACGCCGCCGCGCACGCCGACCGGCATGTTGCGGAAGACGAAGCATACGATCAGGATCAGCGCCGTGCCGGTCATCTCCACCGGCGGCAGATTGAAGGCGAAGACATAGGAAACGCCGATGATGGTGCCGGGAATGGCGAAGCTCATCATCAGGGCGAATTCGAACACGGAGCGCCCGGCGAAGTTCTGGCGCACGATCAGGTAGGCGGTGATGAGGCCGACCACCGCTGTCAGCGGCGCCGAGATCAGGGCGATCTCCATCGTGGTCCAGAACGAGCCCCAGGCGACGCCGCTCCACAGTATCGAGCCCTGGTCGAAGGTCACCGCAAAGGCGCGGGTGTAGTGCTCCAGCGTGAGGCTGTGGTCGAGCCCCCAGGTCTTCACGAAGCCGCCGAACAGGATCATGGCATAGACCACCAGCGTGAAGGCGCCCCAGGCGCAGACCACGCCGATGGAAAGCGTGGCGACGCCGCGGCTGAGCCCGGCATGCTGGCCGGAATCGCCCTTGCCGGTGACGGTGGTGAAATTCCTGCCGCCGAGCCAGAGCCGTTGGGCGACGAAGGCGGTGAGGGTGAAGGAGAGCAGGATCAGCGCAAGCACCGCCGCCCGCGCCGGATCGGTCTGCGCGCCAACCACAGCGAAGAAGATCTCGGTGGAGAGCACGCCATGGCTGCCGCCCAGCACCATCGGATTGCCGAAATCAGCCAGGCTCTCGATGAAGCCGACCAGGAAGGCATTGGCGAGGCCCGGCCGCATCAGCGGCAGCGACACCGTGACGAAAGTGCGCCAGCGGTCGGCCTTGAGCGTCTGGGCGGCCTCCTCCATGGCGGGGCTGACGCCCTGAACCACGCCGATCAGCACCAGGAAGGCGATCGGCGTGAAGGAGAGCACCTGCGCGATCCAGATGCCGGTGAGGCCGTAGAGCCAGCGGCCGGGCGGAATGTCGAAGAGGTAGGCGAGGCCCTGGGTCACCACGCCCGAGCGCCCGAACAGCAGGATCAGAGCGAGGCCCACCACGAAGGGCGGCGTGATGATCGGCAGGATGGTGAGCAGCCGCAGCGCCCGCTTGAAGGGAAAGCGGGTCCGCGTCGCCACCAGGGCGAAGGCGAGGCCCAGCAAAGTGGAGCCGGCGCCGGTGGCGATGGCCAACGTCAAAGTGGACCAGGCGACGCCGCAGCGCCCGCTGCCGGACAGGCAGCGCAGGGTCCAAATCGAGGGATCGGTCAGCGTCTTGAGGAAGCCGGCGGGATCGAAACTGCCATCGATGCCCTGGAAGGCACCGGCTAGCACCATGCCGACCGGATAGAACACGAAGGTGGCGACCAGAGCGATCAGGATGGTGATCGCCGATACCACGAAGGCATCGCCCCTGAGAACGCCGCGCTCGGCGAGGCCGAAGCTGAACAGCAGCAGGAAGGCCGTCAGCAGCGTGGCCGCGCCGGCACCGAACGCCTCCTGCCCCGAGCCGAGCGCGCCGAACCAGGTTTCGAAACCCGGCCAGCGCCAGCCCGAATAGGCGATGGCAAAGCCCTGCAGGACCATGATGGCGGCACCGGCAAGGCCAGAGGCGACGAGCAGCCGGGCCCGCGCTAGCGGCTGGGCGGTAAAACGGGCCAGCACGGCCGGCGCCAACGCCAGCAGCGGCAAAGCGAGCCACCAGCGTCCGTGCAGCACCAATTGCAGCAGGCCGGGAGCCGCCTTGGCGCCGGCCGGGTAGTCACTCAGGCCTGCGATCGAGAACAGGCCGGCTTCGAGCCTGTACCAGGGCAGGATCGCCAGGCCGAGAACGGCCAAGGCGAGCACCCAGTCGAGGCGGCGATTGCGCCTGTTCATGGCGAGACCTTTCGGGAAGGGGAATTCCTGGAACCGCTGGCGATGTGCACAAATAACTCCATCGCGACCTTTGTCATTGCCGGGCTTGACCCGGCAATCCAGTCCCCTCCGGCTATGGCGTTTTTGCGATTTGAGGGCGTCATCAAGAATCGCAAAAACGCGTCCAAACAAAGAGTTAGAGTAAATAGGCGTTCACACATGAACGCGTTTTGCTCTAGGGAAGCGGGACCATTGGATGCCCGGGTCAAGCCCGGGCATGACAAAGGCAGCGCTTTAAGTCATTTCGCGCCGCCCCTTAGACGAAAGCCTAGTTGGCGTTGGCGCCGATCTCGCGGTCCCAGCGTTCCAGGAGCGCCTTGCGGGTCGCGGGCTCGCCGAACTTCTTGAAATCGTAGTCGATCAGCTTGATGTCCTCGAAGCGCGGGGCCTGCGGCGGCAACTCTGCCTTCTTGTTGGACGGAATCTGGAAGGACTTGGCATCCTTCATCAGCGACTGGATCTCCGGCTTGAGGGCCCAGTCATAGAATTTCTTGGCATTGTCGAGGTTACGCGCGCCCTTGATGATGCTCATCGAGCCGATCTCGTAGCCGGTGCCCTCGCAGGGCGCCACGGTCTTCACAGGGAAGCCCTCCGCCGTCATGGTCACCGCGTCATGCATGAAGACGATGCCGACGGTGGTCTCGCCGCGTGCCGCCGCCTTCACCGGGGCCGAGCCCGACTTGGTGTATTGCGAGACATTGGCATTGAGCTTGGTCAGGTACTCGAAGGCCTTGTCCTCGCCCATGATCTGCACCAGCGAGGCCAGCGCCGTATAGGCCGTGCCCGAGGAGTTGGGATTGGCCATCTGGATTTCGCCCTTGAAGGAAGGATCGGCGAGATCGGCCCAGCACCCCGGCGCCTTCAGCTTCTTCTGGGCAAGGAGGTCGGAATTGTAACCCCAGCCGAGTGCGCCGGCATAGACGCCTACGGTGCGGTAGCCGGACTGCTCGGCCTGGCGCTTGGCCCAATCCTGGAGCTGATCGAGCAGCGGGGACTTGTATTCGAGGGTGAGGCCTTCCTGGGCAGCCTGCAGATGCGGGTCGCCGGTACCGGCCCACCAGATATCGGTCTTGGGATTGGCGGCCTCGGCCCGAATCTTGGCATAGGTCTCGCCCGAGGACAGGCGCACCATGTTGACGCCGATGCTGCTGTCCTTCTCGAACCTGTTCTTGAGCAATTCGCAAACGGCGACATCCGCCGCGCAGATCAGGTTCAGCGAGCCCTCCGCCTGGGCAGCGGCCGGGAGCATGGCGGCAAGGATCGCGGCGGCAGCGAGTGTCTTCTTCATGGGTTTCCTCCGGACGGCATGCTGTTCTGCTTGTTTTGCACACGTGTGCAAAAGCTGCATCAGCGCGATCGCCCTGTCAATCCCGAATGCAGCATCGAAATTTGCCGGCATATGCACATGAACCGGGAAAAGCCAACGGCAGCGCTTGCACGTGACTGCAAGGGCGTGCAACCTCCTCGTCCCTATTCGACCGGCTCCTGTCATGAAACCAGCCCGCTCCTTCGTCAGTGCCGAGGAAGTCGCCAGACTGGCCGGCGTTTCCCGTTCGGCCGTGTCCCGCGCTTTCACGCCGGGCGCCAGCGTCTCGGACGAAACACGCAAGCGCGTGATGGAGGCGGCCCAGAATTTGGGCTACCACGTCAACCATCTCGCCCGCGGGCTGATGCGCCAGCAAAGCGGCATCGTCTGCCTGATCGTCTCCGACGTCGACACGCCCTTCCAGTCGCGCCTGGCCCGGAACCTGATCGGCCGGCTGCAGCAGGCGGGCAAGGTCGCCATGGTGATCAATTCCTCCGGTTCGCCCGAAGCCGTGGCCGGCGCAGTGCGCCAGACCCTGAACTACCGGGCCGACGCCACGGTGGTGCTTTCGGGCACGCCGGACAGGGCCATCGCCCGCACCTGCCTCGACCATGGCCAGGAACTGATCCTGATCAACCGCGACCAGGATTTCGATGAGGCCCATACCATCACGGTCGGCAACCAGGACGCCGCCCGGCAGGCCGTGCTGGCCTTCCAGCGCGCCGGTTGCCGGCGCCTGGCCTGCGTCACCTCGCAGGCAGGCACCCCCAGCCTCGCCGAACGCGAGCAGGCTTTCCTCGACGCTGCCCGCCAGGCCGGCTTCGAGCCGATCCATTGGCGCCAGGGCCGTACCAGCTACGAAGCCGGCGCCGAAGCGGCACGCGCCTTGTTCACGCGGCAGGTCACGCCCGACGCTACCTTCTGCATCAACGACCTGATGGCATGCGGCTTCGTCGATGCCGCCCGCAAGGAATTCGGCCTGCGCGTGCCCGAGGATCTATGCGTCATCGGCTTCGACGACATCGAGCAGGCCGGCTGGCGAGCCTATGACCTCACCACCTTCGCCCAACCCATCGATCGCATCGCCGACAAGGTCGCCGAACTGGTGCGCGACGGCGCTGGCGGCCGCTCCGGCGGCACGATCGGCCAGGGTACGCGAACCTGCCTCGACGTGCCGTTGATCTGGCGCGGCACCGTGCGGGCGCCCGATCTGTCACAACAGGACAGCTGACCACTGTCATCCCGTGCGCGCTGCGGCGCGAAGCGCTGCCGCACAGTCGGACCAAACCGAAGGTTCGGTTCGGGGATCGCATCCGGAAGGCGGTTCGTTCCGATCACGGTCCCGCACCCGCAGCGCACCGCTCCGTGCTGTACTGCGTGCGATATGACCTAGAAAGCCAGGGGATTGTCGGTCAGGGCCGCACGATCGGGAGCATCCAGGCGCGGTTCGTCGCAGAAAGCCGCGAAGAGGTCCTCGATACCCCGCCGATCGAGGTCGCGGCCAATCACCACGATGCGGGTGCGCCGGTCGGGGCTCGGCCAGGCATCGAGGCGTTCCGGCGGCGCGAACCAATGCTGGACCCCATGCAGGACCACCGGCCGCCCGGGATCGTCGGCAAGCTTCACCAGCGCCTTGAAGCGCAACAGGCCTTCGCCGAAACGCTCGCGCAACTCGTCGATGAAGGCGATGAAACGCCCCGGCGCCAGGACCTTGTCCGTCTCCAGCGTGAAGGAAGCGATCGAGGCATCATGGGCCGAAAAGACGGGACGTGTGCCGACGGCGGCTCCCGCGCTCGGAAATTCGGGCTCATCGAGCAGTTCCGCGGCGCCGGCATCCGGCATGAGGTCGATGGCGGCACGCGGATTGAGCGCCTGCAGCCTCGCCATGAAAGCCGTGGCGTCGCCGGCGAGGTCGGTCTTGCTGACCAGGATCCGGTCCGCAACCGCAAGCTGGGCGACGGCCTCGGCATGCTGGTCGAGCAACGCCTCCCCTCTCAGTGCATCGGCGACCGCGATGACAGCGGCGAGGACATAGCCCGCCGCCGCCAGTTGCGGTGCCATCAAGGTCTGCAGCACGGGTGTGGGATGGGCAAGCCCCGTCGTCTCGATCACCACACGCGCGAAAGGCGGCAGCTCGCCCGATGCCCGCCGCGCAGCGAGATCGGCCAGCGTGTCGAGAAGATCGCCGCGCAGGCTGCAACATAGGCAGCCGGAGGACAGCAGCACCACGCCATCGCCCGATTTTTCGACCAGCAGGTGGTCGAGCCCGGCCTCGCCATATTCGTTGATCACCACGGCGGTGTCAGCCAAGGCCGGATCCTTCAGGAGGCGATTGAGCAGCGTCGTCTTGCCGGCCCCGAGAAAACCCGTGAGCACAAAGGCGGGAATGCGGGGCGACGTCATGCCGATACGACCTTTCTGCGACTTTCCATCAGCACCGACGCCACCACGGCGATGAGCACCAGCGTGCCGCCACTGACTTGCTGAGGCGTCAGATGCTCGTCGAGCACCTGTGTCGCCAGCAGGATCGAGGCGACGGGCTCGGCGCAGAACACCAAGCCCAGCGCTGCCGGTGGCGTCAACCGTGCCGCCGTCAAATGGGCCACAAAAGCTAGAACGAACAGGCCTATATGCAGGCCGACCGGCACCGCCGCCGCGACCAGCACGGACGGCGAGGCGAGGCTGCCGCTGGCCAGGCAGGCGGCGAGAGCGACCGGAATCAGGATCAGCTGCGTCCAGAACCCGGCAATGGCGGGGCTGACGCCGCGCGTCGCCCGCGCGGCGCAGAAGAACTGCAAGGCGGCGGCCGCCGCACCCGTCAGGGCCAGCGTCAGGCCCCGCCAGTCCAGCACGCCGAAATCGGCGCCGAGCGCGATGACGAGTCCGACAAAGGCAAGGGCGAAGATGGCGAGACGCGCCAGCGTCAGCCTTTCGCCGTCCACCAGCGGGCTGGCGACCAGGATGAGCAGGGGATAGGTGTAATAGAGGATGGTGGCGATCCCGACCGGGATGAAGGCGACCGAGGAAATATAGCAAAGGCCGACGAAACTGGTGGCGATGCCCAGACCCAAGACCGGCAGGCGCCAGGGCCGGGCCACGGCCAGCGTGCCGCTTTGGGCGAGGCCCAGGCCGCCAAGCAGCGCCACCAGCAGAAAGGCCCGGTAGAACACCACCGTCGGCCCGCTGGCACCGGCCTCCGCGGCGAGTTTGGCGTAGGGTACATTGGCGCCATAGCACAGCGCCGCAAGCAGCCCGAGGCTCAATCCGGTCAGGATGGTGTTGTTCGACATTGAGAGGCGGTCCGGCGCGTACCCGCCCAGCGCGGGTTTTCGGTCAAGCTCTGAACAGGCGCGTTCTCGTCCCGACTCGGTTCATCCAGGCGAGAAACGCTCCAGCTTGTCATAGCCGGGCTTGACCCGGCTATCCAGGGGCCGCACCGGGCTGAAGCGTTTTGCGATTTGGCGGAACCACCAAGAATCGCAAAGACACATCGGAACAAGGGGTTAGAGCAAATGAGCGTTCACGCTTGAACACACTTTGCTCCAATATCAGCGGTCGCGATGACGGTACCTGATCGGTCAATCATCAATACCGTTGGTATAGGGCTGAACTACCGGCTCAAGCCCGGCAATGGCAAAGGTCGTGTGAACTCGAAGACGCGGAATTGAGCTGCACGAGGCCTCGGCCCCTACCCTTCGTGATGCACCTTGCGCTTGGGTGGCTTGGCAGGAGTCTTGGGCAGCGTCTTCGGCTTGCTGTCGGCGGCCTTCTTCAGGTTCTTGCGCCCCTTGTTGAGCTTGGAGTCGGTGAGCTGATCGGGCACCGCCAGGGACTTGCCGGGGTCGGCATAGCCGGCGGCCGCCACGCCCTTCTTGCCGGCGAGTTTGCTGGCCGGCAGTGCTTTCGCAGGCTTGGGCGGCAGATCGGCGAGAATGGGCGTATTGGGCAGGCTGTAGATCGGGCGCCGGGGGCCGAGATAGGGGCCGACCGCAATGGGCGGTGCCGTCACCCAGCTCGCCAGCAGCGGGCTGGGTTCCGGCGCGGGTGCAGGCGCTGCCGGACTGCCGGGCTGCACTTCGGCGGTGTCGGCACTCTCCGCCGCTCCCGAACCGCCCTTCTTGCGCGAGCAGGCGATGTCGCGGATGTCGGTCGGGCCGGGATAGGCCGAGGCCGGGAGTTGGGTGGCGAGCGGCGCCTTGGTGAAGAAGCCGCCGCCCGAATTGGTGTAGTTGGCCTCGAACAGAGCCACAGCCTGGTTGGTGCGCTCCTTGGGCGTCGGCGCACCCATGATCACCGTGATCAGCTTGCGGCCATTGCGGGTGGCCGTCGCCACCACATTGAAACCGGCGGCGCAGATGAAGCCCGTCTTCATGCCGTCGGTGCCGGGATAGCGATAGACCAGCGCATTGTGGGTGCGCATGACCCGGCTGCCGGACTGGATGGTCTGGATCTGGAACAGCGAGGCATATTGCGGAAATTGCGTGATGATGGCGTCGGCCATCACCGCCATGTCGCGCGCCGAGGTGATCTGGCGCGGATCGGGCAGGCCGTTGGGATTGACCCATTGGCTCTGAGCCATGCCCAGCGCCCGCGAATTGGCGTTCATTTCGGCGGCGAAGGCATCCACCGAGCCGGATACCCCTTCGGCCAGGGCCACCGCGATGTCATTGGCCGAATGCACCACCAGCATTTTGAGGGCGTCGTCGATGGTGATCATCGTGCCGACGGGATAGCCCATCTTGGACGGCGCCTGCTTGGCGGCCAGCGGCGAGATGGCGATCGGCGTGCCCAGGTCGACACGCCCGGCCTTGATGGCCTTGAACACCGTATAGGCCGTCATCAGCTTGGTGAGGGAGGCCGGATACCAGGGCCGGGTCGCATCCTGCTGCTGGAGCACCCGGCCGCTGGCCGCATCGACGACGATGGTGGGGTTTGCCATGGGATTGGAACGCGCAACGCTTGCGGCGAGTCCGAGGGCCAAACCGGCCACGAGCGTGGTTGTGATTGCGCGATTCGTAATACCCATCAGTTCCTCTTTCGGCTGCAGCGGCGGCGACACATCGACCTCAAGGGGGGCATTTTAATGACCGCCGGGTGATTTGGCATGCAGGCATTGGCAGACGCGCAGTATCGCGGCAAAGCCTTAACGGATCAATGCGGGCAGGAAGACAGGTCGGCTGCGTCGTTTCGGCAGGAAAGATGGCTCGTTCGGCGGGTATAGTCCCGGGAGCACGGACGGAGGCGGTCCGCGCTCCCGGCTGGTCTCGTCCCTTCAGGCGTCCTGCTGCCGGAGAACGGCTTGCAACACATCCTTGACGCCGATGGCGCCGACAAAGCGCTCTTGGTCGTCGAACAGGGCGACAGGGGCCGTGTTGGATCGATGCATGGCCAGCATCACCGTCTTGAGCGAGGTACCGGGGCTGGCCCAGTAGCAGGGGTGTTCCCCGTCAGCCACCGGTTTTTCGCATTCGGAGCAATGCACCCAGGCGCCATGCACGCCGTCGCGCTCGGCTTCCACGACATGGCCGCCGTCATCGAGCCGGAAGCGCGTGGTCTGGCGGGTATCGAGCCAGATCCAGCCATCCTCGCCGCGATGGAGATCGCGTGCGTCCTGCATGACATGCCAGGCGGTGAGCACGCTGAGCGGGTTCACATTGGCGATGAATTCCTGGACATAGTCGTTGGCCGGGCGCAGCACGATATCCTCGGGCCGGCCCGACTGCACGATGCGCCCACTCTCCAGGATGGTGATGGTGTTGCCGATCTTGAGGGCTTCCTCGAGATCGTGGCTGACGAAGATGATGGTCTTCTTCAGTTCCTTCTGCAGCTGCAGCAACTCGTCCTGCAGCTTCGTGCGGATCAGGGGGTCGAGCGCCGAGAAGGGCTCGTCCATCAAAAGGATCGGCGCCTCGGTGGCGAAGGCACGGGCAAGGCCGACGCGCTGCTGCATGCCGCCCGACAGCTCATGGGCGAACTTCTTTTCCCATTGCTTGAGGTGGACCAGCTCCAGCTGCTTGTCGACCTTGGCCTTGCGCTCGGCCTCGGGCACGCCGGCCAGTTCCAGACCGAAGCCGACATTCTCCGCCACGGTCCGCCAGGGCAGGAGGCCGAACTGCTGGAACACCATGGCGACGGAATGCTGGCGGACATGGCGCAGGGTCTGCTCGCTGCAGCTGACCACGTCGACCATCTTGTTGTCGGACTTCACCAGCACCTGGCCGCGTGTCACCTTGTTGAGGCCGTTGACGGCGCGCATCAAGGTCGATTTGCCGGAACCCGACAGGCCCATCAGCACGCTGATCTCGCCTTCCTGCACGGTGAGGTTGCCATCGGCGCACCCCAGCACCGCGCCGGTCTTTTCCAGGATCTGGGCGCGGGTGGCACCGGCGTCGAGCAGCTTGATGGCTTCGGCCTGACGGGATCCGAAGATGATATCGACATTCTTGAAATCGACGGCGACGCTCATCAATGCGCTCCCTTCACTCGGCACAGACGATCCAGCACGATCGCCAGGATAACGATGCAGGCACCCGCTTCGAAGCCACGCGGAATGTTGAACTGGCCCATGGCGCGCACGACGTCGACGCCGAGGCCTTCGGCACCGACCAGGCCGGCGATGACCACCATCGACAGGCTGAGCATGATGCACTGGGTGACACCGGCCATGATGGTGGGCATGGCATGCGGCAGTTCCACCTTCCACAACAGCTGGCGCTTGGTGGAACCGAAGGACTCGCCGGCCTCCTTGAGTGCGACCGGCGTGGAGGTGATGCCCAGATAGGTCAACCGGATCGGCGCAGGCAGGGCGAAGATCAGCGTGGCGATCAGGCCTGGGGCGGCGCCGAGGCGGAACAGCGCCACCATCGGGATGAGATAGACCAGGGTGGGCAGGGTCTGCATCATGTCGAGGACGGGGTGCAACACGGTATAGAGCTTGGGACGGTGCGCCGCCATCACGCCGAGCGGGATGCCGATGGCCATGGCGACGGCGGCCGACCAGAACACCAGTGAGACCGTCTTCATGGTCGCGGCCCAATAGCCCTGGTTCCAGATGAACAGGCAGCCCAGCACGATGAACAGGCACAATTGCCAGGAACGGTGCCGCCACCACGCCAGGGCAACGACGAGCACGATGACGACGATGGGCGGCGGGTAGACCAGCAGCGCGGAGGTGCCGTTGACGATGAACTCGATGCTCAGGCGCAGCGGATCGAACAGCCAGGTGGTGCAGTATTTCTGCAGGAACTCGATGACGAGCTGCATGAACTTGCCGAATGGCAGCTTCGTATCCGTCACCCAATCGAACATCATATCCCCCGCGCTATGGCGTTTTGCGATTTGACGGAATCGGCAGGGATCGCAAAGACGCGTCGAACCAAAGAGTACGAGCAAAAGGGTGTTCACACCGAACGCGCTTTGCTCCGGGTCGCGGGCCGTCCGGCGCCCTGGCTGTGAAGCCACGACGATCCGCATTGCCCGTCGACGTCATGACTGCCGGCCCAAGAGAGGACATGACATCATTGAGGGCCGATCTGTGTCGGCTTCGTCGAGCCACCCAGCGAGTTGCCCCGCCGGGCGATCCTATACGTTCAGTGGAATGGCGCGTGCGCTCAGAGGCCGAGGCTCTTCTTCACGGCATCGAGGCCGGGCTGCCCGTCGAAGGTGGTGACGCCGGCAAGCCAGGCATCCAGAACACCCGGATTGGCCTTGAGATATTCGGTGGCGGCCGTCGGGCCATCCTTGCCGTCGCCGGTGATCGCCTGCATCACCTTGTTCTCGAGGTCCACGGTGAATTTGAGGTTGGCGATGAACTTGCCCGCATTGGGGCATTCCTCGCTCCAGCCGGCGCGCTCGTTGGTATAGACTTTGGCGGCACCGAAATTCGGGCCGAACGTATCGTCGCCACCCGTCAGATACTGGATCTTGAAATTGACGTTCATCGGGTGCGGCGCCCAGCCGAGGAAGACGATGTCCTCGCCGCGCGCCACGGCACCCTGGACCTGGGCGAGCATGCCCTGCTCGGATGACTCGACGAGCTGGAAGTCCTTCAGGCCGTTCTTGTTGCCGTCGATCAGGCTCTGCACCAGGCGGTTGCCGTCATTGCCGGGCTCGATACCATAGATTTTGCCCTGGAGCGAATCCTTGAACTTGGCGATGTCGCCGAAGTCCTTCAGGCCCTTGTCATAGGTCGCCTGTGGCACGGCCAGCGTGTATTTTGCACCTTCGGGCAGATTGGCACCCACTTCGATCACCGATTTGTCGGCGATATAGGCCTTGCGATCATTCTCCATGCTCGGCTGCCAATTGCCGAGGAAGACGTCGATATCCTTGCTCTTCATCGAGGCATAGGTGACGGGGACGGCCAGAACCGTGGTCTTGGGGGTGTAGCCGAGACCTTCGAGAACGCGGGAGGCGATCGCCGTGGTCGCGGTTATGTCGGTCCAGCCCACATCGGAGAACTTGACCGTCTTGCAGGCTTCCGCATCGCCCGCCAGCGCGGCGCCCGTGCCGAGGCCGATGGCCAGGGCGACGCCTGCAATCATTCTACCAATACCCGTCATTTCATTTCTCCCGGAAAACACCGAAGGCCGAATCTGGGATAGACCCAGTCCGTCTTGTCTTTGTTAACCCCTCTCGACCCCAGATGGGATCGAACTCTTGCCACGGAGCCCTTTCCCCTATGGCAATTCAGCACGAAAGACAGTGCTTGTCCCGCGATTTTCCGGCGCTGGATGACGCCGACGGCACAAAGCCGCCCATCCGCGCCAGAACCGGTTTGCATCGATTTCTTGGCGTTGTCGTATGGGCATTCTATTGATTGAACATATAATCAATTAAACCTGGAACCGGCCGATCTTGGATGCGTGCAGGCGACACTCTGTGTCATAGTCGCGCCACTTTCCCAATCCGGGATGCGACGAGAATTCGAGTGATTTGCCTCAAGCAGAATTTCCGGATGTTGCAAGAATGGGCAGCACCCGGAAATTCTGCAGGCATCCGAGATCCTGCAGCAACCAAGGCAGCTCATACCGGCCTTCAACTCTTCCAAAGGACCCAACATGCTCAAGACCAAGGCAGCCGTCGTCACCGGTTCGACATCGGGCATCGGCCTCGGCATCGCGCGCGCTCTGGCCCGCGAAGGCGCCAATGTCATGCTCAACGGACTGGGCGATGCCGCCGAGATCGAGAAGACCCGGGCCGGCATCGAGGCCGAATTCGGCGTCAAGGCCCTGTTCTCGCCGGCCAACCTGATGGAGCCGGCCGCGGTGAAGGGCCTGATCGGCGAGGCCGAGACCGCTTTCGGCGCGGTCGACATCCTGGTCAACAATGCCGGCATCCAATTCGTCTCGCCGATCGACGAATTCCCCGACGACAAGTGGGAAGCGATCATCAGGCTCAACCTGCTCGCTTCCTTCTATGCCATCAAGGCGGCCCTGCCCGGCATGAAGAGGAAGGGCTGGGGACGGATCATCAACACCGCCTCGGCCCATTCCCTGGTCGCCTCGCCCTTCAAGTCCGCCTATGTCGCCGCCAAGCACGGCATTGCCGGCCTGACCAAGACGGTAGCGCTGGAGGTGGCGCAGCAGAAGATCACCTGCAACGCCATTTCCCCGGGTTATGTCTGGACACCGCTGGTCGAGGCGCAGATCCCCGACACCATGAAGGCGCGCAACATGACGGCGGAGCAGGTCAAGAATGACGTGATGCTGGGAGGTCAGCCGACCAAGGAGTTCGTCACCATCGACCAGGTCGCCTCGCTCGCGGTGTATCTGTGCTCGGATGCGGCGGCGAGCATCACCGGCGCCAATCTGTCGATGGATGGCGGCTGGACTGCCGCATGAGCACCGCCGCCAAACCCGTAAATCTGGCGTTGCAGGGCGGCGGCGCCCATGGCGCCTTCACCTGGGGCGTGCTCGATGGCCTGCTGGAGGACGGCCGCCTCGAGGTCAAGGCGATCACCGGCACCAGCGCCGGGGCCATGAATGCCGTGGTCTTCGCCGAAGGTTACCTCGAAGGCGGGGCGCCAGGCGCCCGCCGCCAGCTCGAGACATTCTGGCGTGAGATCAGCCGCAAGGGGCGGCTGTCGCCCATGCGCCGCCCGTTGCTGGAACGCTTCATGGCCGGTTGGTCGCTGGAAGATTCGCCCGGCATGGCCCTGTTCGAGAATTGGAGCCGGCTGTTCAGCCCCTATGACAGCAATCCGCTCAATCTCAACCCGCTACGCGATCTCATCGCCGAACTGATCTGCTTCGACAAGCTCAAGGCGAGCGAGGCGATCAGGCTGTTCGTCTCCGCCACCAATGTGCGCAGCGGCCACATCCGCATTTTCGAGAATGCCGAACTGAGCGCCGATGTGGTGATGGCCTCTGCCTGCCTGCCCCAGATCTTCCAGGCCGTCGAGATCGGCGGGCAGGCCTATTGGGACGGCGGCTATCTCGGCAACCCGGCCCTGTTTCCGCTGCTCGACGAGCGCACGCCCGATGATACCATCCTGGTGCAGATCAACCCCGTGCTGGTGCGGGAGGTGCCGCAGACGGCCGGCGGTATCGCCAACCGCCTCAATGAGATCACCTTCAACGCCTCCCTCCTCGGCGAATTGCGCGCCCTCGCCATGATGCAGCGTCGCGCCCGGGGCGCCGACCGCTTCGGCGACATCCGCCTGCATCGCATCGCGCTGGGCCAGAAGGAGGGTCTCGACGCCACCTCCAAGCTCAATACCGAATGGGATTTCCTCACCTTCCTGCGCGACCAGGGCCGCCGGGCGGCGAAGACCTTCCTCACCCGGCATTTCGACGCGATCGGCACGACGGCAACGCTCGACATCGAAGCCATGCTGGGGTGAGCCGAACCGATTGACCGCCGCAACGGCTGCTGGAACGCAGCCCTGACATGCCGATCCGCCCCTTGATTTCGGGAAAGAGTCCGGCACAATGCCACTCGTTCGCGGCCTCCATGTCGCGATCGAGGAGGCCACGCCCTCCCCCATGATGGGTTTGATGTCCGGGACGGCCCGGGCCCTTTTTAGAGGAGGGCCTGATGGCCTGGATCTATCTCGTTATCGCCGGCATCTTCGAAGTGGTGTGGGCCTTCTACATGAAACAGTCGGAAGGCTTTTCGAAGCTGGTGCCGACCATCGTCACCTTCGTCACCATGGCCATCAGCTTCGGCCTGCTCTCGATCTCGATGCGCAGCCTGCCGCTCGGCACCGCCTATACGATCTGGACCGGCATCGGCGCCGTGGGCGCCTTCATCGTCGGCGTGCTGGTGCTCGGCGAACAGGCCAACGCCATGCGCATCATCGCCGCAGCCCTGATCGTCTCCGGCCTGACCATGATGAAACTGTCGACGCCGGCCTGAGGATCCATCCCGGGATCGCAGGCATCCAGCCTGCCCTTCCTCGTCTGCAAGCGCAGCGCTTCCAAGAGCAGGCTGGATGCCTGCGATCCAGGAAAAGCCTCAGATCAGGACCTGCGTGCCGATCTCCACCACCCGGTTGGAGGGGATGGAGAAATAGTCGCTGGCGTCGTCGGCATTGCGGGCGAGGATCATGTAGAGCCGGCGCTGCCAGCGCCACATCAGGGGCTGCGCCCCGCCGCGCAGGTGGCGGCGCGACAGGAAGAAGGAGGTGTCCATGATGTCGAAGGACCAGCCGGCCCTGCGGCTGAGCGCCAGCGCCTTCGGCACGTTCGGGCTTTCCATATAGCCGAACTGCACCCGCATCTTGGTGAAGGAGACCGAGACCTCTTCGAGCGTGATGCGGCCGCCTCCCGGCACGATCGGATCGTCGGTGGTCTCGATGGTCAGGATCGCGACCTTCTCATGCAGCGCCTTGTAGTGCTTGAGGCTATGCAGCAGCGCCGTGGGCGTATAGTCGGGATCGCTGGTCAGGAAGATTGCCGTACCCGGCACGCGGGCAACCGAGCCCTTTTCCAGGCTCTTGACGATGGTCATCAGCGGCACCTCGGTGCGCCGCGTCTTCTCCAGCACCAGCCGCGTGCCACGCCGCCAGGTGATCATCAGGATCATCAGGGCAGCCGCGATCATCAGGGGCACCCAGCCACCATCATGCACCTTGAGCAGGTTGGCCGAGAGGAAGACGAGGTCGATCAGCAGGAACGGCACGATGATCAGCGCCGCCGTCAGCGCCGACCAGCGCCAGACCTTCCAGATCACCAGGAAGGCCATCATCGCCGTCACCACCATGGTGGTGGTCACCGCGATGCCATAGGCCGAAGCCAGGCGAGAGGAACTCTCGAAGGCCAGCACCAGGATCAGCACGCCGACCAGCAGGATGCCGTTGACCTGGGCGATATAGATCTGGCCCGACTGGTGCTCGGAGGTATGGGCCACCTTCATGCGCGGCAGAAGGCCGAGCTGGATGGCCTGGCGCGTCAGGGAATAGGCGCCGGTAATCACGGCCTGGCTGGCGATGATGGTGGCGACCGTCGCCAGGACCACCATCGGCACCAGGAAGAGCGGGTTCTGGGGCACCAGCATGTAGAAAGGATTGTCGAGGATTTCGGGTGCCGGGTTGTTCAAGACCAGCGCGCCCTGGCCGAGATAGTTCAGCGCCAGCGAGGGCAGAACCAGGGTCATCCAGGCCATCTGGATCGGCTTGCGGCCGAAATGGCCGAGATCGGCATAGAGCGCCTCAGCCCCGGTGACCGCCAGGAACACTGCGCCGAGCGCCACGAAGCCGATATGACCATGGCTGAGCATGAAGGCGACGGCGTGCCAGGGATTGAAGGCCGCGAGCACCACCGGTGCATCCTTGATGTGCCACAGGCCCGCCAGACCCATCACCACGAACCACAGTGCCATGATCGGCCCGAAGAAGGCGCCGACCCGCGCCGTGCCGTGGCTCTGGACGGCGAACAGCGCCACGATGATCGCCACGGTGATCGGCACCACGAAGGGATCGAAAGCCGGCGTCACCAGCTTCATGCCTTCCACTGCCGAGAGCACCGACACGGCCGGCGTGATGATGGCGTCGCCATAGAACATGGCAGCCCCGATGGTGCCGAGCAGCAGGAGCACGGTGCCCGAGCGCCCCAGGGCCCGCTGGGCCAGCGCCATCAAGGTAAGGGTACCGCCCTCGCCCTTGTTGTCGGCCCGGAGCAGCAACAGCACATATTTCAGCGTGACGATGACGATGAGCGCCCACAGGATCAGCGAGATCACGCCGAGCACCGCTTCCTGGCTCATCAGCCTGCCACCCTCGGTCGCCGCATGCAGCGCCTCGCGGAAGGCGTAGAGCGGGCTGGTACCGATATCGCCGTAGACGACGCCGATGGAGCCGAGCGTCAGCGCCCAGAAGCCACCACCATGGCCACTGGTTTCCTCGCCGGTGTCGGCGCTATGCGTAAGCCCCATACGGGCCTCCGTTGGATATGTTGAAGTCGGGCAGAATGAAGATGAAAAGCGCGGCTGCCATCGCCAGGCAAGCCCGTCCCCTGTTTGTGCAGCGCAGCAAGCCCGCTCTCTTACACCTTTCCGATTTCACGGCAAAGGGCTCCCGACGAGGCCGGGCCGGCTTGCGGATGCGCAAAAGCCGGCCGCCGGAACCGTTTCCCGGGAGCATGACTGTTTCAGATCAGCCTGGTCTCAGATCAGGACCTGCGTGCCGATCTCCACCACGCGGTTGGAGGGGATGGAGAAATAGTCGCTGGCATCGTCGGCGTTGCGGGCGAGGATCATGTAGAGCCGGCGCTGCCAGCGCCACATGGTGGGCTGCTTGCCGCCCCTCAGATGGCGGCGCGACAGGAAGAAGGAGGTCGACATGATGTCGAAGGACCAGCCGGCCTTGCGGCACAGCGCCAGCGCCTTCGGCACGTTCGGGCTTTCCATATAGCCGAACTGCACCTTCATCTTGGTGAAGGACGCCGAGATCTCCTCGATCGAGACCCGTCCGCCTCCCGGCACGATCGGATCGTCGGTGGTCTCGATGGTCAGGATGGCCACCTTCTCATGCAGCGCCTTGTAGTGCTTGAGGCTGTGCAGCATGGCCGTGGGCGCGTAATCGGGATCGCTGGTCAGGAAGATCGCCGTGCCCGGCACGCGGGCGACCGAGCCCTTTTCCAGGCTCTTGACGATGGTCATCAGCGGCACCTCGGTGCGCCGGGACTTCTCCAGTACCAGGCGCGTGCCGCGCCGCCAGGTGACCATCAGCGTGATCAGGCCGAGGGCGATCAGGATCGGCAGCCAGGCGCCGTCGAACAGCTTGAGCAGGTTGGCGCCGAGGAAGATCGAATCGATGAGGAGGAAGGGCACGATGATCGCCGCTGCGGCCCAGGGCTTCCACAGCCAGACCCGCCAGATCACCACGAAGGCGAGGATGGCATCCACCACCATGGTGGTGGTCACGGCGATGCCATAGGCCGAAGCCAGGCGCGAGGAACTCTCGAACACCAAGACCAGCAGCACCACGCCGGCAAGCAGCATGCCGTTGACCTGGGCGATGAAGATCTGGCCGGACTGGTGCTCCGATGTGTGCGAGATGCGCATGCGCGGCACCAGGCCGAGCTGCACGGCCTGCCGCGTCAGCGAGAAGGTGCCTGTGATCACCGCCTGGCTGGCGATGATGGTGGCGCTGGTGGCCATGATCACCATCGGTACCAGGAACAGGGGCGAGGCCGGCACCAGGCGGTAGAACGGGTTCTCCAGGGCACTGAAATCATTGAGCACCAGGGCGCCCTGGCCGAGATAATTGAGGGTCAGGGCCGGCAGCACCAGGCCGAGCCAGGCCGTTTGAATCGGCTTGCGGCCGAAATGGCCGAGATCGGCATAGAGCGCCTCGCCGCCGGTGACGGCCAGGAACACTGCGCCCAGCGTGACGAAGCCGATATGGCCATGGGTGAGCAGGAATTCGGCGGCATACCAGGGATTGATCGCCGCGATGATGCCGGGATGCTGCAGGAAATTGACGAAGCCGATCACGCCGACAAGCGTGAACCAGATCGCCATGACCGGGCCGAAAAAGGCACCGACCCGCGCCGTGCCGTGGCTCTGTACCAGAAAGAGGGCGACGATGATCACCAGCGTCAGCGGCACCACGAAGACGTCGAAGCCGGGCGCCACCAGCTTGAGGCCTTCCACGGCCGACAGCACGGAGACAGCCGGGGTGATCATGGCGTCGCCATAGAACATCGAAGCGCCGACGATGCCGAGCAGTACGATGGGTGCCCCGGTGCGCCCGAGGGCCCGCTGGGCCAGCGCCATCAGGGTCAGGGTGCCACCCTCGCCCTTGTTGTCGGCCCGAAGCAGCAGCAGCACATATTTGAGCGTGACGATGATGATCAGCGCCCACAGGATCAGGGAAATCACGCCGAGCACGGCGGTGGGCGTGACGTTCTTGCCGCCATCGGTGGCGGCATGGGCGGCCTCGCGAAAGGCATAGAGCGGGCTGGTACCGATATCGCCATAGACGACGCCGATGGAGCCAAGCGTCAACGCGGCAAACCCGCCGCTATGCTTGTGTTCGGTGGTGTCTTCGCCGTTCTCGACGGCGTTCGCGAGCCCCATGCGGGCAACTCCGTTCTGACCTGTTGGGATTGTTTCGATCGGTCGATCGCGAGATGCGATCTTCGCTCTCCAAAATGCGGCTCAAGGCGCCGCCGGTCGCATCAGGGCCGGACGGCAGGTGACGGCACGCCGGTCGAACCCGGGGTTTCCTGCCCTCGGGGTTGGGCCTCTTACACTCTTCTGCCGGTCGGGCATAGAGGCCCGCAACCCTTTTGACCAACAACTCCCCAGCCAATCGGTCCCGAAACCATGCATAGCCCACATTCAACCCGAGCGCATCATCGCGAAGGCGACACATCCTGTGACGGTTTCGGACAAGCCGATTCGATTGCAATCAGCTACCTATCTTTCATGCGACGCCGCGTCGTATTCGGAACAGTCTTTCTCTTATTTTTTCCGTAATCGCCGCAATACAAGCCCCTACTGCCAAGAAAGATATTTTCATTTCCGTGAAAATATGTCTCAACTGCGCAGAACAACCGCCCCAGAGGGAACCAGCATGGCCCAAGACCCGAAAAAGCCACTGAGCGACATCGAAATCGCGCGTCAAGCCAAGATGCAGCGCATCGAGGCGATTGCCGAGAAAGCCGGCATTCCCGACGAGGCTTTCGAGCCCTATGGCAAACATATCGCCAAGATCGATCTCGACAAGATCCCCGGCCTGCAGGATCGCCCCGACGGCAAGCTGATCCTGGTCACCGCCATCAACCCGACCCCGGCCGGCGAAGGCAAGACCACCACCACCGTCGGCCTCGGTGACGGCCTGGCCGCGATCGGCAAGAAGACCATGATCTGCCTGCGCGAACCCTCGCTCGGCCCCTGCTTCGGCGTCAAGGGCGGCGCGGCCGGCGGCGGCTATGCCCAGATCGTGCCGATGGAGCAGATCAACCTGCACTTCACCGGCGACTTCCACGCCATCACCTCGGCGCATAACCTGTTGTCGGCGATGATCGACAACCACATCTATTGGGGCAATGCGCTCGGCATCGACACCCGCCGCGTCACCTGGCGCCGCGTCCTCGATATGAACGACCGCTCGCTGCGCGCCATCAACTCCTCGCTCGGCGGCGTCTCCAACGGCTTCCCGCGCGAAGACGGCTTCGACATCACCGTGGCTTCCGAAGTCATGGCCGTGTTCTGCCTCGCCAAGGACCTCGCCGATCTCGAGGAACGCCTCGGCAAGATGATCATCGGCTATACCCGCGACAAGAAGGCGATCACCGCCGCCGACATCAAGGCTTCCAGCGCCATGACGGTGCTGCTCAAGGACGCCCTGAAGCCCAATCTGGTGCAGACGCTGGAAGGCAACCCCGCCTTCGTGCATGGCGGCCCCTTCGCCAACATCGCCCATGGCTGCAACTCGGTGACCGCGACCCGCGCCGGCCTCAAGCTCGCCGACTACGTGGTGACGGAAGCCGGCTTCGGCGCCGACCTCGGTGCCGAGAAGTTCTTCGACATCAAGTGCCGCAAGGCGGGCCTCACCCCGGCAGCCGTGGTGATCGTCGCCACCGTGCGCGCCCTCAAGATGCATGGCGGCGTGCCGAAGGACCAGCTCGGCAAGGAGAATCTGGAAGCCTTGCGCAAGGGCCTGGCCAATCTCGGCCGCCATGTCGAGAACGTGCGCAAGTTCGGTGTCTCCGCCATCGTCGGCATCAACCACTTCATTGCCGACACGCCGGCCGAGCATGAGCTCATCGCCCAGGTCTGCAAGGAGCAGTTCGGCGTCGACGCCGTGGTCTGCAGCCATTGGGCCGAGGGTTCGAAGGGCACCGAGGAACTCGCCCGCCGCGTGGTCGCGCTGGCCGAGGCACCGCATCCGCTCGACGGCCGCGGCTTCCGCACCCTCTACCCGGACGAGATGCCGCTCTGGGACAAGATGAAGCTGATCGCCAAGGAGATCTATCGCGCCGCCGATATCATCGCCGACCAGAAGGTCCGCGACCAGTTCAGGGACATCGAGGCTGCCGGCTTTGGCCATCTGCCGATCTGCGTGGCCAAGACGCAATATTCCTTCTCGACCGATCCGAACCATCGCGGCGCGCCGGTCGACCACGTCGTGCCGATCCGTGAAGTGCGCCTGTCGGCCGGCGCAGGCTTCCTGGTGGTGGTCTGCGGCGAGATCATGACCATGCCGGGCCTGCCCCGCGTGCCCTCGGCGGAGTTCATCCGTCTCGACACCAAGGGCCAGATCGAAGGTCTGTTCTGATCCCGGGTCTGCCATGCCGGTCCGGTGCGACCGGCATGGCAACACCGGCTCGAGAGCCGGGACCAACGGGTGCGTACAGCTGAACGCGCTTTACTGGGCAGGGCCGCTATGCTGCGGCCCTTCCGATCGCTCGGCGAGGAACACATCGCCGTAGCCGACGATTCAAGGCTGCTCCGCCTTGAGCCGGTGCCGATGGGCGGCCTGCTTGGCCCGGTTGCCGCAGAGCGCCATGCTGCACCATCGCCGCCGATGCCCGCGTGTATGATCCGCGAACACAAGCGTACAGGACGCGCCCTCGCAAGCCTTCACGTTTGAAAAGTCCTCCGTGCAGACGAAGCGCCCCATGGCTTCGGCGAGAGGCTGAAGCAGGGCCTCGGGGGAGCGCCATTTGCGCAAGGCCTGGAACTCCAGCCCCTCATGACCCTCATCTCGCCTGGGCGCGATCCGATGAAAGCCTTCATTGCGCTCAAGCAGGCGATTGAGCGGCTCCAGTTCGCTTACGGCGTCGGCTGCAAGCGGCCTGCCCCGATGCTTTCGCACGAAGCCCCTGAACCATTCACGCAAGGCCCTGGCCTGGCCGGCCACCCTGTCGAGTTCCTCGGGCAGAGCTTGCGCCCGCACGGACTCGGCAATGTCCGGCGGCAGCAACCGCGCCTGCTCCAGCCAATCTAGCAGGCCGTCCCCGTTGTCGATCCAGTCGACCGGCGTGTCGACCGGCGTCGCCACGGAATTGAGGAAATCCAGCCCCTCGGCGTCAGCGACGAAAAGGGCGGGGGAACGCACATCCATCACATACTCCCATTGCGGCCGGCATCCTGGCCGGCGCCAAGCATCTGTCCATCCCTCAAATAACCTGTTCAACAAGGCTTGACAAGTTACGATAAGCTGAAGTAACCATTTTATATCCATCAAGACAGTTACTCTAAATATGCCATAGAGGAGAACGTCGATGCCCCGCAAGCCTGTCAGCGTTGTTCTCGTCCATGGCGCCTGGGCCGATGGCACGAGTTGGGCAAAAATCATCCGTCCCCTCGCCGAGGAAGGGTACGGCACGGTTGCGGCGCCGCTGCCGCTGACCTCCTTCGCCGACGACGTGGCAGCGCTCGAGCGCACGTTGGAGCGCATGCCTGGCCCGGTCGTTCTGGTCGGTCATGCCTATGCCGGCGCCGTCATCGCCGCCATGCAAAGCAGGAAGGTCGCGTCGCTGGTCTATGTGGCCGCCCTGGCACCGGACGAGGGCGAGACGGTTGCAGATGTCTTCTATCGCGGCCGGCCGCATCCCGAGGCGCCGACACTTGCCCCGGACGGCCACGGCTTGATCTATCTGCCGCCAGAAGCCGTCTCCACCGCGTTTGCACCAGGAGCAACGGCCGGCGAACTGGCGCTGCTCACCGCCGTGCAACGGCCGATCTCGCTGGCCTGCATTACGGCTCCGGTCGGTCGCCCGGCCTGGAAGCAGGTACCGGCCTGGTTCCTGGTCGCGGAACAGGACCGCATGATCTTCGCCGACAATCAGCACTTCATGGCGAGACGCATGCAGGCACGCATCCATGCTCACCCGGTCGATCACACGCCGATGGTAACGGCACCGGATGTGGTCCTCGCCATCATTCAGGAGGCGATCCGCGAAGCGGCCTTGGCGTGAAGCCAAGCCCTGACCCGCCCCCGACGAACAAAGCCATGCGCGAGCCGAAGGTGCCGAGTGGACCGCGCATTCCCAGCCGCCACGACCGTGGCGTAACCCAAAAATACCGATCCATCAGGTTATAACAGACAGGAGAGAGCCATGACGATCATTACCTACCGCACCGCGGACGTGGACGGGCTCAAGATCTTCTACCGGGAGGCGGGATCACCGCAGGCACCCAAACTCCTGCTGCTGCATGGCTTTCCGAGTTCGAGCCATATGTTTCGCGACCTGATACCGCTTCTGGCCGATCGTTTTCATATCGTTGCACCGGATCTGCCAGGCTTCGGCCAGTCGGGCCTGCCCGCGAGCGGCCATAGTTTCGAAGCGATCGCCGCCGTGATCGACCGGTTCACCGAGATCGTCGGCCTCGACCGCTATGCCATCTACGTGTTCGACTATGGCGCTCCGACGGGATTTCGCCTCGCCTTGAGGCATCCCGAACGCATCACGGCGATCATCACGCAAAACGGCAACGCCTATGAAGAAGGGCTGAGCGAGGGCTGGAACCCGATCCGCGCCTATTGGGAGGATGCGTCGGAGGCCAACCGGCAGGCGCTGAAGGCTCTTCTCAGGCCGGAGGCGACGATCTGGCAATATACCCATGGCGTGCCGGATACGCACACGGTCTCGCCTGACGGCTACTCGCTGGACAATTTCTACCTGGCCCGCCCTGAATCAGAGGCGATCCAGCTCGATCTGTTCGGCGACTATAAGAGCAATGTCGCACTCTATCCGACCTTCCAGGCCTATTTCCGCGCACACCGGCCGCCTTTGCTGGCGGTATGGGGCAAGCACGATCCCTTCTTCCTGCCGCCCGGCGCCGAAGCCTTCAAGCGCGACATCCCAGACGCCGTCATCCGTTTCTTCGACACGGGGCACTTCGCGCTGGAGACGCATGCGACGGAGATCGCAGCGGCGATCAGGGATTTCCTGCCGCGTTGAGCGCGGTGTCCGGACAGCCATGCGGATGACGCATCGGCATCGCCATCCCCATCTGCCATGCAAAAACCCCACGGTTCGGTGAACCGTGGGGTCGATGTTTCTACGCGAGCGATACCAAGCGCGTCCGGGCAACCGACTGTGCCGGGATCGTTCGGCACAGCGTCATTCCCACCTCAATATTCGCGATAATCGCGGTAATACCGGCGGGGACGTTCCCGATAGCGCCAGCCACCGTCATCGCGCCAACCACGCCGGTAGCCGCGATCGGGGACGCAGCCATAGGGGGAGCGGTGCATCCCATAGGGGCACAAACGGCGAATTTGCTGGACGAGCCCGTTGTCGGCCTGTGATTGCGCGGATGGTGCCATCGGCATTGCCGAAGCAACCTGCGGAGCAAACACCATGCTTCCGGCGGTCAGGCCAGCTGCAACAAACAGCTTCAGGGATAGTTTCATAGCTCCCTCCCTCAATTTCAATACTCAATGTCTAGCAGTATGATCTGAATGCAAGGTGAACAGGTCAGGCTAGGCAATCAGATTGACGTAACGTCAACCAATCCCGAAGTCGTGCCAGGCCGACAAGGGATGGCCGGTCGGAAGACCGGCCCATCGGGGTAGCCTAGAGGCGGCCTTTCCTGAAGCCAAGCTCATAGATTTGCCAGACGAGCACGGCGAGCATGGCGAGGGTTACGATCCAGCGTCCATAGACCGGCAACAGTTGGTCGCTGAGGATCGGCGAGAAGATCTGGAAATAGATGGCAGCGGGCAGGATGAGCGCCAGTTGCGCCGGCCGTCCCAGGTCGTTGTAGCGCTTGGCGCCGACGAAATAGATGCAGACCGAGACCAGCACCATCACCAGATAGATGACGTCGACCGCAAAAAGCGACAGGTAATAGGGCGCCGTCATCAGCCGGGTATGCTCGCGGGCAACTTCGTCGACCAGGGCTTCGGCCGCCGCGGGATTGCGCGGCAGGACATGATTGAGCCCGTAGGCCGCCGCCACCAGCGCCCCCAGGACCACGGCCAGCACCGCCATGGCGCGCCACCAGGTCTGCCGGTCGATGCTGCCCTTATCGTCACGAAACAGGAAACGGGCGCTGTGCGCGCCCAGGATACCAGCCATATCTCCTCCGAGGCCTGCATGCCGCCGGCTTCTAGAGCAAAGCGCGTTTAGACGGCAACGCTGCTTTGCGCTGCCTCTTTGGTTCGACGCGTCTTTGCGACTCCTGGCGATGCTGCCAACGCAAAACGCTCCTGCCTGCGTGGCAAGGCAGGATCAAGGCACTTCTACTCGACCACGCCGACGAAGGGCAGCTGGCGATAGGAATGGGCGACGTCCATGCCATAGCCGACCACGAAGACGTCGGGGCACTCGAAGCCGATGAAATCGGCTTTGATGTTGACGGCGCTCTTGCCCGGCTTGTCGAGGAGCACGCAGCTCAGCACCTGCTTGGCGCCGCGCGCCGCGAGCAGGTCCTTGGCGAAGGCCAGGGTGCGTCCCGATTCGAGAATGTCGTCGACCAGGAGGATGTTGCGCCCGCGCACGTCGCTCTCCACGTCATGGAGAATGTTCACCGTGCCGGTCGATACGGTCGCCTCCCGATAGCTCGACAGATGCACGAACTCCACTTCCGGCGCCATGCCGGCCTTGTGCATGGCGCGCAGGAGGTCGGCCGCAAACACGAAGGAACCTTTCAGCACCGCGACCACGAGCAGATTCTCGAGATTGCGGGCCTTGATCTCCTGCACCAGCGACGCGTTGCGCTTGGCAATCGTCTCGGCATCGAACAGGACTTTGATATTACGCGACGTGGCCATCGAACTCCTCATTTCTGCCGGCACCATAGCCGCAGGAGGGTATCGGCGACAATGGCGTTGCAGTGCCGCCCGCCGCCAACCCACAGCCGCCGGATCGCCGGTCGGGCAGAGCTCTTCCCTCCTGCCTGCGAAAAGGGAGATCTTCCGAAGGTTAAATTCGTTGTCATTTCGTTAACGTTAACACCTCGTTAACGCCCTCCCGGCACAGTGCAGCCGAGGCGGTCGGGGCCGTCTTGGGGAGATTCTGTCTTGGTTCGGTTCGAGAATGTGGGATTGCGCTACGGGATGGGCCCGGAAGTGCTGCGCGACGTCAGTTTCGACCTGCCCGCCAATTCCTTCCAGTTCCTCACCGGTCCCTCCGGCGCAGGCAAGACCACGCTGCTGCGCCTGCTCTTTCTCACCCTCAAGCCGACCCGTGGCCTCATCCACACCTTCGACCAGGAGGTGTCGACCCTCTCCAAGCACGCCCTCGCCGAGACGCGGCGGCGCATCGGCATCGTCTTCCAGGATTTCCGCCTGCTCGACCACCTCACCACCTATGAGAACATCGCCCTGCCCCTGCGCGTACAGGGCCAGGACGAGGCGCGCTACCGGGCCGAAGTGGTCGAATTGCTGCATTGGGTCGGGCTGGGCGAGCGCATGCATGTGCTGCCGCCCGTATTGTCCGGCGGTGAGAAGCAGCGCGCCGCCATCGCCCGCGCCCTGATCGTACGCCCCGAATTGCTGCTGGCGGACGAGCCGACCGGCAATGTCGATCCGGCCCTGGCGCGGCGCCTGCTGCGCCTGTTCATCGAACTCAATCGTTCCGGCACCTCGGTGGTGATCGCCACCCATGACGAAAGCCTGATGGAACTCTTCCCCGCCCGGCGCCTGCGCCTCGAGGATGGCCATGTCACGGTCCAGGAGCCCGCGTCATGGTCGTGAACGACAGAAGCCAGCCTGCCGGCCGGCGCGCCGAGACGCTGATCCGCCCGGCTGCCCCGATCGTGCCGTCGGGTTCGATCGCAGGGCGCTCGCTGATGGCCGTGGTGGCCATCATGACCTTCCTGGTCGCCCTTACGGCCGGCGGCGTGCTGCTGATTGCCGGCGCGGCCGCCGATTGGGGTTCGCAGATCGCGCGCGAGGTCACCATCCAAGTCCGCCCGGTGGAGGGGCGCGACGTCGAGGCCGAGATCGCCAAGGCCGTCGTCGCCGCCCGCGCCACCGATGGGATCAGCGACGTGCAGGTCTATTCGCGCGAGGAGACCGAGCGCATGCTGGTGCCCTGGCTCGGCGAGGGCCTCGACATGGGCGACCTGCCGATCCCGCGCCTGATCGTGGTGAAGATCACGCCGGGCAGCCTGCCCGACTTCGCCACCCTGAAGAAGACGCTGGCCGAAACCGTGGCCGGCGCCAGCCTCGACGATCACCGCTTCTGGATCGCACGCCTGGCGGCCATGGCGCGTGCCATGGTGCTGGCGGGCCTGGCCATCCTCGTGCTGATGGTCGTCGCCACGGCACTGTCGGTGGTATTCGCCACCCGCGGCGCCATGGCCGGCAACAAGGACGTGGTGGAGGTGCTGCACTTCGTCGGCGCGCATGACAGCTTCATCGCCAACGAATTCCAGCGCCATTTCCTCTGGCTCGGTCTCAAGGGCGGGCTCATCGGCGGCGGCGCGGCGGCGCTGACCTTCCTCTTTGCCCATATGCTGGCCTCGCGCTTCACGGCCACGGCGGCGGGCGACCAGATGGAAGCCCTGTTCGGCTCCTTCAACATGGACTGGCGCGGCTATGCCGCCATTGCCGCGGCAGTCGTGCTCATTGCCATCATCACCGGCGTCACATCGCGCATGACGGTTCACCGTGTGCTGCGAGGCCACATATAGGGGTCATCCATGAGCGTCTGGCAGGGCTCTGCGCCCATTCCGCTACACACCCGCCCCGCCGACCCCATTTTCGCCCAAACCATCCGTAAGAATTTCGGATATGGCGGATTGGCCAGTTTTCGCAGGCTGGCCAGATTCGATCGGCTGACATGGGCGCGTCCGATGCGGCAGGCCTCGACGATCGATGGCATCGCTTCCCCCTCCCAGGCGGAGCACCCGCCGAGGCGGCCGCGCCGTTGGCTGCGCTGGGTCATGGAAATCACCGGCGCCTGCCTGCTGTTCTTCACCGCGGCCGTGGTGACGGATTTCGCCTATTTCGTCTCGAGCCTGCAGAACCAGACGCCCAGCCCGGCGGTGAGGGCCGACGGCATCATTGCCCTCACCGGCGGCGCCGACCGCATCAGCGAGGCCTTCGACCTGCTCAACCAAGGCCGTGCCAAGCGGCTTCTCATCACCGGCGTCAACAAGGCCACCAGCCAGCAGGCGCTGGCCGGACATAGTGCCGGCGGCGTCGAGGTGCTCGACTGCTGCGTGGATATCGACCGCAATGCCCTCAATACCCTCGGCAACGCCCTGGAAACGGCACGTTGGGTGCGCGACAAGCAGTTCAAGTCGATCATCGTGGTGACCTCGAACTACCATATGCCGCGTTCGCTGCTGGAATTGCGCCGGGTGCTGCCGGATACCACGCTGATCGCCTATCCCGTGATCTCGCAGAATCTTAGGCTCGATTCCTGGTGGTCCGATCCGGCCAGCATCCGCCTGCTGCTGTCGGAATATGTGAAATATGCAGGCGCCACCTTCCAGCTCCGGATGGAACGGGCCACGGCGGAGAGGGTGCAGGCGCGGGCCGAGTGAGGGATATTGCGAGAGCAGGATAGAGCCGTCCTGTCCTCGCATCGCAAAGCTCAGAGGTAGAAGTGCATCCTTGATCGGGATTTCCGCAGCAAAACAGTCCCGTAGAAACTCACAGAAGATAGATTATGTCATTTCTTGCACGAGCCGGCTATTTACTGGCGCTGGCGGCGGCCTTGCCGACCGCTGCCGCCTCACAAGACGCCCGGACTTTCCAATCCGTCGATGGCTCCTATACCTTTAACTATCCCTTGAATTTCGCGCTGGATCGCGAGTTCGCCGACGGAACCGGCGATGTGACGGGCGTGACCGCATCTTCGCCGGCGAACGGTGACGTCATCATCACCTTTCTCGGCCCGCGTGATTTGGGAGATTTCAAGGAAGTGAGCGAGAAGACACGTCAGGAAATTACGGATGCCTTCACGAAGGCGATCGCGAATCTGCCTTTGATCAAGCTCAAATCCTCATCCATGACCAAGATGCTCGGACAGCCCGCCATCGACATGGTCTTCCAGAACGCTCGAATGCCTTTTGGCAAGGAGCGCCCGCAAATCAAACGCTATGTGTTCACGATCGCGAACGCCAAGGCGTACAATTTCGAGTGCATCTATCGCGAGGACAAGGCCGCCGAGTTCGCTCCGGCCTGCGATCTCGCCGTTTCCACGGTCCAATTGGCAGCCGCTGCGGCGGCGAACATGTTGCCCACGGACGAGGATGATAAGGATGCTCCGGCGGCCGGAAGCTGCACCAAGCTTGAACTCAACAGGCGCGCCATGCAGGTGACGGATCTCACCTCCGACATGCTGATGAAGGATCAGTCGCCGGCGATGGTCGCCCGGGTCCGGAAGGCACACGATGCGGCGATGGCGATCGACGAGCGCGCCGGACAAAACCCATCAACGCAGGATTGCATGGACGTCGACACGATCATAGCAACACTGAAATAGCCCGCCGTACCGCGACAACTGCCATTCCCCTGGTCGCAAAAGTCGCGCGCGAGAGTTCCGCCAAACAAGAGACATTTGCCTCGGGCAACAAAGTTTGCTCCTCCTCCCCCGAAGATGACAGTCCCTGGTCGACCGGCAATGAAGAGGGAGGCATCCGCCGTCAATTCTGCTATAGCCGCACCAGCATCCCTCGAATGATCCAGTTCATGCTCGTATTGCGCTCGCTCCTGTTCAACCTGGCCTTCTATGTCAACATCGTCCTGTGGATGATCCTGGCGCTGCCGACATTGCTGATGCCGCGCGCTGCACTGCTCTGGATCGTGAAGAACTGGGCGCGGGTGAATATCTTCCTGATGCGCCACATCGCCGGCATCACCTGCGAGATTCGCGGGCGGGAGAACCTGCCGCCCGGGCCGGTTCTGGTCGCCGCCAAGCACCAGTCGACCTGGGACATCTTCGCCATGTTCCTCGTCTGCGAGGATCCCTGCTACGTGCTCAAGCGCGAACTGATGTGGCTGCCCGTCTTCGGCTGGCTCGCCGCCAAGGCGCAGATGATCGCCGTCAACCGCGGCGCCCGCTCCAAGGCGATGAAGCAGATGAAGGCGGATGGTGAGCGCGAACTCGCCCGGGGCCGGCAGATCGTGATCTTCCCCGAGGGGACCCGCCGGACGCCCGCCGCCGAGCCGGCTTACAAATATGGCGTGGTCTATCTCTACAGCGAGTTCGACGTTCCCTGCGTCCCGGTTGCCCTCAATTCCGGGCATTTCTGGCCGCGGCGCCAGTTCATCCGCCAGCCTGGCAGGCTGGTGATGGAAATCCTGCCGGCCATACCGGCCGGCCAGGACAAGACGGTCTTCTTCGAGCGCCTGGTCGACGACATCGAGACGGCGTCGGACCGGCTGCTTGCCGAGGCCCGCGATCCCCTGGCGCCGGAACAAACCCGAATCGCTTGACGCCACGGCAGGCAATGTTCTAGATTTGTTCCATGACACAGATCGCGATTCGTTCTCGTTCATCGTCGCCCGATCACCGCCTGTGCACGACGCTGGCCGCCTTGGGCCGCGATGCGCCGGCGGCGGCATCGCGCTTCCGCCGCTGGGTCGGCATTTCAGGCCGTTCCTATCTGGTCTCGGTCTATCCGATCGCCCAATGCCCCGACTATGTCGATGCCGTCCTGATCGCGGTCGATGCAGGCGGTGCCTGTGTGTGGATCGGTGAGGCCGGCCAAGGCGGCGACGATCTCCTCGCCATGCTCGCGGCAGCAGCCGGGGCCGGCGCCTGCGAAGTCCACGTGCATCTCCTGGCCGGGGATCCGGCAGCGCGGGCGGCAGCCATTCGCGATCTCGACGGCCGGCACTGAACGCCCACCTGTCGCAACACGCCCTTGCGAGACGGCTTGTCTCCGTCAGATCGCAAGGTGTTTCGGACCGCAAACTTCTTTGCCGCCCGACCGACGGATTTTCCTGGCCCCGCCGTTCAAATGGCGTCCCTCGCGCTGCTATCCGCGCGATCTGTCCCAGGAGATGCCCATGATCGGCCGTTCGATCCTTGCCTTGATGCTGGCCTTGCCGGCCGCAGCCGCTATGGCACAGACGACGCAACCGGCGCCGTCCGAGACCCCGGCCGCCCAGGCCCCCACTCCCCAGGCCCCCGATCCTCAGGCCCCTTCACAATCCAACGCACCGGCCAAGGTCGGACTCAGCCTTGCCGAATTCCAGGCCCGCCGCGAGAAGGCCCTGATGAAGGCGGATACCGATGGCAACGGTAAGATCAGCCTGGCGGAATGGAGCGCCTTCCAGACCAAACGGAACGCCAAGACCGACCCGGCCAAATCCTTCGTTCGCCTCGATACCAACAAGGACGGCTTCCTCGACAAGGCCGAACTCGACGCCTTCTTCGCCAAGCGTTTTGCCCGGCTCGATGCCAACAAGGACGGCGCGCTCGCCCGCGAGGAACTGCCGGGCCACAAATCGGCTGCCAAACCGGCGCAATGATGCTGGACCATGGCCCTCGATGAGTCCCGGGAGTGCGCCTGGCCATGGTGTCCGATCCAGACGAGGAGTTGGTGCGCCGGATCGGTTCGGGCGACGATGCCGCCATGCAGGCCCTGGTCTCGCGCAAGCTGCCCCGGCTGCTCGCTTTGGCGCGCCGCATGCTGGGCGATGCCGCTGAGGCCGAGGATGTCGCGCAGGAGACCTTCCTGCGGATCTGGCGCAATGCGGCGCGCTGGCGGCCCGGCGCAGCCCGATTCGACACCTGGATCCATCGTGTCGTGCTCAATCTCTGCTATGACCGCCTGCGCCGCCGCAGGGAGTGGACAGGCCTCGATCTACCCGAATTGGCCGCCCCTGTGGACCATCCGGCGACCAGCGGGATCGAGGAGGCCGGCGACCATGTCGAGCGAGCCTTGCAGGCCATTGCTCCGCGGCAGCGGGAAGCCATCGTCCTGACCTACTATCAGGCGATGTCCAATATCGAGGCCGCCGCGGCCATGGAAATCAGCGTCGAGGCGCTGGAGAGCCTGCTTGCCCGCGGACGCCGTTCTCTGCAATCGCTCCTGATCAGGAAGGCCGACCATGACTGAAGCTCCCTTCGCGATGAGTGCAGAGCGTTTTGCGGCCCTCGCCGCCGCCTATGGCGCGGTGATGGAGACCTGGCCCGCATCCGAGCGTAGCGCCGGGCGCGCCTTCGCGCTGACACCGCAGGGCCGGCATATTCTCGCACGGGCCGGCCGCCTCGACCTGGCGCTGCGCGGCATCGAGGAACATGGCTGCATCCGCCTCCAGGCTGCAGGACAGGGCAATGCAGCCGCTCCCACTCCCCAAGCCCGGACAGCCGCCGGCCTCCCGCAGCGCCTCGCAGCACCCGTCCGCCGGTCCCGTTCGGACAAGCTTGAAGCCCTGCTGTCAGGGAGCGGCTCCCATGCCTGACCGACCCACACCAATGGATGCCAGGCGTTTTGCCGCCCTTGCCGACAGCCATGGCAGCCGCCTGCAGCACTGGCCGGAAGCCGAACGGGCTGCAGCCATGGCCTTTGCGTCGAGCGCCGAGGGGCAGGCCATCCTGCAGGCTGCCGCCCAACTCGACGCCATGCTGGATCGCTATGCGGTCCCGTCCCCAACCGCCGATCTTCATGCACGGGTCGTGGCGGCCGGAACCGCCAGCCTCGCTCCCCGCCGCCGGACCCGCCGCTGGTGGCTCGGCCTCGGCCTCGCAGGCGCCGGTCTTGCCGGCGCCCTGGCGGGAACCCTGGCAATCGCCCTGCTCGATGCGCCGACAAGGACAGAGCATCTCGGTCTGGGCGCGACGGTCACGGCTTTCGGAGACGCCGGGCCTGATACCGAGATCAGCGAGGAAGGATCGTGATCATGGCCGGCGCGCGCGTCCCCCTCATCGTCTCGATCGCCCTCAACATTTTCCTGGCCGGGGCGATCGCCGGCGGCATCGTCTGGTTCGAGGCGCGCAGATCCGTCCCGCGTGCCTCGCTGCAGGCCCTGGGCAACCAGCTTCCGGCGCCGGAACGCGATGCCTTCTACAAGACCCTGCGCGAGGCGCGCCATCAGGCGCGGCAGACAATCCTCGACGGACAGCAGGCTCGGCGCGATGCCGCCGCCCTATTGCGGCAACCGACACTGGATGCTCCGGCCCTGCTTGCGGCCCTGGAACGCGCCCGCATCGCCGATTCCGCCATGCGGGCCGGACTCGAACAGCGCATCGTCGAATTCGCGGCCACGAGTTCGCCGGCCGATCGCGCCATCCTGGCCGAAGGGCTGAGCCGCTATATCCACGCGCCGCCGCCACCGCCGAAGAAATCCGCTCAATAGCGACGGATTTCCCTGCGGACTGCGTTCAAGCTCGCAGGAGGCCACGCCGGCCTTCCGCAAGCAGTATCCGGTGGAGTTCCATCATGAAGCGTATCATTCAAATCGCCGCCATCGCCACGCTCGGCCTGCCCGGCCTGGCCGCCACGACCACAGGCGCCTCGGCCATGCCGCTGGCTGCCTCCAACCCGGCCTCCGCGCCCTTGGTGCAGCAGGTGGCCTGGGGCTGCGGCCCTGGCTGGCGTCCCAACATCTGGGGGCGCTGCGTGCCGCAATATCCGGTCTACAGCTATGGCTGGAGCCGCCCCGTCTACTATTACGGCTGGGGCGGCGGTTACGGCTGGCATCGCCCCTATTACAGGCACGCCTGGCATCGCTGGTAGACCGAGCTGCGACAGGCTGATCGCTCAAAGCACCGGGTCCGGAAGCGGATCCGGTGCTGCAAATCCTGCCGTCGCATCCCATTTTCCGAAAATGGCGCTCGCTTTCCGGCGCCATACTCCCGGCCGTAGCCCGCTCGCCGCTCAGTCGTGGCCGTGCTTGCCGTGATGCCCGTGCTCATGGTCGTGCCCACAACCGCAAGCATCACCATGGTCATGGTGATGGTGGTCATGGTCGTGACCATGCTCATGCCCGTGATCATGGTGATGATGATGGTCGTGCTTGTGATCATGGCCGTGATGATGGCCATGATCGTGTCCATGCGCGTCGTGGCTGTGATCCCCGCCCTCCGGCTGGAACGGCCCTTCGATCGCCACGACCTTGGCGCCGAGCCCCTTGAGGACTTCGGCGATCGCGGCATCCTGGCGGATGCGCAGCCATTTCGCCCCGATCTCGGTTTCGCGGTGGCGGTCGCCGAGATGCCAGGCCAGACGCATCAGGTGCAGGGGGTCGCGGCCCTTGATCTCGAGCAGGGGCTCGGCCTCGGCCACGATCTCGATCAGCCGGCCGTCCTCCAGCCGATAGGCATCGCCATGGGCAAGCGCTGGCACCTCGGCGAGGTCAACCAGGATATCGAGGCCACCCACCGTCTGCACCACGCCCTGGCGCTGGCAGCGATCCTCGAAGGTCAGCACGACACTGTCGGCAATGGACTTGGCTTCGACCTCGCGGGCCGGCACGAAAGAATGGGCGTGAAGCATGGATGTTTCCTGCAGGGGTCTCACTGCCTCATATAGACTGCTTCGCGCCGATGTGCAGGGGCGAAATCGTCGCCGGGCTGGCGAATGACGCCGGCGGCTCAAGCCGCATCGCGCCTGGCAAGACAGTCGCCGTCCCGCAATACGCGCTCCGTCGAAGGCGGATATTTGGCCAGCAGGGCGGCAGGACGGACCGGCCGGCGCACGAGGTCGCCGCCGCAATTGGGGCAGGTGCCATCGAAGGCATTCGCCGCACAATCGGCGCAGAAGGTGCACTCGAAAGTGCAGATCATCGCGTCACGCGCATCGGGAGGCAGGTCCCTGTCGCAGCATTCGCAATTGGGGCGCAGTTTCAGCATGACTCACCTGGAGAACGGCCTGGAACCAGGCCATCTTGCGCGATCGGACGCTCAAGACAAGCCCGATCAAGAATCGCCCCCCACCCCTTGAAACCGCCGAAACCCGCACCAAATCATGGTTTGTGCAGGCCCGGACGGGATGCACATGTCAGCTCCGGCCAGATGGCGGAGCATTTCAACGGCTTGTCGCTTCAAAGGAGGATAGCCATGCGTCAGTTTGATTTTTCGCCCCTTTACCGTTCCACCGTTGGTTTCGACCGCCTGTTCTCGGCGCTCGATCAGGTCGCCGGCGTCGATGCTTCGGCCACCACCTACCCGCCCTACAATATCGAGCGCACCTCGGATAACACCTACCGCATCTCGGTTGCCGTCGCCGGCTTCGCCGAGAGCGACATCGCCATCGAAGTGAAGGAAAACTCCCTCACCATTCGCGGCGAGAAGTCCGAGAGCAAGGAAGCCAGCAAGGGTGAGATCCTGCATCAGGGTATCGCCGCCCGCGCTTTCGAGCGCCGCTTCCAGCTCGCCGATTACGTCCAGGTGACGGGTGCCAGCCTCGAGAACGGCCTGCTCCATGTCGATCTTGTCCGCGAGATCCCGGAGGCCAAGAAGCCCCGGCTGATCCCGATCAATGGATCGGCTCCCCGGCAGGTTGAAGCCAAGGCCGCCTAAGCCAACAGGATAGAATGGAAAGTCAGGGCGCTCCGGGAAACCGGGGCGCCCTTTGCGTTGGGTGCTTCCTCAGCACCCCGGCGCGATCTGGCGGTAGCGGCACCAACCCGGCGTCAGCTGCCCCCTCGAATTGAGCGGGTAGGCGTAGCTTCCGGGCGTTCGCAGCGCCGGGGGCGGCACGGTAAGCGGGACGATGCGGGGCACCGGCTTGATTTGCGTCTGCTGCAGCGGAGGCATCGGCCTCAGGGCCTGTCGTGCCGGCAATGCCGCACCACTGCCCCGCAGCGGCACCACGGCGACGATCTTGCCGCTCTGGTCGTCGACGGTCACGCGTACGCGCCGATGCTTGGCGTCGACGGCAGCTGCGTAATAGAAATTGAGGTCATGGGTCACGCCGCCGATGCCGGAATAGCCGGCCTGCGTCATCACCCGGATCGCAGCCTTCGGCGTCAGCGTATCGGCAAGCGCGGGCATGGCCACGACCAGGGCCGCAAGCGCCAGGAAGGCTCCGGCCAACAGGCGCGACAGCACTGTCGTCTTGCTCAAGGCCATTGCTTCAACTCCTGCCCCCATCCGACAACTCAACACCGATCAGAGCCGAAAAGTTCACAGCGATCTGGTCAGGGTTGCCAGGTATTGTTCTTTTCCAAAACCGGTTTTTCGATGATGGCGTCGGCGGCCTTGGCCGCACCGATCACCTCGAAAAGCTGGCGCAGGGCCTCCTGCACGCCGGCACCGGAGATGGATGACAGGATGATCGGCGTCTTCTTCGCCGCCCGCTTCAGCCGCGCCACCTGTTCCTTCAGCAGTTCGGGCGAGAGCGAATCCGTCTTCGACAGCGCTACGATCTCCGGCTTGGTGGCCAGATCCCCGCCATAGGCGGCCAGCTCGTTGCGGATGATCTTGTAGGCCTTGCCGGCGTGCTCGCAGGTGCCGTCGACCAGATGCAGCAGCACGCGGCAGCGCTCGACATGACCGAGGAAGCGGTCGCCGAGGCCGTGCCCCTCATGGGCGCCTTCGATCAGGCCGGGAATGTCGGCGAGCACGAATTCGCGCCCGTCAACCCGGACGACGCCGAGGCCAGGATAGAGCGTGGTGAAGGGATAGTCGGCGATCTTGGGCTTGGCGGCCGTCACCGTGGCCAGGAAGGTCGACTTGCCGGCATTGGGCAGGCCGACCAGGCCCGCATCGGCGATCAGCTTGAGGCGCAACCAGATCGTCTTCTCCTCGCCCGGCAGGCCGGGATTGGCGCGGCGCGGCGCCTGGTTGGTCGAGGTCTTGAAATAGGCGTTGCCGAAGCCGCCATTGCCGCCCTTGCAGATCAGGGCGCGCTGGCCGACCTCGGTGAAGTCGGCGATCATGGTCTCGCCGTCCTCCTCGTAGATCTGGGTGCCGACCGGCACCTTCAGCACCACGTCGGGCGAATTGGCGCCAGTGCGGTTGCGGCCCATGCCATGCATACCGACGCGCGCCTTGAAATGCTGCTGGTAGCGATAGTCGATCAGCGTGTTGAGATGGTCGACGCATTCGGCCACGACCGAACCACCCTTGCCACCGTCGCCGCCGTCGGGGCCGCCGAATTCGATGAATTTTTCGCGCCGGAAGGACACAGCGCCCCCACCGCCATCGCCGGCTTTGACGTAGATCTTGGCTTGATCGAGAAACTTCATGGCTCGGTTCTAGTCCTCATGGAAGATGGTCAAGCCAGATCCGAAACGAGGTCTCTCGGCCAATTCTCCCGCTGCGCAAGCCGAACGGCCCACGCCCACACTGTCGATGCTATCTAGCTGATGGCGCTGACATAGTGCCTTTGCGGGTAAAAAGCGAGGGATTTCATATAGACCGCTCTGCCCTGCGGTCGAGAGCGACTGCCCCCGGTGGCGCCGGTTTTGATGGTCTGCCGCCGTGCCGGCGGCAATGATTACAGGAAATACACTTGCATCGCCCCCGCCACGCCCCCACATTCCGGACGCGGGCCGGGCCCCTCTGACGTCGCGCTTGATGCGCACGTGATGTCGGACCGCTGAAAAAGGGCCCGTTCGCAGACATCGAAGCGGGCAACAGCAAGATAGGTTGCCGATCATGCGCTTCAGCAAGACTCGTCTCTTTTCCCTGGTCACCGCCCTGTCCCTGGCGTTTACGCTGGCGGCGGTGGATCTGTCCGAGGCCCGCCGCGGCGGCAGCATCGGCAGCCGTGGCGCGCGCACCTATGATTCCGTGCCGGCCACCCGCACGGCGCCGGACCAGGCTGCCCCGGTCCAGCGTTCGATGACCCCCAATCCCGGCCCGAGCGCGACGCAGCCCGCTTCGCCGCTAGCGCAAGGCGCCGCGCAGCAGCGGCCCGGCCTGTTCGGCGGCGCCGGCGGCCTGATGCGCGGCCTTTTGGTCGGCGGCCTGATCGGCGCGCTGCTGGGCTATGGCTTCGGCGGCCTCGCCGGCATGCTCGGTTTCCTGCTGCAGGCCGCCCTGATCGCCGTGATCGCCTTCTTCGCGATCTCCTGGTGGCGTTCGCGCCGCACGCCGGCCGCTGCGACAGCAGGTGGGCCGCAAATGTCGCGCGGATTCGGCTTTGACAACCAGGGCTTGGGCAATCAGGGCCTGGGCAATCAGGGCTTCAACCGCGACGCGCAGCCGACCACGAGCGGCCGCACCGGTTTCTTCGGCCTGTCGTCCCCGGCGGCGGCCAGCCCTGCCCGTGGCGAGGCCTTGGAGACCACGCAGGCCGATCTCGATACCTTCGAGCACCGGCTGACTGAGGTCCAGGATGCCTTCGCCAAGGAGGATCACGCCGCCCTGCGTCGCCTGACGACACCTGAAATCGTGTCCTACTTCTCCGAAGAACTGGCCGACAACGCCAAGCGCGGCGTCCGCAACGATGTGCGCGACACACGCCTGCTCCAGGCCGACATTGCCGAAGCCTGGCGCGAGGGCGATGAGGACTATGTCAGCGCCGCTTTCCGCTACCAGTCGGTCGACGTCCTGCGCGACCGTACCACGGGCGCAATCGTCGAAGGCAAGGACGAGCCCAGCGAAACGACCGAGATCTGGACCTTCGTGCGGCGCAAGGGTGAAGACTGGAAGCTGTCGGCGATCCAGGAAGCCTGACGCTTGGAGTCCCTGTCGGGCTGGTCTTCAGGCCAGCCCGAGTAGCCATGGTTCCAACTGCCATGTCCCCGCCCGGGCTTTGGCGGAGCTGAAGACCCGGCGCCCTTTGCCGCGCTTTGCATCAGCCGCCGTGATGCCCGGCTGGCCTATCGCTGCTTCGTCTGCCAATCCTTGGCCTGATAGACCGGCGCGTTGGAGGGCGCCAGCAGCGGCTTGCCGAGGATGTGGTCGGACGCCTTCTCGCCGATCATGATCGAGGGCGCGTTGAGGTTGCCGTTGGTGATCAGCGGGATGATCGAGGAATCGGCGATGCGCAGATTCTCCAGACCCACCACCTTCGTCTCGAAATCCACCACCGTCATCGGATCGGCCGGGTCGCCCATCTTGCAGGTGCCGGACGGGTGGAAGGCGCTTTCGACATGCTGGGCGATGAAGGCATCGATCGCCTCGTCCGAGGTGACGTCGGCGCCGGGCGAGATCTCGCGGCCGCGATAGGGCTCGAAGGCCTTCTGCTGGAAGATCTCGCGGGTCAGCCTGACGCAGGCCCGCATCTCCGTCCAGTCGTCGGGGTGGCTCATATAGTTGAAGCGGATCAGCGGCGCCTCGCGCACATCGCGCGATTTCAGGCGGATATGGCCGCGGCTCTTGGAGCGCATCGGCCCGACATGGGCCTGGAAACCATGCTCGGAAGCGAGCGAATTGCCGTTGTAGCTCACCGCCATCGGCAGGAAGTGATACTGGATGTCGGGGTAGGGAATGCCGGCGCGCGAGCGGATGAAGCCGCAGCTCTCGAAATGGTTGGTGGCGCCGAGGCCGTCCTTGCGCAGCAGCCACTGCACACCGACCATGCCCTTGGCGATCGGGTTGGTGACGGAATAGAGGGTGATCGGCTGCGTGCTCGCCATCTGGAAATAGAATTCGAGATGGTCCTGCAGATTCTCGCCGACGCCGGGCAGATCGTGCACGATGTCGATGCCGAAGCCCTTGAGTTCGGCCTGCGGCCCCACACCCGAGGCCTTCAGCAGCTGGGGATCGTTGATCGGCCCGGCCGCCAGGATCACCTCCCGCCGCGCCACCACGCGCTTGAGCACGGAGCCCTGCCAATATTCGACGCCGACCGCCTTCCTGCCCTCGAACAGGATACGGCTTGCCAGCGCATGCGTCTCTACCGAGAGATTGGCCCGTTTCATCGCCGGCTTGAGATAGGCATTGGCCGTGGACCAGCGCCGGCCCTTATGGACCGTCATGTCCATGCGGCCGAAGCCTTCCTGCTGATAGCCGTTCACATCATCGGTGGCCGGATAGCCGGCTTCGACGGCCGCATCGATGAAGGCCTGGTAGAGCGGGTTGGCGAGCTTGCCATAGGAAGTCTTGAGCGGGCCGTCGGCGCCGCGATATTCGTCCCCGCCCTCCTCGCGCCCTTCCGCCCGGCGGAAATAGGGCAGCACGCCGGCGTAGTTCCAGCCCCGCGCGCCTGCGTCCTGCCAGGCATCGTAGTCCAGGGCATTGCCGCGGATATAGACCATGCCGTTGATCGAGGAGGAACCGCCCAGCACCTTGCCACGCGGGGTGTGCAGGCTGCGTCCTCCCAGCGCCGGCTCAGGCTCGGCATGGTAGCGCCAGTCATAGCGCGGCGAGTTCATCGGGATGGAGAGCGCGCTCGGCATCTGGATGAACACCGAGCCGTCACTGCCGCCGAACTCGAGTAGCTTGACGCGATGCGTGCCATCCTCGGTGAGGCGGTTGGCCATCACGCAGCCGGCCGAGCCGGCGCCAACGATCACATAGTCGAATGTTTCGGTCATGGTTCAATCCCAGGGTGCGCGGACGTCTCGTCCGCTCGTCCCATCCTGCAATCGTCGCGTTTCCAGGTGCGGACGCCGGGACATGCCGGCATGTCGCTGTGACGTCTGCGTTCCCAGAGCTCAGTACGGCGCCTCGATGTCGCCCAGGGCGACGTAGACGCTCTTGATCTGGGTGTAGTGCTCCACCGCCGCGCGCGAATTCTCGCGCCCGAGGCCGGAGAGCTTCACCCCGCCGAAGGGCAGCTCGATCGGCGTGACGTTGTACTGGTTGATCCAGCAGGTGCCGGCCTCGAGATTGGCGATGACGCGATGACCGCGGGAAAGGTCGTTGGTGAACACGCCGGCCGCCAGGCCATATTCGGTGTCGTTGGCGCGGGCGACGACCTCGTCCTCGTCGTCGAAGCTCAGCACCGTCATCACCGGGCCGAAGATCTCCTCGCGCACGATGGCCATGTCGTCCTGGCAGCCGTCGAAGATGGTGGGGGCGACGAAGGCCCCCTTGGCGAGCGCACCGGTGGTGACGCGATGGCCTCCGGTGAGCAGCTTCGCCCCTTCTGCCTTGCCCTTCTCGACATAGGACATCACCTTTTCCAGGTGCTCCTGGCTGACGAGCGCACCGACATGGGTGTTGGGATCGAGGGGATCGCCGATCACCATCTTCTCGACCCGCGCCTTGAGCTTGGCGAGGAAGGCGTCCTTCACCGATTTGTGCACGAAGACGCGCGTGCCGTTCGAGCAGACCTCACCGGCCGAATAGAAATTGCCGAGCAGGGCGCCGGAGACGGCATTGTCGAGCTTGGCGTCCTCGAACACGATCAGGGGCGACTTGCCGCCGAGTTCGAGCGTGACATGCTTCAGCGTCTTGGCGGCATTGGCCATGATGATGCGGCCGGTGCCGGCCTCGCCCGTCAGCGAGATCTTCTTGATGGCAGGATGGGCGACCAGTGCCTTGCCGACGCGGGCATCGCCCTGCACCACGTTGAAAACGCCATCCGGCAGGCCGGCTTCCTTGAAGGCCTCGGCGAGATAGGGCGCGGTCAGCGGCGTCACCTCGGAGGGCTTGAAGATCATGGCGTTCCCACAGGCGAGCGCCGGGGCGGATTTCCAGCAGGCGATCTGGATCGGGTAGTTCCAGGCGCCGATACCGGCGACGACACCGAGCGGCTCGCGGCGGGTATAGCCGAAGGCAGACGGGCCGAGATCGACATGCTCACCGGTGAGGGTGGCGGCGATGCCGGCGAAATATTCGAGGCAGTCGGCGCCCGACAGCACGTCGACGGCGATGGTTTCCTGGATCGGCTTGCCGGTATCGCGCGTCTCGATCTCGGCCAGCGCCGCATTCTTCTCGCGCAGGATGTCGGCGGTGCGCTTGAGGATGCGGCCGCGCTCGGCGCCCGTCATGCGCGACCACACCTTGAAGCCGGCCTTGGCCGCCTCGATCGCCCGCTCGATGTCGGCATCGCCGGCCTGCTCGACCTCGGCGATGGTCTCGCCGGTGGCCGGATCGACCGAGGGGAAGGTCTCGCCCGAGGTGGCGTCGACGAAGGCGCCGCCGATATGGTTCTTCACAACGCCGTAGCGCATTTTTCAAACTCCCCGCCTGGAAGGGCCGCCGCTTGTTCGGAGCCGTTTTCCGCTTTTCGATATGAACTCAACTTCCAAATGCAAGCCGGCGCCCTCGCCTCCGGCCAATCCTCGGCGCCAACTCCCGGCGCCTGACCTCAGCGGCTGAGGCCGAGCAGCATGAACTGACTGTCGACGAAGCCGGTCGCCACACTCCTGGCCATGCGGCCATCCGGATCATTGGCAAGGGTGGCGCGCAGCCAAAGCCCGTCGATCATCGCGGCGATGGTCTCGGCCAGCGCCCGCGCCGGCTCCGGCCGCAGCACCGGCAGCAGCGCATGGGCGAGATTGCCCGCGATGCGGCGATGATAGGCCCGCTGTACCCGGGCAAAGCGCGGCGAATGCGGCACCTGTCCCCAGAAAGCCAGCCAGACCGTGCCGATGCGCCGTTCGAACTGGCTGACCCCGAGCATCGTCTCGATCACCGCCTGGACACGAGCCCGCGGCGTAGTGGCGTCGCGCAGGCGGGCTGCGGCCCCCCGCGACAACTGCCGGGCGAGATGACGCAGGGTCGCTTCCAGGAGCCCGTCCTTGTCCCCGAAATAGAAGGAGACCAGGCCGGTGGAGACGTCCGCGCGGCGGGCAATCTCCGCAATCGTCGTGGCATTGAAGCCGAGTTCGCCGATCGCCTCGATGGTCGCTTCGATCAACTGCCGACGCCGCACATCTCCGGCGTCGACGCGACGCAGACGGATCGGGCGTTGGTTGGTTGAGGTGAGTTGAGCGGCCATGGCCAATACAATATTTTGAACGTTCAATCAGTCAAGAGCCGATCGCCATGCCGACGCCGATTCTTGGCGGCGATCGGAACTGGAGACCGGCGTCGATCCCCTTTCCATTTTCCTGCGAAGGCGGCATGCTGGCGTGCGACGAGCCCAAGCGTTCGCGATTTGCGGAATCACAAAAAATCGCCAAGGCGCTCTAGCCAATCCGGTGGATTGGCCTGAAAACAAGGAGCTGGAGCACATAAGCGCTCAGTCATGAGCGCGCTTTGCTCCAGGAATCAGACGGGAGGAACAACCGGATGCGCGACAAGTCGACCGAAGGCCAACTCGTACCAGGGCTTAATGTCATCGAGACGACGGAAACGGATAATGTCCTGCGCTGGGATGGCCATATGGTCTATGTCGAGCACAAGGTCTTCCATAACGGGCAGGTGGTCCACGAGCGCTACAAGCGCCGCGTCACGACCGAAGTCGCCAAGGCCCTGCTGACCACGATCCAGCTGAACGGCTGAGCGAAGCGCGAATGTCGTCGCACCATGCCGGGCATGGTGCGATCTTCGCTTTGCTGCGATCGTGGCTTTCCGCCCTCGCAAAAACAAAAAGCGCGCCGAAGCGCGCTTTTCAGAACGAAAGGATGAGCGAACTCAGCTCAGCGCCTTCTGCAATTCCTTGATCTGGCCGAGCTTGAGATCGGCCAGGGCCTTGGCGGCATCGTCGACAGCGGCCTGGACTGCAGCCTCGGCGGCGGCGATTTCCTGGCTCAGCTTATCGGGCGTCAGTTCCTCGATCGGAACGGCCTGCTCGGCAAGGATGGTGAGGCCCTGCGGATTGACATCCGCGAAGCCGCCGCGCACGAACAGATGACGAGACGAGCCGCCGGCGGTTTCCTTGACCACGATGATGCCGGGCCGGATGGTCGACATCACCGGAGCGTGCTGGGACAGCACCTCGAAATCGCCTTCGCTGCCCGGCACGACGACGGATTCGACAGGGCCGGAGAACAGCAGCTTCTCAGGCGTGACGAGTTCGAATTGGAAGCTGGCCATCGATGCGGTCCTTGATTTCCAGAAGAGGGGCGCCTGGCGGCGCCCCCATTAGCCTTGTTACGCAGCCTCGGCGGCGAGGCGCTTGCCCTTTTCGACGGCCTGCTCGATGGTGCCGACCATGTAGAAGGCGGCTTCCGGCAGGTAGTCGTACTGGCCTTCCACGATGCCCTTGAAGCCCTTGACGGTGTCCTCGATCGGAACCTGCACGCCGTCCGAGCCGGTGAACACCTTGGCGACGTCGAAGGGCTGCGACAGGAAGCGCTCGACCTTGCGGGCGCGGGCCACGGTGAGCTTGTCCTCTTCGGACAGTTCGTCCATGCCGAGAATGGCGATGATGTCCTGCAGAGACTTGTAGCGCTGCAGGATCTGCTGGACCGAACGAGCCACCGCATAGTGTTCCTCGCCGACCACGGCCGGGGAGAGCATGCGCGAGGTGGAGTCGAGCGGGTCGACCGCCGGATAGATGCCCTTTTCAGCGATCGAGCGCGACAGCACGGTCGTGGCGTCCAGATGGGCGAAGGAGGTGGCGGGCGCCGGGTCGGTCAAGTCGTCGGCCGGCACGTAGATGGCCTGCACCGAGGTGATCGAGCCCTTGGT